>NZ_JAQDGZ010000002.1:0-209424 GCF_027663865.1 Coprococcus sp. AF99-45
TTTTTCACACGCCCTTTTTTATACCATTTATTTTGCTTTTTTATTCTGTCTGTCCATGTAGATCTTTCTCCCCATAAAAATCAGTGCCGACAGAGCAAACAGGATCAGCAGTCCTGTCACCAGAAACTTCGCTCCTCCTGTCAGCATTCCTCCAACATAAGAATATACAATCGTTGCCGGAAGCTGTCCTACACCAGTTGCCACAAAAAAAGATATAAACGACATCGAAGTAAGTCCTGCTGCATAACTTACAATATCAAACGAAACAAACGGAAGCAAACGACAGATCAGAACTGTATTCTTTCCATATTTTTTAAAAAATGTATCTATCTGCTGCATTCCAGCTTTACTCGTAAGCTTTTCTGCCACATCACGTCCAAGTATTCTTGCAATGAAAAAGCATACCGCTGCTCCTGCCATCGCACTGCTCCATGACAGAATAGCTCCCTGCCACCATCCAAAAAGATTCGCATTTGCAAATGTAATCAGAAATGCCGGAAGAGGCGCTGCAATCGACTGAAAAATCATAAGCAAAAATGAAATCAATGCCGCATATGCCCCATAAGATGCTACAAAGTCTCTGACCACTGCAAAGTCTCCACTAGCAAACATCTTAAATACCTGATTCATCACATGTTTTACGGACGGAAATACATAATAACTTCCGATTGATACAATAATCAAAACGATCACTACTATTTTCCCCACCCAAATATTTTTCTTTTTTTCCATACTTTTTACTCCTTATTCCTTATTTTCTTCCAGGTCATCTTTCAGGTAACGCTTTTTCAGGATCATCCCGATTATCGTGACTACAACTGCCAGCACTACTGCTATTCCAATATAAAGCAACCTATTCTCCTTATCCGCAAGACCTGCTATACCAACCGTATACATCGCTGTACCAGGTAGCATAAATATCAACGAACCAATTGCATACGTACTAAAACGGATATCTGTAATACCATACGCAAAATTCTGCAGATTAAATGGAAATACCGGAACCAGACGTGTAATCATAAGAACAAATAATTCATTACAGCCAGTATCGTCAAACAACCATTTTTTCAAGATACGGTTTTTTGCAACCACTGGTCCAATACTGTCTTTCAAGAAAAAACGTCCTGCAATAAATGCAAGAACCGCCCCGATCGTTGTTGCCATAGAACAACAAATCGTACCGATTACTGGTCCAAAGAGAAGTCCTGCCAGTATCGCAAACGTCACTCCCGGAAGCGCAAGCACCACACACCCTACAACTGTCAATACCATATACAATAGAATTGCCAGAGGAAGATTATTCTGCACTATCCGCTTCATAAATTCAAGATTTTCTGCAGTACTTATGTAAGAAGACCAGTCAAAAATATGATTCAGGATCACAATCAAAAGGATGATTCCCCCAAATATCCATAGCTTCTTGTTTTTCATCTCTTTTTCCTTTTCCCCTTTTTGAATTTTGCTATCTAATGTTATCACATTTTCCCTTCTATCTCAAATACATTTATACTATAATTGTATATCCTTATCGTGTTTTTCTATAGCAAAAAGCAGCCCTTGATGGACTGCCCTTTACGCTTTCTGAATAACTCAGATTATTTACCTTCTTTTTCGTATTCTGTAATTCTTGCCACCTTTGGCATAGAACGGGATTCCGGATCGAAAGTTACGCTTAAGTACTCTTTTACGAGGCATTTTGCGAGCTCAATTCCTGTAACCTGTGCACCAAGTGTGATAATGTTGGCATTGTTACTGAGCTGTGCTCTCTGAGCCTGATATACATTGTTAACCAGTGCTGCATAAGCTCCCGGAACTTTGTTGGCAGCAATGCTTACCCCGATACCTGTTCCGCAGATCAGGATTCCTCTTGCAATTTTTCATTTTTTCTTTTTTATTTTCGATTATTCTTGTGTTTTGTTTTCGTTTTCTTTCGTTTTCGCCGGTTTTCTCTTTATCTGCAACTGCAGGTTCACCCCAAACGGATTGACTGCAACGCCAAATGCTTCCGGTGAAAGAATTTCCGGAATCTTACTTCCTTCTACAACAGCGGTTTTCAATGTTACACCCTTGTTCAGGTTCTGGAATTTCTTAACTTCCTGCACATCCGTAAAGATTGGCTGATACACTTTTCCATCTTTCTGTTTCAAAATCGGAATTCCTTTGTCCTCCTGAACAGTCACAATATAACGCCCCTCCTGATAATGGGCAAGCATTTCTTCGTTCAGTTCTTTTAACTCATCCGTCATCTCCGGTTTATCCGGCTTTCTCATCTGTTGCATAAAATACGCTGCAGTCAGCACCAGTTCCGGATTCTCTACACGTATTTTTCCTTCTGGCAGTTCTTCATCCTTCGGTCTCGTGATCAATTCGTCAAGCTGCACAGTAATCTGTCCGTCCAACCCTTTGTCCACCAGAATACAGTTGACTCCCATTGGAAACAACCCGGTAAAAAATGACAGGCGGGAATTTTCATCCACCTTGACAAGCTGCATTGGATTTCCCTCCTTCTGAAGCTTCATAGCCTCTTCTTTCGCTTCCGCTTCTGTGTAATAAAGAAGGATCTCATCATCAAATGTCTCCGGATCGCAGACCACATATGGCATTCTTGTACAGGATGACATCAGTACATAAATTGCCTCTACAGTACGCAGTTTATTTAAAGTTTCGATTTTCTGATTTGTATTACTCATTCTAGTATATCCCTTTCCTATTTCTCCATATAACAAGAATTATACCCGTCTGTCCGAAAGAAGTCAATTTATACTCCCTTATTCCACTTGATTATCTTCGTATTTTCCTATATCATATGTGTTTAGTGGCTGTTTTTACAATATTTTTACTCTTTTACCAGAACAGAAAGGAATGAGAAAATGAATCAAGAAAATACATCTGCACCCGCAGAAAACAAAATGGGTACCATGCCCATCGGAAAACTATTATTTAATATGTCTCTGCCTATGATGATTTCTATGCTGGTACAGGCTTTGTACAACATCGTAGACAGTATTTTTGTCGCTAAATTATCGGAAAATGCACTGACTGCCGTTTCACTTGCCTTTCCACTCCAGACACTGCTTATTGCAGTTGGAACCGGAACCGGTGTCGGCATGAATGCACTCCTTTCCAAATCACTTGGAGAGAAAAATTTCAAAAAAGCAAATGCAACTGCAAGCAACGCTGCCGTTTTATATTTTTTCAGCTATCTCGTATTTTTCATTCTTGGCTTTACGATTGTCCGTCCTTTTTACGCAAGTCAGATTGGAAATGCTGACCAGGAGATCATGGAACTCGGAATTGAGTACTTAAGCACCGTCATGATTTTTTCTTTCGGGCTGCTTGCACAGGTCTTCTTTGAGCGTCTTCTTACTTCAACCGGAAGAACCATCTTCAGTATGACTTCCCAGCTGACAGGGGCAATCACTAACATCATTCTTGATCCAATCCTGATCTTCGGACTTCTCGGAGCTCCGAAAATGGGTGTGACCGGAGCTGCTGTTGCAACCGTGATCGGACAATGCGTTGCCGCACTTGTCGCCGGATTTTGTAACCACCGGTACAATCATGATGTGAAACTGAAGTTTCATGGATTCAGACTCGATTTCCATATTATCGGCACCATTTATGCAGTTGGAATTCCAACGATTATTATGCAGTCCATCGGATCGGTTATGACTTACTGCATGAACCGCATCCTGATCGAGTTTTCATCAACCGCAACTGCTGTATTCGGCGTTTACTTTAAGCTACAGAGTTTCTTCTTCATGCCGGTATTCGGTCTCAACAATGGGATTACTCCGATCATTGCCTACAATTATGGTGCCGGTCAGAGAAAACGTATGCTCAAGACGATCAAGCTCAGTATGCTGGTTGCCTTCTGCCTCACCTTCATCGGATTCCTCTGCTTTGAAGGAATCCCACAGATACTTTTGGGTATGTTCAATGCATCGGACGGGATGCTCACCATCGGAGTTCCTGCCCTGCGGATCATCGGAATCCACTATCTGATCGCATGGTTCTGTATTGTATCAGGAACAGTATTTCAGGCTCTTGGAAAAGCATTTTTCAGTATGATCGTCTCCATTATGCGTCAGTTATTTGTACTGATCCCTGCCGCATATATCCTTGCAAAGCTTGGCGGTCTTCATGTAGTGTGGTGGTCATTCCCGATTGCGGAGGTCATTTCACTTATGGTATCCTCCTTCTTCCTGGTACGGATCAACCGGACGATCATTTCCAGGGTTCCAGAGGGAAAACTTTAGTAGAACTGTGCTCGGATAGTTCCTCTGATAGCGAAAAAGAAGATTTTCACGTGTCGATTCAGATCCGCGAAAATCTTCTTTTTATTTTAACTTTATCTTACATAAATCCCTGTATGGATTCGTCCTCGCAAGCCCAATCTCAACCGCTTCACCTGTAAACGGTGCAAACTGGTTCTGCATCACAACAAATGCCTCCCGCATTTCCGCCTGGTTCAGTCTTTTTCCCAGTGTTGTATGCGGGAACCAGGAAAACGGCTGGTATCTGATCTGGATTCGTACCTCCTCCAGATATCTGATTTTTGAGAAAACAGACTCTGACAGCTTTTGCAGATATGCATTTAAAACCGGTGACAAATAAATTGTATGTGGCAGAAACATCCCTACCGAGCACCAGAAAATCTGTCCTTTTTCAAATTCCTGTTCCATTGCCGTAAAGCCGGCGATTGCTTTCTCTTCTTCTACCATATCAAATGCCGACAAGGTAATATGTGGCGGAACCTTTCCGTCAATCATCGCCATATTGCCCGTTCTTTGCGCAATCTGTTCCATATATAACTGGATCTTCTTGTTTGTCCCTTCGTCAAAATAAAGTGATATCAGGTACATACTATCCTTTTAGCCCAGCTGACTGCCGGATCATATCTTCCACTACGATATCGTAAATCTCGCCAATACTATTACAATATTCCAGAATCTTCCATGGCTCGTTTGTATGGAAATGAATTTTGATCAGATCTTCATCTCCTACCGCGATCAGACAGTTTCCTTCAAAATGTTCGGATATATATTCTGCGATCTCATCTTCATCCAGATCTTCATCTCTTCTGTCAATCAAAAGCTGCGTATCATAACGGTATGCAAACTGATCCTCTTCTACGTCTATACTGTGTACATTTTCCATCTGTTTGTTCCTCCTTACTCAAAGTTCAAGAACAGTATAGCATATTTTTATTTGTTATCAAATGAAATATTTCTGACCATATTCCGGTTGATCAGCTGTATTCCCTTTTTCCCTGCATCCACTTTGATCCACTGGGAATCAGCTTCCATAAGTGTTCCTTTGATTGCACCTACTTCGTTAAAAAGACTTACTGTACAGCTTTTTCCCATATACTGATCTAACATTGAACCTTCCATAATCCGCTTTTCCTTTCCATTGCTTAAAATCGTAATTACATTCTGTCTCTGCTGCATGGCCTGCATCATTGTCATCATATTCAGATTATTGATTGCAACCATTGTTGCAATGTCCATACTGATCCATCTCCTGCTTTTTGAATCTAATATACCGGTGAAATCTTTTTCTTTATTCTACTTCATATTTTGGAATCCGTAAAGGATTACCGGAAAATTGACGGACTTATACTTGAATGATTTACTTTGTCGCAGAATTACGGCAGTGCTCCAATCTTACTCCAAATTTAAGCCAATATTTTCAGTTCAGCTACTTCTTCTTTTTTCTTCTCTTCTGAAACGTGAGTGTATAAATCGGTTGTCATTGCCAATGTTGAGTGACCTAAGAGTTTCTGCACTACCTGTTGGTCTACTCCATTTTCATAACACCTTGTAGCGTATGTATGTCGCAGAGTGTGACAGGTAAACAGTTCAAATATCTTCGGCTCTCTCTTTTCTTCCTTTGCCAGTTCAATCTCTATTACATTGATTTTTGCCACATAGTCTTTGATTGCGCTATTGACGTTGTAATAATAAACTGGCGAACCGTCCGAACAGGTAAATACCAAGTTTTGAAATTCTTTATGCTGTTTCCATATCGAGCGTTTCCACATCTTCTGTTCTGTCTGCTTTATCTTCTGATTTTGTAAAATCTCATACACTTCATCTGTCATAGGAATGACACGATTACTGGATATGGTTTTTGCAGTCGTATAGAAAAACTTTGAACCCTCAACGGGACTGGAAGCCTTTGAATAATGGATTGTCTTATTGATTCTAATTTTTCTTTTTTCAAAATCACAATCTTCCCATTTCAGTCCAAGAACCTCTCCAATTCTACACCCCGTTGTTACAGCAAACTTCAAAACATTGATGTGTATATAGGAAGATCTCAAGCAGAACATGAAGTAACGAACAAGAGGACTTGCAAGGTTTTTGACCTTTCAAGTCCTCTGCTGTATCATGGTGTGACTGGCAGCGTCCGTTCCGTCAAGGACTGCCCTACGGCGTATCAGCTTCGCCTTGTTCCTTGACCTCACTACTGTTTAAACTTATCTATAGATATCAATTTTTCATAAAATTAATATGTGTATCAAATTCTTGTATTATATATGTTCCATGTTTAGTAGCATTATTATTCTCCGCACTAATATCAATACTTTGATTATAATGTATTCCTGTTACATTTTCCATTTCGATTAAAAATTCTATTTTTAAACAGTTCTCTTGAAAGCATTGTGTATTATCTAATTCAAACAATATTTCCTCACCTTTATAAATAACACTAATTGCAGAAGATACACTTACATTTTTTCCATTAATCTTTCCAAATATGGGACGCGCATTTAAAATTATATCTTCTCCAATGTTTTTTATCCATACTCCTAATATTTTATCTTTTGAATGGTCATCAGTACCATCAGCATTACAATATTGACCAACTTGTAACGGTTGATATATATAACATAAATCTTTTACATTCTTTACGTTTTCTTTTAATCCAAAATAACCTATTTTTTGTCTTAATTGTTGTTTCATAAAATTCTTACTAATTTCTTCCGTCTTTATACTTTGTAGCCAAGACACAATTGCTAAAGATACTGTTCCAAAATATGCCATATATCCATACCAAAAATCTGGATTATCAAATATAACTTTTTCCCAAAATATATAAGCAGCCAACATTCCGATAAAAGGTAATACTAAAACAACACTCCCTACCAAAAGCACTTTACTTCTACTCATTTTAAAATCTCCTATTGATTATACTTTCTTTCTAATTTTATCATATATTTACTACAAATACATTCTCATTATAAGCCTGCAAAAATTCGTTTACCACCCGAAATATTTTAAAACAGTAATTCATAATTTTTCTCGACAGTTGACCCTATATATCAATTTTATATAACATGTGCGATATTTATAACAACAAGAGGACTTGCCAGGTTTTTGACCTTTCAAGTCCTCTGCTGTATTATGGTGTGATTGACAACATCCGTTCCATCAAGAACTGCCCTACGGCGTATCGGCTTTGCCTTGTTCTTGACCTCACTAATTTATAAGTAAATCTGTTTCT
This sequence comes from Coprococcus sp. AF99-45, assembly GCF_027663865.1. NCBI lineage: Bacteria > Bacillati > Bacillota > Clostridia > Lachnospirales > Lachnospiraceae > Coprococcus > Coprococcus sp. AF99-45. The sequence goes on from NZ_JAQDGZ010000002.1 coordinate 7,513, forward strand.
TCCAGATATTTAATAAATGTTTCTTTCATTCTTTTTGCTCGTTCTATTATATCATCTTCTGTAAATTCATCTGCATTATTAGCTAGAGACAATAATTCATAAATCTTTGTTCCTTCCTTTTTCTTTCCAGATTCTGTAACAAACCCTTGATAATACTTCTTCTTGTCCTGAAAACGATAGTCAGAAGCCCTAATATTAATATTTTCTTCCAATAATGCTTTATTTCCCAGCGATTCAATATTATTCTTATCTATCAGCGTCTTTTCATTCTCCTGTCTTTTCTTCGGGAAAATATGTTCTATCTGTAATTGAGTATCTAACTTTAATAAATCTTGTTTTTCATTGTGAAATGCCCACCATGCCAACATTGATTTTGTTATAGGTCTTCCATTAGTAAAACTATAATTATCTAAAACATTCTTAACTTGTTCAGCATCAAATTTGTAATCTTTAAATTCTACAGGAAAACCATCAATTATATTTATCATCTCTGGATATGCAGGCGTTCTCAATGCATTAACACCCGGATGAACCAACGCATATGCCCATATAAATGCAATAATTTTATTCAAGAAATAATAAAATTCTTCCTCTTCTAATTCTCCATTTTCATTTTTATTCTTCAAGAAATACACACTTACCAAATATGTCCACATACCATTCGGAGCATATTTTAAAACGAACTGGAAGATTGTAGGATAAATGATATAGCGTGCATTTCCTATCAGATTTGCACGCTTTTACAAAACGACAAGAAAACTGTGCAAAAATATTGACTTGTAATGACCGAATGCTATAATATAAATGACAAGTGTACTTGGTATTATTTGAAGGGAGCGTTATATAATGGATAAAGAAAAAATACTATCACAAAACAAAAAAGAGAATCTATATCTTGATGAATACGAAAAACATATTAAACTTCAAGGGAAATCTTTTGGCTTAATGTTTGTTTTATTTATCTGCATTTTAATTCTTTTCATTAAAGCAGTTTGTAAAGAACCTTACTATGACATAATGACAATTATTGGGTCTGTGGCATTTGGCTCTATGGGTTATGAAGCACATATTTCAAAAAATAAATCCAAATTTGTTATTGCTTTATTCTTTTTTCTATTTATGGGGTATTACTTTTATAAATTTTTAATGGTAGGTTTATAGAATGGACGAACATTTAATTTTGCGAAACAGATTAAAAACTGTACGAAAAGAAAAAAAATTATCACAAACAGAATTAGCTGAACTAGTCGGGGTTTCTCGGAATACAGTTAGTTCTATTGAAACTGGACAATTTAATCCAACAGCAAAATTGGCATTAGTGCTTTGTATAGCTTTAGATAAAAAATTTGAAGAATTATTTTATTTTGATTAAAGGAGAGAACGATTATGGAATTAGAGGAATTGATTGTTGAAATAGTTATAGGATTGTTTTTACTTTTTACATCTTATCAAATAGGTATAAAAGAGAATATTACTTTATTACATGGTTATCATTATACACAACTTGACCCTAAAGATAAAAAGGTGTTTACAAAAAAAATAGGAATAGGCACTTTACTGGTTAGTATTGGTATTCTTGTTATGCCGATTATCAATTTAATCTCTCATTCTGAATTAGGCTATTACATAGGTCTTATTTTGATTGTTGTAGGAGTGTTTTATATCATATTCATCATTGTAAAATACAATGGAAAACTTATTAGCTTTAAAAAGTAGAATTGAGGTATGAATATGATAGGACTGAACAAAAGAGATATAAAAAAGGCATTGAAAGCTGGTGCAAAAGCTGGCGGTGTATCATTGGCTGATGTTCGGGCGGATATTGAAGCTACGATTGATGAAGCTATGAATAGCACCGACCCAGAGGTGCAGGCAAATTTCAAAAAGTATTTTGGGAATAAACGCCCTACACCAGAAGAATATATTTATATCATTACGAAAAAGACAAAGGCAAAATTATAATAAAAGGGTCGTGGAAATGCTTCACAAAATTGTGATCTGCATTATCACGGCTCTTTTACTCTCTGTTTACTTTCAAAACTGTAAGTGTAATTGAATACTGCCCTTGCTATAATTTAATTGTATTCCAAAACAAATAAATGTGGCAGGAAGAAAGGAGCGATTTTTAATGGAACACATTTTAAATTTAGAGCAAGTAAAAAAATACTACGGGGGTAACTCTGGAAATATCACAAAGGCAGTAGACGGTATTTCTATGTATGTAGATAAGGGCGAATTTGTCGCAATCATGGGAGCTAGTGGTTCTGGAAAGACTACCCTATTAAACTGTATCTCTACGATTGATACTGTAACCAGCGGACACATTACAGTCAATAATCAAGATATTACCAAAATCAAGGATAAAGATTTTGCTGATTTCAGACGTGAAAATTTAGGGTTCATTTTTCAAGATTTCAACCTTTTAGATACTTTAACGATTGGAGAAAACATTTCTTTATCATTGGTTATCAACAAACAGAACCCTACTGATATTGAGAAAAGAGTTCATGCTATCGCCGATAAATTGGGTATTCGTGATATTTTATCGAAATTTCCTTATGAAGTTTCTGGCGGACAAAAACAGCGTTGTGCTTGTGCTAGAGCCTTAATCAATGAACCGAAACTGATTTTAGCTGATGAACCGACGGGAGCTTTGGACTCAAAAGCTTCCAGATTATTACTGGAAACAATGTCTGAAATCAACAAGAAAATGCAGGCTACTATTTTAATGGTAACACATGACCCGTTTAGTGCGTCTTTCTGTGAACGTATTTTGTTCTTGAAAGACGGTAAAATATTCAATGAAATTTTCAGAGGGGAAAAAAGCAGAAAAGATTTCTTCAATGAAATACTGGATATATTAACCTTGCTCGGAGGTGAAGTGGGAAATGTTAGGTAAGTTAGCGTATAGAAATACAAAAAGAAATATTAAAGATTATTTGATTTATCTGATAACCGTTACTGCATCCTTTTCTCTTATATTTGCTTTTAATTTGGTGGCAAATTCTGATGAAATTGTAAAGTTATGTTCCAGTATGGATGCATTTAAGAATTCATTGTTCGCTGTAAATATTCTTATTATTTTTGTGATATGCTTTTTGATCAACTATACAACGAAATTTATGTTTGAAAAAAGAAGTAAAGAATTAGGAACATATATGCTTCTTGGCATTAAGAAAAAAGAAATTGCCCACTTAGTTGTAATTGAAAATATACTGTTGGGAATTTTAGCATTTGTATTAGCTATTCCTATTGGCTTTTTATTCAGCCAGTTTGTGTCGTTAGTAATTGTAAACTTACTGGGTATTCCAAAAACTCTCTTTATTTCTTTGAATTTCGTTTCTATTGGACTATTGATAATTTATTTTTTAACTATTTATGTTTTGGTTTTGCTTAATCTATTAAGAAGAATAAGTAAAATGACGATACGTGATTTTCTTTATTTTGACAAACAAAATGAAAAGAAAATGTTCCGTGACAGTAAAAAAAGAAATGTCATTTTTGTTTTAAGTATTATTCTTGGTGCGATTTCTCTTTTTCTCTGGAATTCACGTTGTACTATGGATAATTTTAATAAGCAAGAAACACTTACTTATTTGATGGTAAGCGTAATCATGTTGATTATCAGCATTTATGGTATATCTACAACTTGTGCAGATATGTTCTTGACTGTTATCTTAAAATTTTGTATAATAGGAATTGAAGTTAAATTAGATGCTAAAAATTTGTAATTAAGAAGGAGGGATTCGTCATGTTGGTATTCCAAATGCGTAATGTAGATAAAACATCTACTGTTTTGAAACAGACTAAAAACAGTGATTACGCAGATAAATAAATACGTTAGATTAATTCCTACCAGTGACTAATCTTATGACTTTTTAAACAGATAACTAAAATTACAAACAAATCGTTTAACTTCTGTATTTATTTACAGATGTAATCACTTCAGGAGTGATTACATGAACAAAAATATAAAATATTCTCAAAACTTTTTAACGAGTGAAAAAGTACTCAACCAAATAATAAAACAATTGAATTTAAAAGAAACCGATACCGTTTACGAAATTGGAACAGGTAAAGGGCATTTAACGACGAAACTGGCTAAAATAAGTAAACAGGTAACGTCTATTGAATTAGACAGTCATCTATTCAACTTATCGTCAGAAAAATTAAAACTGAATACTCGTGTCACTTTAATTCACCAAGATATTCTACAGTTTCAATTCCCTAACAAACAGAGGTATAAAATTGTTGGGAATATTCCTTACCATTTAAGCACACAAATTATTAAAAAAGTGGTTTTTGAAAGCCGTGCGTCTGACATCTATCTGATTGTTGAAGAAGGATTCTACAAGCGTACCTTGGATATTCACCGAACACTAGGGTTGCTCTTGCACACTCAAGTCTCGATTCAGCAATTGCTTAAGCTGCCAGCGGAATGCTTTCATCCTAAACCAAAAGTAAACAGTGTCTTAATAAAACTTACCCGCCATACCACAGATGTTCCAGATAAATATTGGAAGCTATATACGTACTTTGTTTCAAAATGGGTCAATCGAGAATATCGTCAACTGTTTACTGAAAATCAGTTTCATCAAGCAATGAAACACGCCAAAGTAAACAATTTAAGTACCATTACTTATGAGCAAGTATTGTCTATTTTTAATAGTTATCTATTATTTAACGGGAGGAAATAATTCTATGAGTCGCTTTTTTAAATTTGGAAAGTTACACGTTACTAAAGGGAATGGAGATAAATTATTAGATATACTACTGACAGCTTCCAAGAAGCTAAAGAGGTCCCTAGCGCCTACGGGGAATTTGTATCGATAAGGGGTACAAATTCCCACTAAGCGCTCGGGACCCCTTGTAGGAAAATGTCCTAAGTGTGGCAACAATATTGTATTAAAAAAATCGTTTTATGGTTGTTCAAATTATCCTGAATGTAAGTTTACTTTAGCTGAACATTTTAGAAAGAAAAAACTAACCAAAACGAATGTAAAAGAATTACTGGAGGGAAAAGAAACCCTGGTAAAAGGAATCAAAAACAAAGAGAAAAAGCCCTACAATGCCGTTGTAAAAATTGGGGAAAAGGGATATATTGATTTTATCTCTTTTTCAAATCAAAACCACCGGCTTAGCCGGTGGTTTGTACTAGCCCTATAAGGGCTTATTACCGACGCTAAGTCTAAAGACTCATCGAATTTGGTTCGCCAACTGTACCGTCATTTACTTATTAAGCCCTATGGGGCTTATTTTATTTATTTTGGTTTACTGGCTCACCCGTAAACGGGTCAATATATTCTTTTAGTGTCATCTGATCATACTCTAAATCATTTTGTAATTGATTTTGAATATATTCTTGTATCTTCTTTGCATTTTTCCCTACAGTATCTACGTAATATCCTCTGCACCAGAAATGGCGATTTCCATATTTGTATTTTAAATTTGCATGGCGTTCGAAGATCATAAGTGTACTTTTTCCTTTCAAATACCCTACAAAACTTGAAACACTTAAACTTGGTGGTATCTTTACAAGCATATGCACATGGTCTGGGCATATCTCTGCCTCTACTATTTCTACACCTTTTCTTTTGCATAGCATACTTAAAATATTCGCAATATCCTGTTTCATCTTCCCATACGCTACTTTTCTTCTATATTTTGGTGCAAAAACAATATGATACTTACAATTCCATTTCGTATGTGCTAAGCACTTATCAAAATGATTTTAGGTTTTGATATTGAAGATATGGACTTAGAACCAGAAGAATAAGCAGTTTTTAGCGGAGCATGATTTAATATCCCCCTCTTTCCTGCTCTGCCACCTGCTTTTATATGAAAGCAACACGCTTTCACCACAGCTCTTTGACAACTGAATAAAGCAGACAGATACGTTTGTGAGATGGCGAGCCACGGGGACTGTACGCCACGACCTTTTCAAAAGAAAGCGAGCGACCCACGCAGTGATCCGAGAGCGACTGTTGGAAAAGTTGTTTTGCCACGACCTATCCTCACAGAATAATGATACGTCCGCATGGTGCGGTTCTGCCCACAAGAATGGGAATAGTTGAGATACTAATGGAGCTTTCCAAAGCCGTCTGCCTGCTTGTAAAAAACGACACACAGTAAAGGGGGGTGCATAGATTATGAACAATACTGATGTGCCTATTTGGGAAAAATATACGCTGACGGTTGAAGAAGCGTCCAAATACTTCCGCATTGGCGAAAAGAAATTGCGTAAATTAGCCGAAGAAAATCTTGACGCTGGCTGGGTTATCGTGAACGGCAACCGTATTCAGATTAAGCGAAAACAATTTGAAAAAATCATAGATACATTGGACGAAATCTAATGTCATTGAGCCGTAGATATGGTATAATAAATATAGCGTATCACGGCTCGTTCCATGACGGAAAGGAGCTTTACACTATGTCTAATGTAAAACGAAAAGACAGTAAAAATCGCAATTTGCGTAATGGAGAGAGCCAGCGAAAAGACGGAAGATACGTTTATAAATATACCGATATATACGGAAAGCCACAATTTATCTATTCTTGGAAACTTGTACCGACAGACAAGACACCTGCTGGAAAGCGTGATGATATATCGTTGAGGGAAAAAGAAACACAGATTAAAAAAGACCTTAACGACGGTATCGATACAGCAGGCGGTAAAATGACAGTCTGCCAGCTCTACGACAAGAAGAACAGCCAAAGAAAGAACATCAAGAGGGCTACTGAAAAAGGACGACAGTATCTTATGAACGCTCTGAAAAATGACCCATTGGGTATGAGGGCGATTGATACTGTTAAGCAGTCGGACGCTAAAGAATGGGCTATCAGAATGAGCGAAAAAGGATACGCCTATAAAACGATTGATAACTACAAGCGTTCCTTGAAAGCGTCATTTTACATGGCGATACAAGACGACTGTATCAGAAAGAACCCGTTTGAATTTAAGCTAAGTGATGTTCTGGAAGATGATACGGAGCAGAAAGTTATCCTTACACCAGAGCAGGAAGAACGCCTGCTTGCCTTTATGGAAAAGGATAAGATTTACAGCAAGTATTATGATGAGGTTGTGCTTCTGCTGGAAACGGGACTTCGTATTTCTGAATTTTGCGGACTAACGACGCATATTGATATGCAGAACAGAATACTCAATATAGACCACCAGTTATTGAAAGACAGCGAAATCGGCTACTATATTGAAACGCCAAAGACCAAAAACGGAAAACGAGAACTTCCATTGACAGAACGGGCTTATCAAGCAATCCAAAGAATACTAAAGAACAGAGGAAAGGCACAACCGTTGATTGTAGGTGGTTATAGCAATTTCCTATTCTTGAACCGTGAGGGCTTACCTAAAGTTGCAGGAAACTATGAGGGCATGGTGCGAGGACTAATTAAGAAGTATAACAAGTATCACACGGACAAGTTACCGAACATCACACCACATTCATTCCGACATACTTACTGTACGAATATGGCAAACAGAGGAATGAACCCAAACACCCTGCAATATCTTATGGGACACGCTAACATAACCATGACACTTGGCTATTATGCACACGGTACATTTCAATCTGCAAAAGCAGAACTGGAAAGACTGGCTTGTTAATATCGGAGCTTATATTTACTACTCATTTACTACTTTTGGTTGCATTTTCATGCTGGTAAATGCCAGCTTATGCAAGGTATCTTCCAAAAAGAAAATACCGATAAAGCCCTAAAATACGGGATATATCGGCATTTACCAACTTATGAAAAGATAATCAGAAATTTAGTAAGTTTTTTTCATAAAAAATCTATAGGTTTTTGCATATCTGCTCTTATTGTCACTTGCCACTTCTCCTGTTTTTAAAATAGTTAAAAACTCTTCCTTATCATCATCTGATGACACTTCTGAATCTATTTTCAGCCTATTCTTATTTGGCTTTCCAAATTCATCAGTTTTCCAAATACATCTAGCAATATCATCTCGTGTGCTTATTGAATTTTCATCTTGCATATTCGAGAATTTGGAATAAAACGCACGCAACAATAACATTAATGTTGTCAATCGTTGCTGCCCGTCTATAATCTCCAACTTATTCTGATTTTTATATGTAACTATCGGTCCCAAAAAATATTCATCATTTTCACTATCAAATTTAGAATAATCATTTTCTGGAAAAGCAAATGAAAATATGTCATCCCACAACGTCTGACATTCTATCTCTCCCCATGCATATGGTCTTTGATAGTCTGGAATTAAAAAGTCAGACTTTTTATTTTCAAAGAGTTCTTTTATTGTCTGTTGGTCTATATTTAACTTTGACATCTTTTTCTCCTTTGCATAAATTAACAATTTCAATATTCATTCTAGCATTTTCCCAATAAACTGTCATCAACATATTACACGTTTTCTTTATTTTTCATCTACTGTATTAAAAATACACACTAGACATAACAACTATTCCTCGTATTTTCAATAAGATATCTTCCCTATCATTTCCCAAACAATATTGCACAAACCGCCGATAATATTTAGAGGTTGGTAATATTATTTCGCATTGAGAATACTCGAAAACAATTTCTTTTGGAACCCGCCATTCTCTCTCATGTGTCCAATCCACAATATTATCCGAATTTGATAAATCCAATTTTACAATTCTCCACCACTCGTTCTTCAATAAATATTTTTTTGCCTCATCTTTATCATCATATATTACAGGACGTCCACCTTGTTGATAAATAAAGTCTTTTTGAAATCTGACTCCAAATCCTAAATATCTTATTTTTTGATTTTCTTCTTTCCTTAACACTTCTTCATATTGTAAATTTTCTGCAATCGCCGAAAGAGGCGCATCTTGCAAACAAACTGCTGGGATTTCTCCACATATAAACCCACTTTTCCTCGTACTCCCCTTGATTCTTTTTTCTTCTAGGATATTTATTAAATTGTCGAATGCTTCATCTTCATCTCCACCCTTTGTTAAATGTGTGATTCTTGACGATAAATCCATTCTATATTTAAACCGTTTTCTCCATTCTTTTCTATCCATTTTTATTTCCATTCACCCTCTCAAAAATAGCAAAACAGCGCAAGTAATGCAATGGCACTACTCACGCTTTTTCCTATCTTTCTTGAAATATTTACTCCATTTTCTTTCGACTTTTACTCCAAATTTACTCCATTTTAAAAATCTGTTACGATATTTTACGGTATTCTACGATACTTTTTCTTTAAAGAAAAATGTCAGTAAGTCTTGATTTTAAGCGAACTTTTCAATATTTCCAAGCACTTTATTCTGTTGTGAGATTTTCTCTCAAATTATTTCTGAACAATGTTTATAATCTTCTTCGGAACGTAGATTTCTTTTACGATATTTCCTGTAAGTTTATCTGCGATTGCTTCTTTTCCGGCAGCGATTGCTTCTTCTTTTGTAGCCTCTGCGGAAATCTTGATGACTGCTCTTGTTTTTCCATTGATCTGTACCGGAATTTCGATTTCATCATCTTTCACAGCTTCTGTATCGTATTTTGGCCATCCGGCGCGGAATACGCTTTCTTTGTTGCCAAGTTCTTCCCAGATTTCTTCTGCCATATGTGGTGCAAATGGTGCCAGTAATACAGCAAGGGTATCCAAAGTATCTCTGTCTACTCCGCCTTCCTTCTTAGCGATCGCAACCAGTGTATTTGTATGCTCCATGAATGCAGAAATAACGGTATTCAGGCTGAAGCTTTCCAGACGGGTTGTGATATCATAAACCAGTTTATGACGTACTTTGATCATCTCTTTGGTTGGTTTAATATCTTTATCCTTGCTGTCCATAAGCAGGTTCCAGAGTTTCTTAAGGAAACGGTATACACCATCGATTCCTCTGTCATCCCACTCTGCATCCAGTTCCGGTGGTCCTACGAAGAGTTCATACATTCTTAAAGAATCGCATCCATAATCTCTTACAAGATCATCCGGAGACACGACATTTCCTTTTGACTTACTCATCTTGATACCATTCTTACCTGTGATCATTCCCTGGTTGAACAGTTTGACAAACGGCTCATCAAAATCGATCACACCGATATCGCAAAGGAATTTAGTATAGAATCTTGAATACAGAAGGTGAAGTACTGCATGTTCTACACCACCGATATACATATCTACCGGAAGCATTGCATCTGCTTTTTCTCTGGATACAAGTTCTTCGTTGTTGTGATTATCTACATAACGCAGGAAATACCATGAAGATCCAGCCCACTGCGGCATGGTATTTGTCTCACGTTTTGCCGGTTTTCCACAAACAGGACAGGTTGTATTTACCCATTCATCGATTCCCGCAAGTGGAGATTCTCCTGTTCCTGTCGGTTCATAAGATTCTACATCCGGCAGTCTCAGCGGAAGCTGATCCTCCGGTACCGGTACAGCGCCACATTCCGGACAATGTACGATCGGAATTGGTTCTCCCCAGTATCTCTGACGGGAGAATACCCAGTCACGCAGCTTGTAGTTTACAGTTGCACGTCCGATTCCTCTTTCTTCGATGATATGTGGAGCTTCTTTCTTAAGGACAGAGCTTTCCATGCCATTCCATTCTCCGGAATTGATCATCGTTCCTGAAGCCTCTGTGTAAGCTTCTGTCATATTTTCGATTTCTTTACCGTCTTTTGCAATAACCTGGATGATCGGGATGTTGAACTTGGTTGCAAATTCAAAGTCACGGTCGTCATGAGCCGGTACACACATGATGGCTCCTGTACCATAATCAGCCAGTACATAATCAGAAAGCCAGATCGGTACCTTTGCTCCGTTCAGAGGGTTGATCGCGTAAGTTCCTGTAAATACACCTGTTTTTTCTTTGTCCTGCAGACGGTCTACATTAGACTTCATAGAAGAATCGAAGATATATTTTTCTACTTCTTCTTTGTGTTCCGGTGTTGCAAGCTCTGCTGCAAGCTTATGTTCCGGTGCAAGTACCATGAAGGTTGCTCCATGAAGCGTATCTGGTCTTGTTGTGTATACAGTGATCTTATCTTCTCTTCCTTCAACCGGGAAATCTACTTCTGCACCGTAAGATTTACCGATCCAGTCTGTCTGCATCTTTTTAACTTTTTCCGGCCAGTCAAGCTTATCCAGGTCATTTAACAGACGGTCTGCATATTTTGTGATACGCAGCATCCACTGACGAAGGTTCTTCTTTGTAACTTCAGCGCCGCAGCGTTCGCATTTTCCGCCTACAACCTCTTCGTTTGCAAGACCTGTCTTACAAGACGGGCACCAGTTGATCGGGAATTCTTTTTCGTATGCAAGTCCTTCTTTGAACATCTTTACAAAGATCCACTGTGTCCATTTGTAGAAATCAGGATCTGTTGTATTGACTTCCATATCCCAGTCATAAAGCGCTGAGATCTCATTGATCTGACGTTTGATATTCGCGATGTTTGCTGCTGTCGATTTTGCAGGATGGGTTCCCATCTTGATCGCATAGTTTTCAGCCGGAAGGCCGAATGCATCCCATCCCATCGGATGAATGATGTAATATCCCTGAAGCAGTTTGTAACGGCTCCACACATCGGAGATAACATAGCCTCTCCAGTGTCCTACATGAAGACCGTTTCCTGACGGATACGGGAACATGTCCAGACAATAATATTTCTTTTTCGGGTTGCCATTTTCATCCACTTTCGGATTAACCGGATTCTCAGCCCATTTTTCTTTCCATTTCTTTTCGATTGCCTTATGATTGTAAGGTACTGCCATTTTTCTTTCCTCCTGGTATTGTTTCAGTATGAAAAAAAGTGTCTTAACCTTTTATTTAACAGGAAATTCCATCAGGATTTCCTGTTAAATAAAAATCTTTCGCCTCTTTTGATAAATTCAAAGAGACGAAAGATTAAATTCCGTGGTACCACTCTTCTTCGCCGCATCCCGGTAACATAACTTACGGTGCAGCGCACTTGTGATTCTATAACGGGAATTCCCGCTTCTGCCTATCTGAAAACCGTTCAGCAGAAGAACTCAAAGGCGAGTTCAAAGATTTGATCTGCTGCCTTGCACCGCCCGGCAGTTCTCTGTACAGACTCTAATCTTTTACTGATCCTTATCCTTGTTTTTTTCATATACCTTGTTATTATAAAAATAAATACAAGTTCCGTCAAGAGATTCTTGATTGTTTTTTACGAATTCTTGATTATTTTTACCATTTAAAATTGATTTCCGTTATCTCTCAGCCATTTTCTATATTTTTTATAGTCCGGCATCCACGTCGCCACGACCTTCCAGAATGCAGCGGAATGATTCATTTCTCTACGATGTGCCAGCTCATGCACCACAACATAATCCAGAACTCCCGGCGGCATCAGCACCAGCTTCCAGTTGTAATTGAGATTCCCCACGCTGCTGCAGCTTCCCCACCTGGTCTTCTGCTCCCGGATGGAAATACGCCCATAGGTCACACCCATTTTCCGGGCATAGTATCCGGTCCTTGCACCTAATACTTCTCTTGCAAGATTCCGGTAATATTTCTTTTCTGCTTCCGGCATCTCTCTCTTTTCCTGCCGCTTCATTGCATTTTCCTTCTGAAGCTTTACCTTCTGTCGGATCCAGTTCTCTTTCTCCAGAAGAAACCGGTCAATCCGCTTTTTCTCACAGGAATAGGGTGCACGGACCATCACCTTTCCTTCCCGGTCAACTTCGATTCCAATACTGCGCCTATCTGACCGGATCAGATGATATTCTATGTCCACGACCGGATCACCTCCAGAAAGCGCTCTCCATATTTTTCAAACTTGAACTCTCCCACACCGGAAACTTTCAGCATAGCATTCTTATTTATCGGTTTTTCGATACACATCTGCACAAGGGTCTTATCGGAAAATACAATATAGGGCGGAACTTTTTCTTCTCTTGCTATCTCTGCCCGCAGAACGCGCAGGATTTCAAAAGACTCTTCCTGCTCTTTATTCAGAACCAGTCCGGCCGTTTTCTTCACTTTTTTCTTCGCTGTTGTCTTCGCCTCTTTCTCCGGTTCTTTTGCCATCTTCATTGTAAATGTCTCCTGCCCTGCAATCAGTGCTTCCGACTTTTCAGTCAGTTTCACAATCATATAAGAATCCGGCGTGGTCTTCAGATATCCTTCTGCCAGAAGCTGGTTGAATATCTGCCTGAGCTTCCACGATGGCGTCTTAGAAAGTACCCCGTAAGCCGGACTGGCACCCATGCCATACTGCCGGATCTTCGCATTGTTTGCCCCATGCACCGTATCCAGAATCACATTGATTCCATAACGCTGATGACTTTCTTTTACACACATGGCAAGTATCCTTGCCTCTGCCGTCATATCCACGGTATCAAACTGCGTCTTACAGTTTGAACAGTTCCCACAGTAATTGCTTCCGTATTCCCCAAAATACCGCAGAATATAATCACGCAGACATTCCTTTGTAAAACAATAATAAGTCATCTTTTTCAAGCGCTCCTGATCCCGCTCTATCACGATCCGGCGCGTCAGTTCATCCAGTTCCTGATTGTCGCGGTTGTTCTCAATGAACATCTGGTTTGTGATCACATCCTGTCCGCTATATAAAAGCAGGCACTCCCCCGGCTCACCGTCTCGGGCGCAGCGTCCCACTTCCTGATAATAGGATTCCAAATTCTTCGGCATATTGTAATGTACGACAAAGCGGACATTGGATTTATCAATTCCCATCCCGAATGCATTCGTCGCCACCATGATCTGCTTTCGGTCATAAATGAAATCATCCTGATTATCACGCCGCTCCTGGTCTGTCAGTCCCGCATGATACCTGGTCACGGAAAACCCATCCATTTCCAGGAGTGCGCAATTTTCCTCCACCTGCTTTCTGGTCAGGCAGTAGACGATCCCGCATTGATCCGGATGCTCCTCAATAAATGCTTTGAGTGCGGCATATTTATTCTTTGGGAACTGTACCGCAAGGAACAGATTCGGTCTGTCGTAACCTGTCATTACTACTTCCGGATCCTCCAGCATCAGGATATCGATCATATCCTCTCTTACTTCTTTCGTCGCTGTTGCAGTAAATGCACTCACAACCGGCCGCTTTGGAAGATACTCTACAAACTCTGTGATCTTTAAATAACTTGGCCGGAAATCCTGTCCCCACTGGGAAACACAGTGCGCTTCATCGACTGCGATCATAGAAATATCCACGCTCATAGCAAAATCCATAAACTCTGCAGTTTCCAGCCGCTCCGGTGCCACATAGATAATCTTATATCTTCCTTCTTTTGCAAAAGCAAGTGCCTTCCGGTACTGCCCCATAGTCAGGGAACTGTTCAGATAGGCTGCATGAACCCCTGCCTGGTTGAGGGATGCCACCTGATCCTTCATAAGAGAAATAAGGGGAGATATCACAAGTGTAATACCTCCCATCATCAGAGCCGGAATCTGAAAACAGATGGACTTTCCAGCTCCCGTTGGCAGTATGCCGAGTACATCCCGGCCGGACAGGATCGCATCGATCAGTTTCTCCTGTCCCGGTCGGAATTCCGTCATAGCCAAAAAATTGCTTTAATACTTGAAATTTATCCAAGATATACTACCTCTTCTTCCGGTTTTTCTGCGGATTCCATCTCCAGCATATAAAGAACCGGCTGCTTTGGAACCATCGGACGGTACGCTTCGTACTCGAACTTGACGGTTACTTTTTTCCAGCTTCTCTGTGTGATCTGCGCTGCCCTTCCAAGATTACATGGATATCCATAGAAACGGATATCATCTGCGCAGCAGGTCATGATCTGTCTTCCCGGAATCAGCATATTTGCCGGCATTCCCTTCGGACGGAAAAGCTGTGCAAGGAAGGTGATCTTCTTGTGCTCGTAACGCTCCGGATGCTCATATGCATCCACATACCAGGTCCCAAAGTCCACATCATCAATGAAGATATGGTCTGCTTTCAGATCATATGGCAGATCCTCTTCTGTCTGCGGGATAATATTGCCATCCACGCCTTCAAAAATCAGCTGTGCTTGTGGGTTCTGGATCTTAAGGGCACGTCTGAACGCACTTCGGTCTGTATTTTCCCCACAACGGTTGATGATGATCAACTCAGATTCAGTAAGCTGGTTCATCAGCATATTCCGCATATTCTTCAGGTACATGTCCAGCGTCTCACCGCTAACCGTTGAGTACACACCCTGAATCTCCCAGTTGCGTGGGAAATCTTCATCCAGAATTTCCTGCAGATCCCAGGTTCCATTGTACTCAATGATCACCTGGACCGGATGATAGATCTTCTCACAGTTTTCAAAGAAAGTTTTATTTAACTTTTCTCTTTCTTCTATATTGAAGAGGAACAGTCCATTCTCATCCAGATATTTTTCCGAGTACTCTTCCTCTCCCTCTTCACACTGCAAAAGCAATGTCGGACCTTCTTCGATCCATTCCTGCTTCATCAGTGTGTCTTTGATAAATGTTGTTTTTCCACTGTCCAGAAATCCTGTACAGATATATACCGGTGTTGTCATCGCCGCTTGCTCCTCCTAGATATGGAATAACTTAATCAGATCCTCTTCTTTGAGATCTGTTCCGATCACGCATACACGTCCTGTGTAATCAGCCTGTCCCTCACGGACTTCATATTCTTCTGGAACCATATCAAACTGCTTCCAGGAACCGTCTGCCATCTGGATAATTCCTTTGGAACGAAGTACGGTTCCGTAAGCATCTGTCTCAGATAATGCTTTCAGCAGGTAATCCAGTTCTTCTTCTGTATACTTATGAGCAGTCTCCTTGCCCCAGCTCGTAAATACTTCATCTGCATGATGATGTCCTTCGTGTCCGTGATGATGGTCATGGCATCCGCAGGTGCAGTTCTCATCATGTTCATGATGATGCTCATGCTCTTCATGGTCGTGATCATGATGGTGTTCATGGTCATGATCGTGGCATCCGCAGGTGCAGTTCTCATCATGTTCGTGATGATGCTCATGCTCCTCATGGTCGTGATCATGATCATGACCGCAGCCACATTCGTCATCATGATGATGGTGATGTTCGTGGTCGTCATGCTCATGTGCATGTTCTTCCAGGATACCTTCGATCTCAGCACCATGCTGCAGGGCATGCAAAACGGCATCTTTTCCAAGTTCTTCCCAAGGTGTGGAAATAATGGTTGCCTCTGCATTTTTCTCACGCAGCATATGCACGCACTCTTCTACCTTTTCATCTGTCATCATCTGGGTACGGCTGATAACGATCGTAGATGCATGCTCTACCTGGTTATTGAAGAATTCTCCGAAGTTTTTGAGATAGATCTTTGCTTTCTTACCGTCAACAACTGTGATTCTTCCGTCAATCTCAATATCTGCCTCATCTTTGACACCCTCGATTGCTTTTACAACATCAGAAAGCTTTCCAACTCCTGAAGGTTCGATGATGACACGATCCGGTGTATAATCTACAAGTACTTTCTGAAGTGCTTTGCTAAAATCCCCCACCAGTGTACAGCAGATACATCCTGAGTTCATCTCTGTGATCTCAACGCCGGCATCTTTTAAGAATCCGCCATCAATACCGATCTCCCCAAATTCGTTCTCGATCAGGACCAGTCTTTCTCCCGGAAATACATCCTCGATCAGTTTCTTGATGAATGTTGTCTTTCCTGCTCCCAGGAAACCAGAAATAATATCAACTTTCGTCATTTTTCGTTCCTCTTTTCTTATTATTATAATTCCATAAATTAGCCTTTTCTAACTGCAAATTGTTTCCGAGCTATATCGTATCACATTTCTTTAAAAGATGCAAATAAATAGCTTGTTAATGCATTGTGATTAGTGTATAATAGTTTTATAAAATCTCGTACTTTTTTAGTACAAATTCATAAACAAAGGAGACTTGATAATATGGTTAATTTATTGACAGGCCCAAAAGGAAGCGGAAAAACCCAGCAAATGATCGAACGTGCTAACGAAGCTGTAAAGACATGTGAAGGAAACGTATTCTTCATCAAGAAGAGCCACAGAGATACATACAGCTTATCTTTCAACATCAGAGCGATCTGCATGGATGACTATGATGTAATCACCAATACCGATGAATATCTTGGATTTATTTACGGTATGTTAAGCGCAGACCATGATATCAAAGCAATCTTTATCGACGGTATTTTAAAGCACGCCGACATCACACTTGAGAACATTCCTTCTTTCATCGAAACACTGAAAAAGATCTCCAAAGAAAATGATGTAGATTTTTATGTCAGCATCAGTGCAACGAATGAACAGCTTGGTAATGTAGATTTTGAAGATTGTACACTCCTTAACTAAGATAGACATTATCCAAAAGGAGGGATGAAGATTTTCTGTAAATCTTCATCCCTCCTTTTATGGTTTTCCAAATGTGACAGAGCACATTCTTTTTATGCTATGATACCAGGGGCAAAAGGTCAGAAAGCCGATGCAAGCTTGCTTGCAAGAGGATTTTTCCACTCTCGCAATCTGGTATCAAAGGGGTCAAAATACCTTTTGACCCCAACATCATGCTATTTCAAAGACAAAACCGTATTTGCCTTATCCCCTTTTGCATACTCCAGTTTTACATCATCTCCCACATTATACTTGATGATCTCAATAAAATCGACTACCGATACATCAAAAATCTCATCTGATCCTTCCAGCATAATGTAGTAATGAGAATCTCCATCTATAACGCCCTGGGCGATTTTCGTGATCTTTCCTTCGATCGTGCCGGTATCCATCTTCACTTCTTCTTTTTCCTTGATTCCATTGGTAAGAAGCAAATTATTGTAGGATTCTTCACATACACTTACCGTATCCCCGATCGCAACAACCTGGTACTTCTGGACATTGACCATTGCATACTTTTTCACAAGTCCTGCATCATCCTTAAGTGCCATAAAGTAAGTCGGCTCCCCGGAAATGTTAAGCAGCAGCGGGAAAGTCGCCCGATACTTCAGGTTCTGTACCTGTCCTTCTGCCGATGCCATCGCAGAATCCTCGATCGCACCTGCCACCGGATAATACTTTGTCTCCATAGTTCTCTGGTTCATCAGAACAAATCCCACATTGGACTGGTCACTGTTTACAGAAGTTACTCCCGTGTACACCCATACATCATCATCAATTGCCAGATAATTATATCCGTTTGTTGTCTTCAGACAATCTTTCTGGCTGAGTACACTGTTAAAATACCCATGCTTTAACGTGCCATAATAATCATAAAGCTGTACCAGAAGATCTGCCGAATAGGCTCGGTCGATCCATTCCGGGACTTCATCGATCCTGTAGTCCTGCATTTCGCCGGTGATCGCATTGCAGAGCACCACATGCCCTACCGTTTCTCCTCCGAAAAGACCGATATTATACTTTTTGACCGGTGCTACCCAGTATGGAACACCATTATCATCAATTTCAAAACTAAGGTCTCCGTAAATATAAGTCGGATGCGCAAAACGAAGATGACGGTAAATATTTCTTCCAAAATGCTCGCTGGTCGAATACTTCATTCCCTGCTCCAGCTTTACCATCTCCGTTGTCTGACTTGCCATATCGATCCGGATATATGCAGGAAGTCCATCTTTCCGATTGGTAAACCATTTGATCAGATTCGCATATTTCAAAGGTGACACACGGACCGGACGATCCTTGTAGTTGATCTGACTGTAGATATCGTCCACCTCAAACTGGGATACCATATCTGACATGCTTCCCATCTTCCGGTCTCCTAAAAGCTGCGCAGACTCCTTATCCAGAAGCGGGATCTGGTCAAAGGAAAGCTCCTCGATATCTTTTGTGAATTCACCCTCTTCTACCTTCAGAAGCTGTTGGTATTTCTTCGCATTCACAATCGGTGAAGAAAGAATGGTTCCGGCCAGATAAATCACTAACAAAAAAATAAAAAGACGGACACACCATTTGAAACCTTTGGATTCTTTCATCTCCTTCAGATCAATCGCTCCGTATCGCAAGCCTTTTTTTCCTGCAAACACAAGACCGACCGCAAGCACCAGAACAAGCACAAAATACCACACTCCGGAAGAATGGATATTAAAAGCCGGCAGTGATACATAATACCAGATTCCTGCTGCCACTAAAAGCAGCAGAAAACTGATCGCTATATTTTTCTTTTTCATAAATTCTCCTTTTCATCGTTTTGCCTTACCAAAGCTGTCTTAGAATTTTCTACTCCAAAGTGACGGCGAGAACAGCATCAGGAACGGGAAGATTTCCAGTCGTCCGATCAGCATATCCACGCAGAACACAATCTTCGAGAAGTCTGAGAACTTCGCAAAATTTTCCACCGGTCCTACCAGATTCAGTCCCGGTCCTACATTATTAAGTGTAGTAAGCACTCCGGTAAATGAAGTAGTAAAATCAAAGTTATTGATCGAGATCAGAAGCACGGATACGATCAGGATTAGTATATACGCAATAAAGTATATATATACCCCCCGCATCGTCTCTTCTTTCACTTTTTTCCCATTTACTTTTACGATATTGACTGCTTTCGGATGGATCATAGTTTTCAGCTCCCGGCGGATGCTTTTTACCAGGATCAGAAGTCTTGATACTTTGATACCACCGCCTGTTGAACCGGCAGAAGCACCGATTACCATCACAAGAAGCAGAACACATTTGGAAAGCTCCGGCCACTTGTTGAAATCTGCCGTCACAAATCCAGTTGTCGTGATCACGGATGCCACCTGGAACGCCGCATAGCGGAATGCCTTTAAAAGAGAATGATAACCTCCGGCGATATTGCAGGTGATCACAACGGTTGCTCCTGCAATGATTCCCAGGTAAGCACGCAGCTCCTCATTCTTAAATACACTCTTAAATTCTTTCAAAAGCAGAAAGAAATACAGGTTAAAATTGATACCAAACAGGATCATAAATACGGTGATCACACCATCAATGTAGGCACTGTTGAAGTGTGCCACACTTGCATTGTAGCCGGAAAATCCTCCGGTACCGGCAGTACTGAATGCATGTGTCACTGCGTCAAACAGGTTCATCCCTCCTGCCAGAAGAAAAACTACCTCAATTGTAGTCAGTGCAAAATACATTCCATACAGGATCCTTGCGGTTCCTCTTGCCTTTGGAACCAGTTTATCTGCCTCTGGCCCCGGAACTTCCGCACGCATCAGATGCATGGAATTCTTCTCATCCAGAGAGGTAAGTACCATAACAAATACCAGCACTCCCATTCCACCAACCCAATGTGTCAGGGAACGCCAGAAAAGAATTCCTTTCGGAAGTCCTTCAATCTCAGTCAGGATCGTAGAACCTGTCGTCGTAAATCCGGATACTGTTTCAAAAAAAGCATCCACATAGCTTGGAATACTTTTACTGAGTACAAATGGAAGTGCACCTGCAAGTGACCAGAAAATCCAGGCCGTTGCAACAATGATCAGACCTTCTTTGGCATAAATCGTCATGTTCTCCGGGCATTTTCTGCCAAACAGCAGATAAATTGCCGTCAGGATCGCAGCTGTAATCAGAAAATAAACCGATGTGTGCTCGCCATAAATAATTCCAACCATCATCGGAAGCAGCATCAGCAGTCCCTCTGCTCCCATCATCTTGCTGATGATATAGCGTATCATTTTCACATTCATTTCTTTTCACCCCTATTGCTCAGCCAGAATATCTGTGATATCCTTAACTTTCTTCTGGGTTGTAACGATTACAACACTGTCGCCCACCTGAATGGATTCATCCCCGTCCGGAATAATAATCTGCCGTTTTCTTCCGATACATGCGATCAGATTGTTCGGCTTCAGTTCCAGATCCTTAAACGGGATATCTGTATATTCTGTTTTTTCTTTGATAATAAATTCCAGTGCTTCTACTCTTCCGCCAACCAGCTGATACATAGATTCAACATTGACATTCTTGAGAGAATTCTGGCGTGCACGCACATAACTCATGATCGCATCTGCTGTTGCAGTCTTTGCCGATACGATCAGATCGATCCCAAGTTCCTCGACAAGCTGGGCACGTCCGTCTTCGTTGACCTTTGCCACGATCTTGTCCACACCTTTTGTCTTTGCAAAAAGTGCAAGGATAATATTCTCCTCATCCATACCGGTCAGGCTGACCAGGGCATCTGCCTGTTCAATTCCTTCTTCGATCAGAAGGTCATGGTCTGCGGCATTCCCACAGATGATCGTCGCTTTCGGAAGCTGGTCGCAGAGATCTTCGCATTTCTTCCAGTCCTGCTCAATGATCTTAACCTGCATACCAAGTCCTAAAAGCTGTTTTGCCAGATAATATCCGACTTTTCCCCCACCACAGACCAGAATATTCTTCGGCTCTTTCCGCTTTCCGATCAGATGGAAAAATTCTTCAATATATTTGTGGGATGCAACAATATGAAGCCGGTCTCCATCATGGATGACAAAATCACCATTCGGGATGATCACTTCCGATCCACGTCTTACAGCACATACCAGAACTTTGATCTGGAACTTGCGGTAAAGCTCAGCAAGCGATACTCCGCCCAGATGGCTTCTTTCTTTGACAATGAATTCTACCATTTCGACTTTTCCCTTCATAAAAGTCTCTACCTTTGCAGTATCCGGAAGAAGGATCGATCTGGAAATCTCAAATGCAGCCGCAAGTTCCGGGTTGACAGCCATACTCAGTCTTAAGTCCTCTTTCAAAAGATCGATCTGCTGATAATAGATCGGATTCCTTACACGGGCGATCGTGTGCTTTGCCCCCAGTCTCTTTGCGAGCAGGCAGCTCAGCATATTCAGTTCGTCTGTCGATGCACATGCCACAACAAGATCAGCGCCCGGCACTCCTGCTTCTTTCTGCACTTTCGCATCTGCACCATCTCCGGTAATGCAGAGAATATCAAGCTGATTCAGCGCTTCTTTTAATTTCCCCTCATTCTGGTCAATCAAAACCACATCGTAATTTTCTTCGGATAACTGTATGGTCAGTTTATGACCAACCTTCCCGTCCCCAATAATTACAATTTTCATTTTTCTTTTCCTCTACTTTTGCTCTTAATACTAAGCCTTTAATACTAAAATTGTATAAAATACCAATGGGACAGCCGAAGCTGCCACCATCATAATATGTATACCACTTTTAGTACGAAAGTACAATAGAAAAAACCGGGATTTTCTCCCGGCTTTTCCTTATTCTTATTCTTCAGCTGCACGCTTTTCAATTTCTTTTTCCTGTACATCTGCCGGAGCCTGTTCATAACGGGCAAATTCATACGAATAGCTTCCTCGTCCACCTGTCATAGAACGAAGTGTTGTGCAATATCCAAACATGCCTGTCATCGGTACATCCGCTTCAATTACCTGATATCCGCCTGACTGTGGATTCATTCCAAGAACACGGCCACGTCTCTTGTTCAGATCTCCCATAACGTCTCCGGTATAATCATCCGGAACGGTTACTTTCACAGATGCGATTGGCTCAAGAAGAACCGGTCCTGCTTCCATAAATCCTTTCTTAAATGCCTGAATCGTCGCAGTCTTAAATGCCATTTCAGAAGAATCTACCGGATGGTAAGATCCATCATACAGAGTTGCTTTCACACCAACTATCGGATATCCGGCGAGAGGTCCTTTTAATACAGATTCCTGCAATCCTTTTTCAACCGCCGGGAAGTAGTTCTTCGGAACAGCACCTCCGACTACTTCTTCCTGGAATACATACGGTGTATCCAGATCTCCGGATGGTTCAAAACGCATCTTAACATGTCCATACTGTCCATGTCCTCCGGACTGTTTCTTATACTTGGTATCTACATCCGAGTTCTTGCGGATCGTCTCACGGAACGCAACTTTTGGTGTCTCCAGTCTGATTCCGACTTTGTAACGCTCTGCCAGCTTGCTTGCTGTCACTTCCAGATGCTGGTCACCCATTCCATAAATCAGTGACTGGCGGTTCTCACTGTCATTTACCACTTTCAGTGTCACATCCTCTGCCATCATCTTCGCAAGAGCCTGTGATACCTTGTCCTCATCACCTTTGTTATTCACTACATACTTCATATATGTATACGGTTTGGAGTATTCGGTTCTTCCATAAGATACCGGTGTATTTTTTGTTGAAAGGGTATCCCCTGTCTTTGTACTTGTCAGTTTTGCAATCGCTCCGATATCACCTGCAAACAGTTCCTGAACTTCTACCGGTTTGTTGCCGGATAAGGTGTAGATCTTGCCGATCTTTGCTTCTGCATCTGACTCCGGATTGTAAAGGACATCATCCCCCTTTAATACACCGGAACATACTTTTACGAAAGAATATTTTCCGATAAACGGATCTACCATGGTCTTGAATACATATGCGGTCTTTGCGGCTGCAAAATCATGATGTGCTTCAAAGATCTCATTGGTCTTACGGTTGATGCCTACGCATTCACGGTATTCCGGACTCGGGAAAAATCTTACGATATCAGACAGTAAGTTTGCAACACCCTGTGCCTGAACATTGGATCCCATTGCTACCGGAACGATATCTCCGTCCATAACTTCTGTTCTCATGGCAGAGCGGATCTCTTCAACCGAGAATTCATCTCCCTCAAAATAACGTTCCATAAATGCTTCACTGGTCTCTGCCACTGCTTCAAGAAGCTTCTCTCTGTAAATCTGCAGGTTCGGCAGACAGTAATCCGGAATCTCACACTCTTCTCTCTGTCCAAGTCCGGTGTATCTTCTACCTGCATTCTTGATAACATTGACATAACCTACTAATTTCTCGTTCTCACGGATCGGTTGGAAATGTGGTGCAATCACTTTACCGTATCTTGCGGTCAGATCTTCAACAACCTGACGGAAGCTGGCATCATCCACATCCATCTCAGTAACATAGATCATACGCGGAAGATTATACTTATCACAGAGCTCCCATGCTTTCTCGGTTCCTACCTGCACACCGGCTTTTCCGGAAACAACGATAACAGCTGCATCGGCTGCGCTGACTGCTTCTTCCACTTCTCCGACAAAATCAAAATATCCAGGTGTATCAAGGATATTAATCTTTGCTTTTTCCCATTCAATCGGAATCAGACTTGTGCTAAGTGAGAATTTACGTTTCTGTTCTTCTTTATCAAAATCACTGATCGTATTACCGTTCTCAACAGATCCCATACGATTTGTTGCTCCAGATACATAAGCCATCGCTTCTGCCAGACTGGTCTTTCCGCTTCCCCCATGTCCTAAAAGGACCACGTTTCTAATTTCATCCGTTCTGTAAACCTTCATGCTTGCTGCCTCCTTGCTAAAGTTTCTCATGGATATATTGTACTAAACTTTCTATAAAAACACAACTATTTTATAGAATTTCAACAAAAACTTTCACTTTTGCACTTTAAAGTATTGCTTTATTGACAGATAGCCTGTTTTCCTATATTATGAAAGGTAGACTATCACGAAAGGACGAAAAATTATGAAACAGAAAAAAATCGGATTTATCGGACTCGGACTCATTGGGGGCTCTATTGCAAAGGCGATCCGGCGATATTATCCGGATTATGAGATTGTCGCTTTCGACAAGAATAGAGAAACTCTGGCACTTGCCACACAAGAATCCATCATCAATGTGGCCTGTACCTCAATCGATGATAATTTCCGAGGCTGCAACTACATCTTCTTATGTGCCCCGGTTGCTTTCAATACTGCATATTTAAAGCAGATGATGCCTTACCTGCATGATGATATGATCCTGACTGACGTCGGAAGTGTCAAAACTCCGATCCATGACGAGATCATCCGGCTGGGACTGGAGGATTACTTTATCGGAGGACACCCGATGGCCGGTTCCGAAAAGAGTGGTTTTGCCAATTCCAAACCAATCCTGATTGAGAACGCTTACTTTGTTCTCACCCCTTCCGCCAAAGTAGCGAAAAAAAAGGTTGATGCATACGCATCCTTCGTAGAATCCTTGCGTGCACTTCCAATCGTACTGGATTATCATGAACACGACATCGTCACCGGCACGATCAGCCACTTGCCACATATCATTGCCGCAAGTCTGGTCAACTTTGTCAGAGACACCGACACCAAGGATGAGCTGATGAAAACCCTCGCCGCCGGCGGCTTTAAGGACATTACGCGAATCGCCTCTTCCTCACCGACCATGTGGGAACATATCTGTGCACAGAATCAGAGTAATATTTCCCAGATCCTTGGAAATTATATCGAAACATTAAATGAAGCGAAAAAACTGGTTGATGCCGGAGACTCCCAGGGAATCTACGATATGTTCGACCATTCCCGGAACTACCGCAATTCCATGCCAAACGGTTCTGCCGGCCCGATCAAGCGTGCATTCGAGATCTACTGTGACATCCCGGATGAAGCCGGTGTGATCGCCACCATTGCGACCATCCTCGCTTCTAATGCACTCAGCATTAAGAACATCGGAATCGTTCATAACCGTGAATTTGAAGAAGGCGTACTCCGCATCGAATTCTATGACAGCATCTCCTGTGAGAAGGCAGTAGCACTTTTGCAGAAGCATCGTTATATTGTTTATGAGCGTTAATAATTAAATGATGATACCAGGGTCAAAAGGACAGAAAGCCGGTGCAAGCTTGCTTGCGAGAGGATTTTTGACCTCTTGACCCGCCAAAAACATGAGCAAGTAGCCAGTTTTCAAAGAAAAATGAGCGGATTACGAATGTTTTTGAGGATTGCGGGAATTGCAAGACAGTCCAAAAAATCTTTTCAGAACTTTGTGTAAATTGGTCACAATGCTTGAAAATAGAATTTTACGAATGAGAGGTTACTATATTATGCAAATCCAACCTGTTAAACAGCTTCGCGGGGAAGTATCTGTTCCCGGCGATAAATCCATCTCCCACCGTTCTATTATGTTCGGTGCACTGGCAAAAGGAACTACTGAGATCACACATTTTCTTCACGGCGCCGACTGCCTCTCTACCATCGGCTGCTTTCGTGCCATGGGAATCAATATCGAAGACACACCTGACCGTATCCTGGTTCACGGCAAAGGTCTTCACGGACTTTCCGAACCTTCTTCTTTTTTAGATGTGGGGAACAGCGGAACCACCACAAGACTGATTTCCGGTATTCTTTCCGGTCAGCCGTTTGCCACCACTCTTTCCGGCGATGCTTCTCTGAACTCCCGCCCGATGAAGAGGATCATGGAGCCTCTTGGGATGATGGGCGCTGATATTTTAAGCCAGAATGGGAACGGGTGCGCACCACTTTTGATCAACAGCCTGCTTCCTGCCGGTCAGAATCCATCCCTGCACGCAATCCACTATCACTCAAAAGTAGCTTCTGCTCAGGTTAAATCTTCCGTACTCCTGGCAGGACTTTATGCAGACGGATTAACCCTGGTTACAGAACCTGTACTTTCCCGTAATCATACAGAACTGATGCTGAATGGCTTCGGTGCCAACGTACAGACAGAAATACATTCTGATGGCAGTGCAACTGCATCTATTCTCCCATGTGAGGAATTATACGGACAGAAGATCCTGGTTCCCGGAGATATTTCTTCTGCTGCTTACTTCATCGCTGCTGCCCTTCTGGTTCCAGGTTCTGAACTTCTGATAAAGAATGTAGGTACTAACCCGACCCGTGCCGGAATCCTTGAAATATGCAGGGCAATGGGGGCAGACATTACCTATCTAAACGAAAATTGTGACAGTGGTGAACCAACTGCCGATCTTCTTGTACGTACAAGCGCTCTTCACGGAACCACCGTAGAAGGTGCAATCATCCCTACACTGATCGATGAGATTCCGATGATTGCAGTGATGGCTGCTTTCGCCGAGGGAACTACGATCATCAGGGATGCTGCCGAATTGAAGGTCAAAGAGACTGACCGTATCAAAACAACTACAGAAGGACTTCTTGCCATGGGCGTTGATGTAACACCAACCGACGACGGCATGATCATCCGTGGCGGTAATCCGGTTCATGGAGGACAGATCAACAGTTATCTGGATCACCGGATCGCAATGGCCTTTTCCATCGCAGCCCTTGCCGCCGAGGGAAATACTGAAATCCAGGATGGTCAGTGTGTAGATGTATCTTATCCTTCATTTTTTACGGAACTTCATTCCCTTTCCCTGTAATTTCAGGAAAAAATACAAAAAAAGAAAGCCGCACACTACATAAGTAGTGTATAGCTTTCTTTTTTATGCGCCCTGTCACTGTTTCTCTAATCCGTGAATCCAGTCTGTCTTAAGAAACAGAATCAAAAATATCACCGAACTGATAAACCAGGTAAGTGGATATGCCCAGTAGATTACATTGATCACCGGAATAATCCTGATAACAATACTAATATAGGTTACCCGGACTCCGCACCATACAAGCATCATAACAAACATCGGAACAATACTTCTTCCCGCCCCTCTCTGAATTGCTGCCATACAATGCGAAAACGCAAGCAGACAATAGAAAAGAGCGATCGTATGTGCCTCTGCAATTCCATATTCAATTGCTTTTTGATCTCCTCCAAACGCAGCGATCAGGTATGGTGAAAAGAAAAAAACTGCTATTCCGATCACTTCTGCTATCCCGATTCCACAAATGGTTCCAAACAATGCCCCTTTTTTTGTCCGGTCATACTCTTTTGCTCCCAGATTCTGTCCAATAAACGTCGTGAGTGCCTGTGAGAAGCAGGTAACCGGAATAAATCCAAATCCTTCAATTTTGGAATATGACCCACACCCGGCCATTGCCAGAGCCCCAAACTGATTAATATTCGACTGTACAAATACATTTGCAACCGCAATAATGGAATTCTGGATTCCTGCCGGTATTCCGTTTACCACGATCAGCCGCAGCATATTCCCATTCATCCGAAGTTCACGAAAAGATAACCGGAACGCCTCTGGTTCCCTGCGCAGTTTTCTGATACACAGAACCGCACTTAATATCTGTGAAACAATCGTTGCAAAAGCTGCTGCACCTACACCAAATCCTAAACCTCCGATCAGCACCAGATCCAGAATCACATTCAGACACGCTGAAATGATCAGATAGATGACCGGACTCTTACTGTCACCAAGTGACTGCAAAATCCCCATTCCAAAGTTATAAATTACAAATCCAAGTGAACCTGCAAAATACACCCTGAAATAAACCAGTGATTTCGGCAGTACCTCTTCCGGCGTACCAATCAGTTTTAAAATCTGCGGTGCAAGGATCAACGCGGCAACCGTAAGAAAAATTCCACATACGCCACCAAATGCCAGTGCCGTATGGATTGCTTTTTTCAGCTTCTCATATTCTCCGGCTCCAAAATACCTCGCAATGACAACACCGGCTCCCACGCCAATTCCCCCAAAAAATCCTACCATCAGGAATATCAGATTCCCTGATGAGCTGACAGCTGCAAGTGCATTATTCCCAAGAAAATTTCCCACGATCAGCGAATCCGCCACATTATACAACTGCTGGAATAAATTCCCCCATAGAAGCGGAATCGCAAACATAATAATCTTTTTCGGAATAGATCCCGTTGTCAGTAGATTAGCGTTTGATGTTTCCCCCATAATTAAACTTGTCCTCCTATAATATTTTAAGTCTATTATACTCCTGATACGGTTAATTCACCAGCAAATATATCGGAAACAATATTTGATTCTTTTTTAATAAATCATAAATCTATTTTTTCATCAATTATTATAACCTTTTTAAATTATCCTTCAATGTATATTGCATTTTCCATCCTCTTCTATTAAACTATTATGATATATACTATAAATTTTTTGGGGGAATTTTCTATGCAAAATTATCTTGAATTTATCGGAAACGAACTGAAAGCTTTAACTTCTATTCCAAGCCCATCCGGTTATACCAAAGATGTGGCTGCATACCTGATGAAGACTTTATCAGATATGGGATATGAACCACAGCTTTCTAACAAAGGCAACGTATTCGTAACGATCGGCGGAGAGGGGAATCCGCTGGTACTTGCAGCACACGTTGATACCCTCGGTGCCATGGTGCGTTCTGTCAAAGCAAATGGAAGACTGCGTCCGACTACTCTCGGTGGACACCAGTGGAGTACCGCTGATGGGGAAAACTGCACGATCCACACACGCGACGGACGCGTTTATACCGGTGTAGTACTAAATACTGAACCTTCTGTTCATGTTGCAGATTCTGCTGTTGAGACAAAAGAAGAAAATATGGAAATCCTTCTGGATGAAAATGTGGACACTAAAGAAGGAACTCTTTCACTTGGCGTACAGCCTGGAGATATCATCGCCATGGACCCGCGTACCCAGATCACACCGAGCGGTTATATCAAAAGCCGTTTCTTAGATGACAAGCTTTCTGCTTCCATCCTTCTCGGTCTGGCAAAATGCGTAAAAGATGAATCTATTGCGCTTTCCCGCAAAGTTTCTCTTCTTTTCACTGTATATGAAGAAGTCGGACACGGCGGAAGTTTTGTTGCCGAAGATACAACAGAGATGATTTCTGTTGACATGGGCTGCGTCGGATCCGATCTCGGATGTACCGAACGCATGGTATCTATTTGCGCAAAAGATTCCGGCGGTCCTTACAACTACGACGTAACATCTGCTCTTGCCGAAACTGCAAAAGAAGAAGGATTGGATTATGCGATCGATGTGTATCCGCATTACGGTTCTGATGTAGAGGCAACTCTTCGGGCAGGATATGATATCCGCCATGGTCTGGTTGGTCCTGGGGTGTATGCATCACATAACTATGAAAGATCCCATATGGATGGGGTAAAGAATACGCTTTTGTTGTTGAAGAAGTATATTCAAAAATAAAAAGTATAAATAGCTAACGTTCAAAAATAAAACATCTGCGATATGCATACCGCAGATGTTTTATTTTTTCAATATTAGTCATATTTTTCTTAAGTCCGTTAAATGCAAGTGCCTCTTCTACCAGTTCTTTTCTCTTTTTCTTATCTTGTCATGATCTGGATGATCGTTTTATCCGTCTCACGCATTCCCTTCTTTGCAAGCTCTCCAATATTACGGATCGTGTTTTCTACACCTTTTTCTACAAGTCCGTCTCCGCCATAGAACTGCTTTCCATTTTTCTGCATCTGAAGTCCCAGAAGCCCTGCTTCTACAGCTGATGCGATTTTTGCCGCGCAGCTTGCCTTCGCTCCATCACACACAACACCTGAGTTAATGGCAACTGCATTTACAATTACATGAGAAATCTCATATGCACGTCCGCCATACAGATAACAGATTCCTGCACCTGCACCACATCCTGCACTGATCGCGCCACAATATGCAGACAGTCTTCCGATTCCTGTCTTCATATGGATTGTGATCAGATTTGACACAACCAGCGCGCGGAGCATCATCTCTTTTGAGACATTTAGCTCTTTTGCATAGACGATCACCGGAAGAGAAGTTGTCATTCCCTGGTTACCGCTTCCCGAATTGATGACAACCGGAAGTTCACATCCGTTCATTCTTGCATCCGATCCGGCCGCTGCCATCGCTTTCGCACGGTTATGTACACTGTTTCCATATGCTTCCATCAAAGTCTTTCCAATGGCAGCTCCCCAGTTTCCTGTCATGCCCTCTTCGGCAATTGCCCAGTTATAATCAATCTGTCTCTGCAGAACTTCCTCTACGTCTGCAACGTCTACGCAGTCTGCGAATTCAATGATCTTCTCCACAGTCAGAAGAGAACGGTCCGTCGCACAGCTGGATCCCTGCTCTTCATATGCTTTTTCTCTGATGATCTCATCATCTTTCTTTACACAGATCACATTGGTGTGAAAACCTGCGATCTCTACGTATCCGCTGTGTCCGCCTGCACATGCCTTGATCTGGATGTCGAAAATATATTCTTTATCGGATTCCCGGATTGTCATCGGCATGGTATCCAGCATCTTTTTCATTTCTACTTTCTGTTCCCCTGTGATCTCTTCCAGAATTTCCAGTTCTTTTTCCGGACATCCGGCTACAATCCCTGCACAGACTGCTGCACCGATTCCGCGAAGTCCTCCTGTGCACGGTACAACGACACTTTTTACATTCTTAATAATATTTGCACTGACATTTACTTCTACAGATTCCGGTTTTTCCCCAAGAGCCTGAACTGCAACTGCTGCCGCGTAAGCTACTGCAATCGGCTCTGTACATCCCATCGCCGGAAGCAACTCTTCCTTTAAAATTTCCACATATTCATTGTATATTTTTTGTTCCATCTTTTCTCTCCTCTGTCAGATGACACCCCATTCATCTTTTTATTGTTCCCTGTTTATTTTATAGTATTCCTGCCTTTCCCACAAGCTTTTCTCTCCATTTTTTCAGGGTTTACATAATTACCATGATTACATTCCAAAAATATTCTTTTATTTTTATTTAACGCCTCCGAAAATTTTCCTGTAACATTTTTTAGTCAAATTTCTCTGTTATATCATCACAAAATGCCGGGCAACATTTTGTACTGTCCGGCATTTTTCTATCCTGTAGCAATTTATTTTCCAATCTCTTCTCTAGTCTCTTTAAAACATTTGATAATGAAATCAATATCTTCTTTTGTATGGCTCGCGCATACCTGTGTGCGGATTCTTGCTTTTCCTTTCGGTACAACCGGATAAGAGAATGCAACCACATATACCCCTTTTTCCATCATTTTCTTTGCATATTCTCCGGCAAGTCTTTCATCATAAAGCATAACCGGTACACATGGATGGGTTCCTTCGATGATATCAAATCCATTTTCTACCAGCTGCTTGCGGTAGTATGCGGTTACTTCTTCCAGATGGTCACGAAGCTCGGTGCTTTCTTCCAGCATATTGAACATCTCAATACTTGCTCCTGCGATTGCCGGTGCAAGAGAGTTGGAGAACAGGTACGGACGACTTCTCTGACGAAGCAGATCGATGATCTCTTTTCTTCCGGATGTATATCCACCGGAAGCCCCACCGAGTGCTTTTCCTAGTGTTCCTGTAATGATATCCACTCTTCCTTCTACGCCACAGTATTCGGAAGTTCCTCTGCCGTGTGCTCCTACAAATCCAACTGCATGGCTGTCATCCACCATAACCAGTGCGTTGTATTTATCAGCAAGATCACAGACACCTTTTAAGTTACAGATGATTCCATCCATTGAAAATACACCGTCTGTAGCGATCAGTTTGACTCTTGCTCCTGCTGCATCTGCAGCCTGAAGCTGTGCTTCCAGATCTTCCATGTTGTTATTTTTATAGCGGTATCTTTTTGCCTTACAGAGACGAACTCCGTCAATGATGGAAGCATGGTTCAGTTCATCACTGATCACTGCATCCTCCGCAGTCAGGATTGTTTCAAAAAGTCCACCATTTGCATCAAAGCAGGAAGAATATAAAATCGTATCATCTGTTCCCAGAAATCCGGAAATCTTCTTTTCCAGTTTTTTGTGGATGTCCTGTGTTCCGCAGATAAATCTGACAGAAGCAACCCCATATCCTTTTTCATCATAAGTTCTCTTCGCTGCATCGATCAGTCTCTGATTGTCCCCAAGTCCAAGATAGTTATTGGCACACATATTAAGAAGCTCTCTTCCGTCTTCCATTACAACCTTTGCGCCCTGCGGAGATACGAACGGTGCTTCCCCTTTGAAAAGACCATCTGCTTTGATCTGTTCTACTTCTTTTGTATAAATACTTAAAATATCATTTTTTCTTGCCATTTTATTCTCTCCTTCTTCTGCTTTTCCTAATCGTTAATATGTGCCCAGTCAAGGATCACCTTTCCTGACTGTCCTGAGATCATTGCCTCAAATCCTTTTTCATAATCGCGGATATCAAAATGGTGTGTGATGATCGGTGAAATATCAAGTCCCGCCTGGATCATCGTAGACATCTTGTACCAGGTATCCCATACTTTTCTTCCATAAATTCCGCGGATATTCAGCCCATTGAAGATCACTGTCTCAAGATCTACGGTTGCATCCTGTCTCTGCAATCCGAGAAGTGCGATCTTTCCACCATGTTTCATGTTATGGATCATATCAGAAAGTCCCGGCTGGCTTCCGGACATCTCAAGTCCGATATCAAAGCCTTCTGTCATTCCGATCTCATGCATCACATCCGTCAGTTTTTCCTGTGTCAGATTAACGCATCTGGTCGCACCCATTTTTGCTGCCAGATCCAGACGGTACTGGTTCATATCCGTGATTACCACATGTCTTGCTCCTGCAAATTTTGCGATCGCCGCTGCCATGATCCCAATCGGTCCTGCACCTGTGATCAGCACATCTTCACCAAGCATGTCGTAAGATAATGCAGTATGGGTTGCATTTCCAAATGGATCAAAGATCGCATATAATTCTTCATCAATTGCCGGATTGCACGGCCATACATTTGAAGCGGGAATAACCAGATATTCTGCAAACGCACCGTTCCGGTTTACCCCAACACCTTTGGCATCTTTGCAGTTCTCTTTGTGCCCTTCCAGACAGTTTCTGCATTTTCCACAAGTGATATGTCCTTCACCGGATACCAGATCGCCCACCTTGAATCCCTGTACACCTGCACCGACTTCTACAACTTCCCCGACATATTCATGTCCTGCGGTCAGTCCGATCGGAATAGTATGCTGTGCCCATTCATTCCACTGGTAAATATGTACATCGGTACCACAGATTGCATTTTTATGGATCTTGATCTTTACGTCATTTGGTCCTACTTCCGGAATCTGTACTCTTTTCAGCCAGAGTCCCTGTTCCGGTT
Organism: Coprococcus sp. AF99-45; assembly: GCF_027663865.1. Taxonomy (NCBI): domain Bacteria; kingdom Bacillati; phylum Bacillota; class Clostridia; order Lachnospirales; family Lachnospiraceae; genus Coprococcus; species Coprococcus sp. AF99-45. The sequence continues at coordinate 41,174 of NZ_JAQDGZ010000002.1, forward strand.
TTTCCTTTACTAACGCCCACATTTTATTATCATTCATCTTCATTACCTCCGCATGACACATATGTCCGTTTAACGCGGACTTTTTATTACTTTTGTTTTTCTATACTTAGGATACCCTATTTTTCTTCTCTTTTCAATCTATTTTCCGTGATGCACAAACATTTTACATGTTCATGTTTTTGTAGCGGATACAAGCACATGTGTCTTTCTATTGCAAGCACATTTATTATATATATACAAAAACAGACAGATAAATCTGTCTGTTTTTCACAATACCCTACTGTCGATTTTCACAATTTCGTTCTGTTTATAACAATCTTTTTTCTTTCTGATGTACCCTTTTTCTCACAAAATAGAAGCACACGACCTGAAGTACAATGGTAATGATCCATGACACCGGATAGGATACAAAAAGTACGGATAAAGATCTGTGGTTCGGAAAAATTCCAAATACCCACACAATTCTTGTTCCCACCGTTCCGATCACTGAAAGCACCATCGGGACTGCTGAATATCCCATTCCACGAAGCGCACCCGGAAACAAATCCATGATCCCACACAGGAAATAAGTGATCGATGTATACGCCAGGATTTCCATTCCGCAGTTGATAACCTTTGGATCTGAAGTATAAACTGTCAGAATCTGCGGTCCGAAGCAATAGGCAAGACCACCAAGCACTACCGCGATCGATATAGACAGAATCGCACAGTCACGCAGCACCTTATCCATTCGTTTCAGCTTACCCACACCATAATTCTGACTGGTAAAACTCATACATGCCTGAGTTATCGAATTCACTGACATATAAAGGAACCCAAGCATATTGTTCGCTGCTGTATAGCCTGCCATCGCAATCGATCCAAATGAATTAACCGAGGACTGCAACAGTGCATTGGACAAATTGATGACCGTACTCTGGATTCCCGCCGGAACTCCCACCTGGAAAATCTGTTCCATGTAGGCACCATTGATCTTCAGTTTGGAGAAACGAAGCTGATAACTTCCTTCCGACCGGTACAGACAGGTCAGTACCAGCACACAGGAAATCAGCTGTGAAATAATTGTTCCAATTGCAACCCCGGCAACTCCCATATGAAAAAGAATAACCAGTATCATGTTCAGCGCGGCATTTGCAATTCCAGAAATGATCAGGAAGATCAATGGCCTTTTTGTATCACCGATCGCCCTTAAAATAGCTGCCCCATAGTTATATAACATAAAAAATGGCATTCCCATAAAATAGATCCGCATATATAAGGCAGACTGCCCGATCACATCATCCGGCGTTCCCATAATTTCAAGTGCCCACTTTGCAAGAAGCACTCCGATAACTGCCATCATAATTCCACTGATCAGCGCAAGTGTGATCGAAGTATGTACTGTTTCCGACATCTCCCGGTCTTTGCCCGCTGCATAAAATCTGGCTGCAAGGACATTGGCACCAAGTGAAATCCCGATAAACAGGTTCGCAAACACATTAATCAGTGCTGTTGTGGAGCCGACTGCGGCAAGTGCCTGACTCCCGGAGAATCTTCCTACCACGATGATATCCACTGCATTAAACGCAAGCTGCAGAATTCCGGAAACCATAAGTGGCAGTGAAAAAGAGATCAGCTTGTCCATGATGGAGCCGTTGCACATATCAATTTCAAACTTATTTTTTTTCACATTATTCACCCAGCCCTTCATCAAATGTAAGTCTCATCTGATTCCAGACCACGTTTCCATGTACTGATTCTGAGACACCTTCATTTTTGAATCCAAACCTGGCATAATAAGATATCAGCCGGTCCTTGCAGGTAAGGACAAGTCCCTTTCTTCCCTGCTCTTTTGCATCTGTAATCGCTCTTTTGATCAATTCTCCTGCATATCCATGTTTCCGGTAAGACGGCAGCGTATTTACACCAAAAATCATCTGCCAGTCACCTTTTTCATCATGCATTTCCGCTTTTTCATACATTTCGTCTGTCAGATCTTCCTGATTCGTCACCATACCGTCCACGAAGGCGATCAACTTCTCTTCTTCAAACATCAGCCAGAAATGATCTTTATAAAAAGTAAGTCTCTTTTCAAATTCTTCTTCTGTTGCCGCTTCTGCTGCCGGGAAACACGCTGCCTCCACACGGGCAATTTCTTTCAGATCACTCAGATCTGCTGTTCTTATTCTCATCTTTACTCTCCCTCTTTTCCTAATATTTTCAGCATTTTTTCTACATTTTCGCTGGTCCATGCCGGAAATTCCAGTACCGCATCCGGGATATCCTGCCTTCCGGAATCCGGGTTGTGGAACCAGATACATTTCATACCGGCTGCTCTGGCAGCTCCTCCACCGTTAGTCGAATCCTCTACTACCAGACAGTCCTCCGGCTCCATTCCCAGTTTCTCTGCCGTTACAAGGAAAGTATCCGGTGCCGGTTTTGGATGCTCTACATAATCTCCACTCATGACCACTGTAAAATATTTCTCCATATCCAGAGACTTTAATGCATCTTTGATCGCATAAGCCGGAGAGGAAGACGCTACTGCAAGCAGATATCCTTCGTCTTTTAACTGCTTCAATGCTTCTTTGATTCCCGGCATCTCCGGAAATCCTTCTGCCTCTGTAATCTGCGCTTTTTTCTCTTTCATGAGCGCATTCATCTTATCCACATCATCAAAAACCGGTCCATAATTCTCATTGATCAAATCCATGAAGAATCCACGGGTAGAACCGATACACGGAAGGTAGACCTCATAGTCAAGATCAATTCCGTTCTTCTCTTTTAAAATTTCCTTCCAGCAACGATAGTGTAATGGTTCTGTGTTGATCAGAACACCGTCCATATCAAAAATAACTGCTTTCATATCTTTTTAGCCTCGATTAAATGATTTAAATTTTCTTTCCGTTCTTATTTTGAATGACGTTTTTAAAGATGTCAAGACGGAGAAGCTAAAAAGAATGTGCATCTCCGGCACGTAGTGCCTTTTATTTCATAGGAAGTTTCTTCGGAATTTCCTATGAAATGAAAAGAGAGCGACTGTACGATTCAAAAAACGCACAGGCACTCTCTTTGGCTTTTATGGATTTTTCTTAAGGTCTCTGTCCCATTCCACCTTCTAAGGTGATCGTCTCTCCGTTCATATATTTGAAATCCGGTGATGCAAGCTGTACGCATGCACGTCCGATTTCTTTTTCTACATCTCCGTAATGTCCAGCCGGCGGCATCTTTACATTTGCCTTGAATGCTTCCGGATAAGCTTTCTGGAAATTCTCAAGCTGTGCTGTCCATGCGAGCGGGCATACGATATTGACATTGATTCCATCTGGTCCCCACTCTGTTGCAGCTACTCTGGAAAGTCCACGGATCCCTTCTTTTGCCGCTGCATATGCGCACTGTCCGTAATTTCCGAAAAGTCCGGCACCTGAAGCAAAGTTGATAACAGATCCCTTTGTCTCTTTCAGGTACGGATAACATGCCTGCATATAATAGAATACCGCATATACGCCGGAATACATTGCCAGATTGAACTGGTCTGTTGTATGATCTGCGATCGTAACACCAGATGCGGATGCCTGTGCATTATTGATCAGGACATCAATTCTTCCGAATGTGTTAATTGCCTGCTTTACTACGTTCTGTACTGTTGCTTCATTATCAGCCCCCGCGCTGACATCAGCCTGTACAGGTAATACTTTGATACCATAGAGTCTCTCCAGTTCTTCTTTGGCATCTTCGAGTTTCTTTACATTACGCCCGGTAATTACCAGATTCGCTCCTTCTTTTGCGTAAGCTGTTGCAATTCCATATCCAATAGATCCGCAGCTTCCATCACTTAATACAGCTCTTCCGCCGCCTGTGATAATTGCAGTCTTTCCTGTTAAAAATCCCATAATCAATTTCTCCTTCCTGCTTTCCTTCAACTAGTATACGATTATAATAGCAGAGTACAGGTCAGAATTCAACACTGAATTGTGTCTATTTTCTGACAATATAGTTAATTTTTTGATTATCGCAAAGACAGTTAGAATGCAAAAACCTCATTAAATAAGGGTTGTTTATTATATAGATACCAGGGGCAAAAGGTCAGAACGCCGATGCAAAACGCACGTAGCAATCTGGTATCCAAGCGGGCAAAATACCTTTTGACCACAACATCTTATCTATCTACAACATATACAATAGTGCATTGCAGATACATGCAGCAATATTGCTGCCACCTTTTCTGCCTCTTGCCACGATATATGGTGTGGCTTTCAGTGAAAGGATTAACTCTTTAGACTGAACAACATTTACAAATCCTACAGGAACTCCGATGATGAGTTCTGGGGTTAATTTGCCATCCTGGATCAGTTCATAGAGTCTTACAAGGGCTGTCGGGGCATTTCCGATGGCAAAGATGATTTTTTTATCGAGGGTGGCTGCTTTTTCCATGCTTGCAACGGCACGCGTGATTCCGTTCCTTTTGGCAGTTTCTGCTACATCTTCATCGGACATGAAGCAAAGAACTTCGCTTCCGTATTCTGCAAGCTTCCGTTTGTTGATACCTGCTTTTCCCATCTGGGTATCGGTTACAATGACTGCACCATTTCGGATAGCATCCAGCGCTTTTTCTACTGCACCTTCTGAAAACATCAGGTTCTTGGCATAATCAAAATCTGCGCTTGTATGGATACAGCGTTTGACGATCGGTTCTGTTCCGGGGATCAGATGCGTATCACCCAGTTCTTCTGTTATGATCTCAAAACTGCGTTTTTCTATTTCTGCGGGTTTTACATTTTCCAGTTCTATCTTCACTTGATATTTCCTCCTTTGATCGTCACACCGATCCCGCATACTACCCGGTCTACCTGATCTGAATTTGCCGCAAGTACGGTGCAGATTCTTCCGGTCAGTTCCCTGTATCTGCGATCAAATGCGTCTACCGGAACCAGACCATAGCCGATCTCCTGTGTCACAATTACAATATCCGGACACTTTTTTGTTAGTTTCGATGCGAAATCAATTGCTTCTTTTTCCGACCAGTTTTCTTTTTTTATCATGCTCTGGATATATTTTTCAAAATGAAAGACTCCTTCTGCCTCAAAAATATTATCTCCTTCACATAGTTTCCCATCCGTCCAATGAATGTATGGGTTCTGCTTTTTTGCATACGCAAGCTTCCCCTGATATGCACCGCCGATTATCATTTTCATTTTTTTATATCTTTCCTTTCAACCGGAATTCCGTACACAACTTCTGTCACCAGATCTGCCATCTCTCCCATCCGAAGATTTAGCTTTCCGAGAAGCTTCAGATATTCTTCCATCTCCGGATTATCTGTCATGCTGTCTGAAAATACTTCATTTGTAACAACTACCAGATCATCACTGACCTTCTGCAGCTTATGGATCCCCGCCAGAATGGACTCTTCTGCATTTTCACCTGCTCCTGACGGATCGTACATTTCATTTGCCACAAGATTGGACATACATTCCAGGAGAACACTTCCTGTCTCTTTTGTCTGCAGGATTTCTGCAGCTTTTTTAAGATCCGTATAGCATTCGATCGTTTCAAACCCTTTGCCTGCACGAAGCCTTCTGTGACGTGCAATTTTATCTTCCGTTTCCTTCCCGAAAGGCATCATAGTTGCTATATAGTAGCGTTTTTTGTTTCTTTTTGAATGGCTGGCATATTCCATAAGCTTCTGCTCTGCATATTCGGATTTACCGCTTCCACTGCCACCTGTGATCAGATGAAACATTCTGCTGCATTTCCCTTCTCGATAATCTCATATATTTTCTTCATATCCATATTCTCACGAACTGCATTTGCAAGAATCTGATACTGCTTCTCTTTGTAAGCATGGTAGTCCATGGAGTGCATGGCTTCCTCGCCGTATCCTTTTTCTTCCAGAAGTGCCCCGATCAGTGCATCCGCTACTTCCCGGTCATCAAAAATCCCATGTACATAGCAGCCGTACACATTCTTCTTCTGCGCTCCATCCCACCGGCTCTCACCTGTCACCTGATCACAGATCTGTACCATCATCTTATGATCTGCAGCATCTTTATCAGAAAAAATAGTTTCCCCCATATGGATCTCATATCCATCCAGCTTTGCACCGGACATTGCTTTTAAGATTCCGGTAACTTCTCCGAACCTTCCGGTAACACGGGTTCTTCTCTTGGTATTTTCAAATACAGTAACTGCAGGAAGCAGTCCCATTGCTTTTATGGTTCCACCACGTTCTACCCCTTCCGGATCACAGATCTCTTCTCCAAGCATCTGGTAACCGCCACAGATACCAAATACCGGTTTCCCTGATGAGGCATGGCGCAGCACTTTCCCTTCCAGTCCGCTCTGACGAAGCCACAACAGGTCTTCCATCGTATTTTTACTTCCCGGCAGAATTACCAGATCTGGATTCCCGAAATCTCCTGCCTTTGACACATACCGAAGCGAAACTTCTTCCCTGCATTCCAGTACCGCAAAATCTGTGAAATTGGAAATACGCGGCAGACGGATCACTGCAATATCCAGAAGTGCCGCCTTTTCTTTCCGCTCAAACCTTTCTGACAGACTATCCTCATCATCAATATCCGCATAAATATATGGCATCACGCCACATACCGGTATCTTTGTCCGCTCCTCCAGCATCCTGATACCTGGCTCCAGAATTTTCACATCCCCGCGGAACTTATTGATCACCGTACCTTTGATCCTTGCCCGCTCTTTTTCTTCCAACAGCATAACCGTCCCGACGATCTGCGCAAACACACCACCACGGTCAATGTCTCCGGCAAGAAGAACCGGTGCATCCACCAGCTCAGCAAGTCCCATGTTGACAATATCATTCTGCTTAAGGTTTATTTCTGCCGGACTTCCCGCGCCTTCAATGACGATCACATCATACTTTTCTTCCAGTTTATGATAAGCTTCTAAAATAGCCGGAATATATTCTTTCTTTTTACGGAAATATTCCATCGCCGGCATGACTCCCGCAACTTCTCCGTTTACAATTACCTGACTTCCTACATCGGAGGTCGGTTTTAAAAGAATCGGGTTCATATAAACTTCCGGCCGGATCATGGCAGCTTCTGCCTGCATGACCTGTGCGCGTCCCATTTCCAGACCATCTGCCGTGATAAAAGAATTGAGTGCCATGTTCTGTGACTTAAATGGTGCAACCTTGATTCCATCTTCCTTTAAAACACGACAGAGCCCTCCCGCAAGAAGGCTCTTTCCGACATTTGACATGGTTCCCTGAATCATAATCGACTTTGCCATATTAAAATTCTCCCTGACCTGCATAGAGAATTTCTCCCAGCGCATCGATCAGTTTCTGGTTGTCTCCTCTCTGCCGCATACAAACACGATAATATCCTTCTCCGAGACCTTTGTAATTGCTGCAATCCCGGACCAGAATCTTCTGTTTTTTCAGTTTCTCATATAAATTTATACCACTTCGCATCAGAATGAAATTGGCATCTGACGGATAATGGGTAATTCCAAGCTTGTCTAATTCATTTTCCATCCAGATTCTTTCACGGTTCGTAAAATCACAGGTCCGTTTCACACGCATCCGCTCTTTTAAAGATGCCATGCCTGCCGCCTGTGCCGGTATCGATACGCTCCATGGCTGTCTGGACTGTTCCATCTTCTCCAGAAATTCCATATCCGAAGTAACGGCATACCCGATACGGATTCCCGGAATCGCGTGCATCTTAGTCAGTGAACGGAGGATAAATAACGTTCTCCATCTCTTAGTATCTGCAAGAATGGATGCCGTAGCTGCATTTTCCGCGAAATCAATAAAACATTCATCCAACACCATCCGGATTCCGTAAGTCTCGCATCTTGCAAGAATCTTCCAAAGCATACTCCGGTCGATCAGCTTTCCGGTCGGATTATCCGGTGAACACAAAAATACCATATCAATATCTTCATTCAGAAGATCCAGAAAATCTTCTTCCAGTTGAAAACCAGTCGCTTCTCTTTTCTTATAATAACAGATCTCGCACCCGGTCGCACGCAGTGCCTGTTCATATTCTGCAAATGCAGGAACCGGTATCAGCGCTTTCCTTGGGCAGTCCGCAAGCACTGCCGTAAAAATCAGATCTGCCGCCCCATTTCCACAGATAATATGCTCAGCCGGAACTTCCAGTCTTTTCGCCAGAGCACTTTTCAGTTTCCTGCAGCTGGCATCCGGATAATTTCCAATCTGGTCTATTGACTTTCTTGCCGCTTCCACTACAGCTCTTCCAGGTCCGAACGGATTCAGATTCACAGAAAAATCTGTCATTCCTTTGTGTGTATAAATATCTCCACCATGTACATATTCCATAACCTTTTATTCCCCTTACATCAGTATCATACAATATTTCAGTAATCCAAAGACAAGAAGTGTCAGAAGTGCTGTTCCGTCCATCAGATTACCGGCTCTTAAAATATCTTCCGGCTCGATAGGACGCACATCATCTCCGATTGTCTCTTTCGGATATAATTTTCCAAAATAATAGGCATCTCCTGCAAGCTGCACCTGAAGTGCACCTGCACATACCGCTTCTGTCTGCGCGGAATTCGGGCTGGCATGCTTTCGCCTGTCTCTTTTCCAGACTGCCCACGCCCTTTTATAATCCATCCGGAAGATCCATGCACTTGCGATCATCAAAAGTGCTGATATCCTGGACGGAATATAATTCCATACATCATCCATTTTAGCCGCAAACCGACCAAAATGTAAATACTTTTCATTCTTATATCCTACCATAGAATCCATTGTATTAACAGCCTTATAAAAAAATCCAAGTGGTGCCCCACCGATCAGCATAAAAATGAGCGGTGCGATCACTCCGTCCGATGTATTTTCGGCTACTGTTTCTACCGCTGCCTTTGTCACCCCGGCCTCAGAAAGATTTCCGGTATCTCTCCCCACGATCATCGATACCGCATGTCTTGCCCCCTCCAGATTGTGGTTTACGAGCCGTACATAAACCTTCCTGCTTTCATCTTTCAGGCATTTTCCGGCAAGAAGCTGATAACACCAGAAAGTTTCCAGTGCAAATTGAAGCCAGAAGCTGACCTTTCCGGCAAGATACAAAAGTCCCCACGGAATTCCGACCGATGCGATCACCACACCAAACCATAAAACACATCCTGCGATTCTTTCTTTTTTCTCATCATTTTTACAAAATACGCGCAGCCACTTTTCCAGTATCGAAATCCAGTTTCCAATGATCCGTACCGGGTGGTAAAGCCATACCGGATCCCCGAAAATCGCATCCAGCGCCATTCCTGCTATACATGCCATCAAAGAACTCATATTTCCTCAATCTCCTCAAACTGTCTCTTTCCCTGCTGCCATTTTTCTTCCTCAATTTGAAAATGAAAACCTTTTCCGTTTTTCACCTGCCAGTGATAAAATTCTTTCTTTTCCGGATCAAATGCTTCCATCACCGACATGATCGTCCCCCCATGAACCACAAAGGCAATCTTCTTTCTTTTTCCCTTTATCATCTTTTCCATCATCTGTTCAAATCCGCAGACACACCGTTTCCGGAACTCCATCGGATCTTCTCCTCCCGGAAATGCCTTTGTACCTCCAGAATCAATCCAGCTCTGATACTTTGGATTCCCAGTCAGCTCCTGATAATTCTTCCCCTCAAAAAGACCAAAATCACATTCCCGCATCTGCTCACAGACAACCTGCTCTGCTCCCGGAAAAAGAATCTCTGCCGTCTGCCTGCACCTCCTGAGCGGACTGACAATCACAAGCTCCGGCTTCCACTCCTCACGTCCATTTTCTTCTTTTTTCAGAGTATGCTCCAGAACGCACTCTGCTTTTATTTCTTCATCTGTCACCCCAATATACCGCTTCTCCAAATTCCCTTCCGTCGCAAAATGCCGAATCAGCCTGATTTCCATCTTCTATACATCTCCTCTTCCTTTCCCTGCTTTTCATTTGATTCCCTGCACAATCAATCCCCCAACTAATAATGCCAGCTCACAAATCTGCAGAAAGTATCCCGCCAGATCCCCGGTAACGCCTCCAAACTGTTTCCTGCTCATCCGGTAATAATATCCAAATACTACTCCTGCAATTATAAGAAGTACCGCCATACCAACCGGCGAACAGAAATACAAATATACTGCCGCCAGGATCAGGTATACGATCATTGTGATCCTTACTGCCTTTTTCTGTGCTCCATCCTGGAAAGTCTTTACAAGACCGCTTCCTCTTGCTGCCGGAAATGTCACTACAGCAATCCCACTGAGTGCTCTTGAAATTACATATCCTGCTGCTACTACCGGAAGCATCTCCGTCCGGATTTCACTCCATACACCAAGGCTTACGGTAAAATAACAGCAGATTCCGATGACCGCAAAAGCACCGTTATGCGAATCTTTCAGGATTTCCAGTTTCTTTTCTTTATCTCCCCAGGATCCAAGTGCATCCATCGTATCCATAAATCCATCCAGATGGATCCCTCCACTTACAAAAACCGGTATCAATGTCATAACCGCAGCAAACATCAGTCTTCCACTGTTTACTTTCGGAAAAATATTTCCATCAAGAAACATTCCTGCCAGATAAATGAGTACTCCGGTCACAACACCGATCAGCGGAAAGAAACACATCGTATATTTCATATTTTCCTTGTTCCACTCAATGCGCGGCATCGGTATTTTTGAATACATAGAAAACGCAACGATCATCGGTTCTAAAAATTTCATCTTTCGTCCTTCCCATCCAGTACTTCATACTGCTCTACGTGAATATCATCAAAAGTTCCCATTTTACGGTACACCTGAAGTCCCATCTCAAGAAGCGGCATCGCTGCCACTGCTCCTGTTCCTTCCCCCAGACACATGCCACATGTAAGAAATGGTTTTTTTTCTAAAGCATCTAAAATCTTTCTTGACGCAGGTTCATCAGACAAATGGGATGGTAAAATATATCCTGCACATTCCGGAACCAGCCGTACTGCCACAAGTGCAGCCACTGCAGAAATAAAGCCATCTATCAGCACCGGAATCCGGTAGATCGCCCCACCGAGATATACACCTGCAAGTCCTGCTATGTCAAGTCCTCCAACATTAGAAAGTACATCGATCGCATCTGTTTTATCCGGCTGCATCCGCTCAACCGCTTCCCGGATGACCTGTACCTTCTTTTGCAGACCTTTTTTCGTCAGACCTGCCCCCTTTCCTGTCATGACCTTCGGATCCTCTCCGAGCAATACAGAGGCAACCGCACTGCTGGTCGTTGTATTTCCAATTCCCATTTCACCTGTCGCAAGAATTTCGTATCCCGCTTCGGCACACTTCTTTACCATCTGAATCCCAACTTCTATCGCCGCAACTGCCTCTTCTCTTGTCATCGCCGCTTCTTTTGCAAAATTGTGTGTGCCATACATCACTTTGTATTCTTTCTTTGTCACAGACGGCACATCTGTTGCCATTCCTACATCCACCGGGAAAAGATCTACCTTTGCCTCTTCTGCCATGATGCAGACGCTTGTCTCTCCTCTTGTAAAGTTATCCGCCACGATTGCCGTTACTTCCTGTCCGGTCTGTGTCACGCCTTCTTCTACCACACCGTTGTCCGCGCACATAATGATCAGCCCGCGCTTTCGCAGTTCAAAATCTGAAGTCCCCTTAATCCCGGCAATCTGGATCACCGCATCCTCCAGACTTCCCAGACTAAACAGCGGCTTCCCTACCGTCATCCAGTGCGCCCGCGCCTCTTCCATTGCATTTTCATCAAGTGGTTTTATTTTCTCTTTCCATCTGGTCTCTTCCATCTGTAAGTCTAATCTCCTGTCTTTTCGATTTGTCTTTGTCAGCTTTTTACTTGCTTCTGTAGGTTCTACACGCTTCTACAAAGCGTTTGGCCACTTTGGGGTTGGAATAAAAGTATAAATGCGGAAATCCCGCAAACAGATTCCCCTTCATATGAACAGCCTGCCATTTTCTCACACCATCCGGCTTTACGGCAAGTGTATCCTCTCCGTTTTCCGTAGAATCCCAATAATGGAACTCATGCGCCCGGATCTTCTCTCCCTTTTTCATATACACTCCGTTCATTTCCGCAGTCAGCTCAATGTATCCGAATCTGGTAAGTCGCCCTTTTTTGATCCCTTTTCCCGGAAGTACCCCCACCATCGGATAGTGCTTTCCATCTTCCCCTTCCAGCTCTTCTGCCAAATATAGAAATCCTCCACATTCCGCAATACATGGAATTCCATTTTCAATCTGCTTTCTTACATCTTTTCGCATAGCTCTGTTTTCTGCCAGATGTTTCGCACAAAGTTCCGGATATCCACCACCAAATAAAAGTCCGTCTAAATGTTCCGGAAGCCTTGTATCCTCCAAAGGACTAAACGGAATGATCTCACATCCAAGCTCTTTTAAAAGCTCCATATTATCCTTGTAATAGAAACAAAAGGCCAAGTCACGCGCTACGCCGATACGCACTTTTCGTCCGGCTGCTTCCTGTTTTGCCTTCACCGGATGATACTCCATTTCTTTTGCTTCCCAGGCAATTTTCAGCACCGATTCCATATCAAGTGTCTCTGTCAGAATCTCTGCTGCCCGGTCAATCTGTTTTCCCAGGTTCCCTATTTCCTCCGGAAGCATCAGTCCCAGATGCCGACTCTCCAGATGAAAAGCATCCTCCTCCGGCACATAACCAACCACCTGAACCTGGAATCCCATTGTCTGCAATCCTTCTTCGATCATCTTCTTCATCTTCGGATACAGCATCGGGGAAATCCGGTTCAGAATGATTCCCCGGATATTACTGTCATTCCGGTATTCAATCATTCCCTTCAATACTGCCAGGATTGTCGATGCCATACCTCTTGCCGGAACAACCAGGATTACCGGAAGTCCCAGGGTTCTCGCAACGTCATAAGTACTTGCCTCATCCGAATCCAGACTGATCCCGTCATAGTACCCCATCACACCTTCTGTCACCACAAGCTCCGCGCCTTCCGCATGATGCATAAACCGCTCTTTCAAGCGCTCCCGGTCACAAAAATACAGATCCAGGTTCTCGGAATCAATTCCCAGCACCTCCCGGTGAAACATAGGATCAATATAATCCGGTCCGCATTTGCAGGCGCGTACCTTCTTTCCGGCATTTTTAAATGCTTTCATCATTGCCATTGTCACCGCTGTCTTTCCACTCCCACTGGCAGATGCCGCGATTACAATTCCGGGAATTTTCATTCTGTATCTCCTCCGTCTGAAATAATATAAATCGGATTTAACCCGGTCATCATGTGATATCTTCCAAGTTTCTTTGACTTTGCCACATTCAGTTGTATGATTTCCGGATCTGCAAGCAGTCCTTCCTCCATCGCCTCCATCGCTTCCTTCACGGTTTCCAGCGAAATTGCATTGATCACGATACGGACGTCCGGATTTTTTTTCTTTATGCACTGAATAATTTCTTTTAACTGTCCTGTACTGCCTCCGATAAAAGCATGGGTCGGCATTTCCAGTGCTTCCAGTGCTTCCGGTGCAACTCCTTCTATAACCTGAATCTGGTCTGCCCGGAATTTCTGCATATTCTTCCTAATCAGTTCTGCACCCTCCGGATTCTTCTCTATTGCATAAACGCGGAGATTCTCTCCCTGAAGAGCAGCCTCTATAGACACTGAACCGGTTCCGGCCCCCACATCATATATTACTGCATTCTTTGTAAGCTTCAATTTTGCAATGCTGACTGTCCGCACTTCCTCCTTCGTCATCGGAACACTTCCACGGATCAGCTCCTCATCTGCAAGATGAATTCCTGTTCTCTTTTCCGGCTTTGGATTCTCGATCAGAATAGTGGTAAGATCACCAAAATCTTCTGCCTGAAGCTTGTTTCCTTTTTTGATCACAATCTCTTCATCCGGATAAGACAAATGATTTCCAACCGAAACGGTTACTTGTTCCAGATGGTAATATTTCAGTTTTTCGCAGATCTCTTTTCCCGCACTTTTCCCAAGGATCAGAAATGTCTTTTCATGGTTTGCAACTACATGGATAAAATTCTGACTTCTTCCATGCATGCTGAGAATTTTCGCATCCTCCCAGCTTTTTCCAAGCTTTGCCGCAAGATAGATTACAGATGAAATCCCCGGAAAAATCTGTACTTCATATCCGTCTTTTTTCAGAATATCCGCCAGCTTTTTTGCCCCGCTGTAAAATCCGGTATCCCCGGAAAACAGCACCGTACATCTGGTCTTTTCCTCCTGCTCATCCAGGATTGCTCTGATTTTTTCCGGTAGATACTCTGCATAGCAGCATTTCTTTTTTTCCCGGAATCCTTCCAGCATCCGCGTAGCTCCGATCAGCACATCACTTTCCTCAATGATCTTTCTGACCTCTTCCGTAAGCGTTCCTTTGCTTCCCATCCCGATCCCGGCAAGATTTACCTGGCATTTTCGGTTTTCCACAGTTATTCCTCCAATCGATAGCCTCTCGGTGTCACCATTTTCCCATCCACATTTCTCGTCTGGCTGTTGCCGATATAGACGGTTGTAAACATATCGACCTCCGTATCCTTCAGCTCAGAAAGTGTCAGAATATGTGCATCTTCGCCTTCACGTCCGATGTTCCGCACATAACCGCAGACTGTATCCGGGTTCTGGTACTCCAGGATATACTCGCATGCCTTTTTCAGGTAATCTGCCCGTTTCCGGCTGGACGGATTATACAGACAGATCACAAAATCCGCCATCGCAGCTCCGCGGATCCTCTTTTCAATCTTCTCCCACGGTGTCAGAAGATCACTCAGACTGATCACTGCAAAATCATGCATCAGAGGTGCACCAAGAACTGCCGCACCGCCATTTGCCGCCGTGATCCCCGGCACAACCTCCAGCTCCACCTCCGGGTAGCCCTGTCCCATCTCATAGAGCAGACCTGCCATTCCGTAAATTCCGGCATCCCCACTGCATACCATAGCTACCGTACTTCCTTTCATCGCCTCATCCATTGCCATCTCACAGCGGATCACTTCCTGCCGCATTGGTGTGGAAAGGTACTTTTTATCCGGAAACCTTTCCCGTATCAGTCCCGTATATACGGTATACCCGATAATAACCTCACTTTTTTCCAGTGCCGTGGACGCCTGGTATGTCATTTCTTTCTCAGCACCCGGTCCAAGACCGATTACATAGACTTTTCCAATTTTACACATTTCCTGCACCTTCTTTTCCTTTGCCCTGCCTGAACTCTGTTGTAAACTCCGGATGATATAAAAGTGACCGTTCATACTCTCCGCCAAGCACCTCACCAACCACGATCAGTGCTGTCTTTGTAATTCCATTCTCCTTTGCTGTCACCGCAAGATCTTTCACTTTACATCTGCACACCTTTTCATCCTCCCAGGTTGCCTTATAGACGATTGCTGCCGGAGTCTCCGGCTGATAACCGCCTTCGATCAGACGCTTCGACAATTCTTCCAGCATCCCGGTACTTAAAAAGATTACCATCGTTGCCTGGTGCGCAGCGAAGCTTTCAATGGATTCTTTTTCCGGAACCGGTGTTCTTCCTGCCATCCGTGTGATCACCACAGACTGTGAAATCCCAGGAAGAGTATATTCTGCATTCAGTGCAGATGCCGCTCCGCAAAAGGAGCTGACTCCCGGGCACACTTTATAAGAAATATTCTCCTTTTCCAGCAGATCCATCTGCTCTTTGATCGCACCATACAGACACGGATCACCCGTATGCAGCCGGACAACTTTTTTCTCCTGCTTCTCTCCGGAAATCATCACTTCCATCACTTCTTCCAGCGTCATCTTCGCACTGTTGTAGATCTGACAGTCCTTCTGACAATTCTTAAGAAGCTCCGGATTTACCAGTGAACCGGCATATACCACTATATCTGCTTCCTTCAAAAGCTTCTGCCCCCGTACTGTGATCAGATCCACAGCACCACTTCCTGCTCCAACAAAATGAATCATTTTTCTTTCTCCTTTGCTATTACAATCGAAAAATATCCCGCATCTTCCGGTATTTCTTCTGTGCATTTGTAAATTTTTTCTCCATCCATTCCGCAGTTCATTACCATTTTCGCCTGCTGTCCTTCCTCTTTCAGAACAGCTTTGACCTGCGCCATTTTTTTCCCGGTCTTCATAAGAACCTTCGTCCCCGGAAGCTTCAACTTTTCTTCAATTCCATAGGACACCGGAAGAACATGCAGCTCGTGCCGGTTCTCCACAAGCGAGATCTCCAGCCTTGCTGCCGCAGCACAAAAAGACGGAATCCCGGAAAAAATCTCCCCCTGATATCCCATCTTTTTCAGTCTTTTATAAATATAAATTCCTGTCGAATACACGGTCGGATCTCCAATCGTCAGAAAAACAAGATTCTTTCCTTTCTCCAGAAGCTCTGACGCCTTTCTTGCACCTGCATCGTGTATCTCTTTCAGTAGCTTTTTTCCCTTGATCATTGGCATGGGAAGATACAGCCGCAGCTTCTTTTTCGTCTCCGGCTCTGCCTCACACGCAATCCGATATGCCAGACATTCTTTTGCAAATGTCTCTTCTTCCCCCTCTTCCAGTTCCGGTTTCTTTAACTCCGGACTGCCAATTGGAAGTACCAATACCTGACACGCCTTAATCGCACGAATTGTCTTTATCGTCATCAGTTCCGGATCTCCCGGACCTACACCCGCAAGGTCAAATCTTCCTGCCATTTTTTGTCATACCTTTCTACCTATCCGATCTTTTCCCTCAGTTTGTCCACAAGAGATGTCTTCCCAAGAACCCCGAGTTCATCCGAAAACATCAGCGCCCCGACCTTCATCTTCTCGCCGGCACGCTTCGCCAAATGATACTCGATCTTCTCCATCACGGTCCGCATCGTCTCTTCCAAAAGTCCTCTTTCTTCCAGAATGTCCAATGCTTCCTTCGTCGTAAAACACTTCATCAGAGCACAGACTGTCTCACGGTCTGCCCCTGCCATTGCCGCATGGACGGCAAGCACTTCCATTCTTGCATCTGCCTGTCTGGAATGGGTATTCATTACACCTGCAGCGATCTTGACCAGCTTTCCGATATGTCCTACAAGCAGCAGTCCGTCCATCTTCAGCCGCACGCCGTCATCAATCGCATCCCCGATATAATTGCTGCATTTCACCGCAAGCTCCTGGTCGTACCCAAGTGTCTGCCTTAAAAAATCATTTCCATAATTTCCCGGTGTCAGATAACAATACCGGTGACCTTCATCACGAAGCATCTTCATTTCCAGGAAAATAGTCTGCGTCAGTGCCTGTTCACTCATCGGTTCTACGATTCCTGAGGTTCCGAGTACCGAAATCCCACCTTCGATCCCAAGTCTTGGATTAAACGTTTTCTTCGCGATCTCCACGCCCTGCGGAACATAGACCAGAACGTCTGCGCCACCATCCCAGTCATATTTCTCAATCTGGCTTTGCACCGCTTCCCGGATCATCTGCCGCGGAACCTTATTGATCGCCGCTTCCCCGGCTTCCTGCTCCAGCACCTTCCGGGTGAACCGCCCTACTCCGATCCCACCATCTAAGGTCATTCCTTTTTCCCTTTTTTTCGTGACCTTGGCGTAAACGAAGATCCCGTTCGTCACATCCGGGTCATCTCCGCTGTCCTTCTGAATGGCACAGCTGACAGATTCATTTTCTCTTTGGATCTTTTCTACTTCCAGATACAGTTCGATCCCTTTCGGCGTCATAAGAGATACCTGGCGGATTTCCTCCCCGGAAAAGAGCATTGCCGCTGCCGCCTTTGCTGCTGCCGCAGCACAGCTTCCTGTTGTGTATCCACACCGCAGTTCTTTTTGATTTTTCCACACGACCTGCATCTTGTCCATTTCCATTTCGTCTCCTTAGTATTCGATGCCTTTCCTTGCCCGGATTCCTTTTTCAAAAGGATGCCGTACCATCTTTACTTCCGAAATATAATCTGCCAGCTCCAGAAGCTCATCTGACGGATCCCGTCCGGTCAGAACCACTTCCAGATTGTCCGGTCTGTCTTTTAAGAACTGCACCGCCTCTTTATTCGGGATCAGTCCATACCGGTATGCCGCCATAAATTCATCAATCACAAGCATATCATAATCCCCTGTACTGATTTTCCCCCGGATCGTATTCCACAGCCTGCCATACATCTCTCGGACTTCTTCCTGTTCCTTTTCGGAAAGTGTCTTAAAAAATCCATAGCTTTTTTTCAGATGAAGTACCTCGATCTCCGGGATCCGATCCAGGATCTTCAATTCTCCCGAAAATTCATTTTTTAAAAAACGGGCAAACAGAACCCGCATACCACTTCCAGCTGCGCGAACTGCAAGCCCCGTTGCCGCCGTCGTCTTTCCTTTTCCATCTCCACAGTAAATGTGCAAAAGTCTATTTTTCATATGATTCCAGCTTTCCCATTTCTTCTGCAAATACAAGCAGTTCTTTCATCTTCCGGTTGGTTGTCCCAATCACAATTCCTGCATTTATCACCTTTTTACACTGCCTGATCATCTGCTTTGCCCGTTCAAATGCACGGTCGCTTACCGGTTCAAATGGCTCTTCTTCGATTACACTGACTGCCAGATGTTCTGCCAGATGATAGTCAATATCATTAGTATACAGGATTCCTGCCGAAAATGGAATCTTTGCTTTCTGAAGGTTCCGGTAAACAGGGATTCCACTGCCTCCGGAAGAGATCACAAATACTTCTGCCTCTCCCTCCGCCTTTGCAAGCTCCACACTTCCGAACACAGGATCAAAATGCCCGTTGTCGATCTCATAAAGTTTCTGGATAAAATCTTCTTTAAAAATCGCCTCCGGCTCTCCATAACCGAAAATTATATCTCCTTTAACGCACAGGATCTTATCCGAGATCTTCTGCGCCAGATCGATCTCATGAAGTGACATAATGACCGTGATCTGCTTTTCTTTCGCCATATTTTTCAAAATAGTAAGCAACTCCAGCTTATAACGGATATCCAGAAAAGAAGTGGGTTCATCCAGGATCAGTACCTCCGGTTCCTGGCAGATCGCTCTTGCCAGAAGGATCCGCTGTCTCTGCCCGTCACTGATCGCCTCAAAACTTTTTTCTGCGTATTCTGTTGCATGGACAATTTCCAGTGCTTCCTGTGTCTTTTTCTCATCTTCTCGCGTTAATATCCCGAGCCGTCCTGTATAAGGATACCGCCCTGCTGCTACGACCTCATAGCAGGTCATCAGCTCCGGCTTTGCCCGCTGTGTCAGAACCACTGCCATCTTCGTTGCAAGCTCTTTGTAAGATAAGTCTTTCAGATTCTTTTCACCGATCGTCACCTTACCTCCAATGAGCGTAAGCTGTTTGGTAATACTTTTTAAAATCGTAGATTTCCCGGAACCGTTTGGTCCAATCAGTGTCAATATCTCACCTTTTTTAATCTCTGTACAGATATCATGGATCAGTACATTTCCATGATATCCGACAGAAAGATCTTTCATCTGAAAATAGCTCTCACTCATATTTATTTCCCTTTTCTTCCTTTTATCATCATGAAAATTACGATCGGTGCACCAAAGATCGAAGTCACGGTACTGATATTCAGCTCCAGTGGTGCAAATGCCATACGCGCGATCAGATCACATCCCATACTGAACACTGCCCCGCCAAGGAATGTTGCCGGTATCACAACCAGCGGTTTTGCCGTCCCGAGAAGATGCTTGATCAAGTACGGAACTGCGATTCCAACGAATGAAATCGGCCCTGCAAATGCGGTCACACATGCGGAAAATACACTGGAAAGCAGAATCAGAAGCACCCGGAACACACGGATATTGACCCCCATACTCTGCGCATACATTTCTCCCAGCTGATACGCTCCGATCGGCTTTGACAGGAAAAAGGTAAGGATCAGTGTGATTCCTACCATAAGCGCTGCTACCTTTACATTGCTCCAGCTCATACCGGAAAAGCTTCCCTGTGACCAGCCATGCAGATTCACGATATCTGAATCCTCCGCAAAAGTCACTACAAAATCAGTTACTGCCGAGCAGATATAACCGATCATGATTCCGCCAACCAGAAGAGTTGCCATATTCCGGATTTTTCTTGCAAGAAGCAGGATAAATCCAATTGAAAGCATAGATCCGATAAATGCTGCAATGATCAGTATATAAGATGATACCAAAGTGTAATATTTTAAAAAGATGATCATCGCCAGAGCGACCATCATCTTTGCACCCGAAGAAATCCCCAGTACATACGGTCCTGCGATCGGGTTGGAAAAAAATGTCTGCAATAAAAATCCGGAAAGGGCAAGTGCCCCTCCCAGAATCCCTGCCATCAGGACACGCGGAAGACGGATTTTCCAGATAATATTCATCTGCACCTGTGTTCCTTTTTTCAGAAACAGGATCCGTAAAATCTCAGGAACCGAGATCTGTACATTTCCGGTATTGATGTTCATCACTACGATCATGCAAAAAACTGCTGCCAGCACCGCAAAGACTCCCATATATCTTGTATTCCTTTTCCAGTTATTTTTCATTCCTGCCTGTCCCATTTTCTTCTCCGTTTTCTATTTTACATGGTATAAAAATGTCATCTTGCTTTCATCGCCGCCTGTCAGCATCAGATTCATATCCGTGATCAGTTCCCCAACGATATCGGTTGCCTGATACAGATATTTACCGGTACACCATACATTTCCTTCTTTGACTGCTTTGAAATCAGAAAAAAGTGCATCTTTTTCTTCCAGATCTTTTACACTGTTGATTGGATTATCGATACTTGAATTATAAATCAGATAATCTGCATCCGCCGCCTGTGCGTAAAATTCTTCCATTGTAAGTTTTACTGCTGAAGTATTACTGTCATCGCCAGTCAGATCATCGAATACATATCTTCCACCGGAAAGTTCGATCATTTTCGGAATATAATCATCACTTCTTCTTACTACCACCGTTCCGTCACTGCTTACATAGAAAAATGCAACTGTCTTCTCGGTATTCTTAAAATCTTTGAGCGCATCGACATTTTCCACCTGCTTTTCAAAAAATGCATCCGCTGCATCTTCTTTATTCAGCATTGCTGCATAAAGTTTGATCCATTCAGTTCTTCCTAGAGGATGCGATTCATAGCTGGACCGGTCGATCATCACCGGGATATCCAGAGATTCGATCATCTCCTGTACCTTCGGTGTGTGAAGGATCATGGTCGATTCGATGGCAAGATCACAGTCTTCGTCCACCAGCATCTCATAATCCGGTTCACTGTATTTCCCTGCAAATTTTATTTTCCCATCATCCATCGCTTTGACTGCATTTTCAATATACCATCCGGAAGCCTGGGTACCTGTCATTGTGATATTATCCAGAGAATCGATCGCATTAAAAAGTGCCATTGCAGATGTCGCCGCAAGATAAATATGATCCAGCGGCTGCTGAAGGATCACGTAATCCTCCTCGGCTCCATCCGGCACATCCTGATTTTCCGGGACGACCAGAAATTTTGCATCGTCTTTGATATCGATCATCTTATAGCCGTCTTTGTAGTAATATACCTGAAAACCTTCGGCATATTCCAGATCCATCGCGGATTCATAAGTGAGTCCGTCAATCTCCGGACCTTTTTTTTCTTTGGCACTTTCTTTCGTACTGCTGCTTTCTGTTTTTTTTGTATCTGTTGTATTCTTTTTCGTCTGCCCGCATCCGGTCAGTGCCGCCGTCCCAAGCAGCACTGTACTCAAAAGAATGCATCCCAGACGCATCGTTCTCTTTTTCATTTTCTACCTCTGTATCCAAAAAAGAATCTACCTAGTTTTTTGCAGAAGAATCTGTACTGTCTGTCTGCGCGAAAATTGCCTCGTAAACCTTACTCCACTCTGCTTTTGCATCATCCTTTTCCTCATCTGCTGACCGGTCAACGATCATCGGAACATCCAGAAGAACAAATTTTTCTGCCAGCTCTTCGTATCTCTTCTGCTGATCTTCTACCGACATTTTCTTCTCATTCTTTTCATCCGGAAGAATTTTATTGGAAAGGATTGCAAGATCACACTTACTCTTCATCAGTTTTTTATTTTCCGGTTTCTTATAGGTTCCTGCATAAATGATCTTCTTAGCTTTCATTGCTTTTGCAATGCCTTCTACCTTACAGTTCTTCTGTTTTACCCCTACTGATGTAATCTGGTCTGTTGCATTCAGCTTATCCAGGATTTCCAGTACTTCCTCTGAACCTACATATGCAGACTTCTTTGGCTTCTGGATCACGATCATTTCTTTATCCAGACCTGCCGGAATTTCTGCGTCTTCCGGGACGATCAGATACCGGACGATCTTTGCTTTGTAAAGCGCAAGCTGTTCTTCCTGTGCCGGTGTCAGCCCGGAATCTGTATCTTCTTTTGTATCCTTTGTCTTGGTCTCTTTTGTATCCTCATCTTTTCTCTGATCGATTTCTAAAAGAGTGATTCCCTGATCATAATGATAGATCTTGAAGTACTTAGCATGCTCTACCTTTGTCTCAGACTGATAAGAAAGTCCCATGATTTCCGGCGCTTTCTCATCCAGTGTATCTGCACTTAAATTGGTCTCCCCACTTACTGTAGTTCCGTCTGCTTTTGCTGCAGCACTTAGGTAAATGAAAATCGAATAGCTGATTTCATGCGCTGTTGACATCTTGGTTGTCATACCGATGATCGTATTGTTCTTGTTCAGTTCTACCGGAATGACAAATGTAGACGTACTTCCGGTTGTTGTCGGATAATAGGTATTTCCATTCGCCTTTACATAGCCATAAGAACCACTGCTAAATACAATGGTAGCATATGCCTGACCGCCTGTCACGGTAATCTTGGTACAACTGATACTGACCTTTCCGGTTCCACCTGACCAGGAAAATTTATCCGGTGTATAGACACCGTCTGCAAGTGTTGTTGCACTGTTTACACGGGCAGTTCCACCATTTAAATCTGCCTCATATTTGGATTCTTTGTCCGGGGTCTGGTTTGTGCCTGTGTTGCCGGAAGTGGTGCCGGTTCCAAAGTTGGTGTTCTGGCTGGTGTTATTTCCCTGGTTGGTGTTGCCATTATTTCCAGTATTTCCATTTGTGGAATTGCTATTGTTCAGATTCTTCATGCCTGCTGAGGCGAATGTCAAGGTACGGTCATACCATACTTGCTTTTTATGAGAAAATGCTGCCACTGAAATTCCTGTGTCTAATAAAGAAACCGGAATCGTATAGGTATACATACCATTTTTGTCCACAACATAAGGAATCCACTTGGACTTATCTGCAAGTGCTGCTTCTGCACTTGTTCCTACATACAGATAATCATATCCTGTACCACTGAGTGTAATTTTTGCAGTCATCTCCCCATTTTTTGATGTTAAGATGCAATCCGTAACTTTAAACATGGATGAACTTGAAGTTACGTTTGCTTTATAAGAGCCATCACTTACCTGAACATATTTGGTCATTCCTTCTGTCTTGAATATTAATGTACGATCATACCAGTTACCACTATTGAATCCATGTGCTGCAATCTGGACTCCGGTATCCATACTTTCTACTGGCACTGTAAATACATATTTTCCTTCTGCATTTACAGAATACCCAATCAGTTGATCTTCCGAAGCACTTGCCGCAGCTTCCTTACTTCCCATATATAACTTATCGTATCCCGTTCCACTAAGTGTAATATCTGCCTGCATCTTGCCACCAACAGATGTCAGCACGCAATTTACTACACGAAACATTCCACTAGCTGAAGCTGCATCAACATCTACTACATACTTTCCAGTATCCAGTACGTTCTTGTCCTCATTTCCCGGTTTCTGGTTTTCGCCACTTCCGGTTTCCGGTTTGCTCTCTCCTGAATTGCCCCCCTGTTCAGGATTTTCTGTGTCGTCTTTTTTATTTTCTGCTGACGATGAAATATGAAGCGTGTAATCTCCGTCTTCTTTCTTACTCACCCAACCTTTCTTTTGGCTATGCGGTACAAAGGCAACATCCGTTCCATCTGCTGACAGTGGAAGTTCAAATGAAAATAAATACCCGTTGCCTGTTCCTGTTCCAACTATCGCCTTTTCTTCTTTCCGTTCAACCGTATCAGCTTTACTTCCAATATAAATTTTATTGTAAGTTTTACTCTCTGTTTCTATCGAAACTTTCAGGTGATCATTTTCTTTTACAACAGAAGACGATCCAACCTTAAACATTGCAAAATCACTGGTAACATTTTTCGCTTCCTGCGTCTTCACTTCCCCGGCATTTTCCGCCGTTTCTTCCGACTTAACCTTCTGCTCCTCTGCAGCCTTCTCTTCGCTCTTTCCGTCTTCGCCCGCTTCTTTTTTCTCTGCCTCAGTTACATTCCCTGTTGCCGCATTTTCTTCTGCTTTCGGCTCTTCCTGACTCTTCTGATTCTCGTCCGTTCCCTGTCCGGCAGTCGTTTCTTCTTCCTGTCCAGTCACTTCTTCAGCCGGCTGACCTGCTGCGTCTGCCGCACCGATTTTTCCGTCTGTTACTTCTACGGTCTGCTGACCTGATTCTGTATTTTCTACTCCTGCCACTGCACTGTCCTCAGCGTAAGCATAAGAAACCGGTGTAACCGACATTGCAACTGCCATGAAAAGTGCAAGAAACTGTTTTGAATTCCTCTTCATAATCCAACTCTTCCTCCTGATGTCCTGATCTTTTGTCGCTTGACAGCTCGATGATGTACATTCGCCAAATCCAGTTCCTCGTGCAAGCATAAATCTGCACTTGGCTCATCGTATGCAAAAAAAATCTGCTTCCTTTTTCCTGAAAGCAGACTTCACCTACATCCTCTGCCACCGGAACTCTTTTCCGTATATATGGCAGCACAAAAATCTTGCTTTCATACTCAGTATGAAGCAAGATATCATTTCTTTGTGTATGTAAACGCGCTTTCATCGGAAGCAATTTACTCTCTTTCAGCAGGTCTCCTGGCTTATGGATCTTAACAAAGCTGCACCTTCTCACATTTTTATGCAATGGCTTGCCGCCGCTTTGCTCCTCATTTACAGTGACCGGATCGCTCAGGACTTTCACCTGATTCCCTTTTAAGCCGACCAGAAATTCTTCTGCCTAGCACTGAAAAAGTTTCTTTATTTATTCTTACTCACTATAACAGATATGTTTCTTCTTGACAAGAGTCATCTTTCCTTGTTTATTTCCCTATTTTTTCCAAACTCTCCATTAAAAATCCCGGAAGTTTTTGTTTCAAAATCGACACCTTAATGACTATATGTTTATCATAATTTCATGACCTACTTCATTTATATATAGAAAGCGAAGGGGATCGAAATGAGAAAAAAGTGCCAGTGAATGTATGGAAATACTCTGAAATAAGACAATGCAGCCGCCAGATCGACGACTGCATTGTCTTATACTCTTTTTCGTACAATTTTATTTTTTCGCTGCCTCAAAATTACGATGAAGTAATTCGTGGGTCTTTCCTTTCAGAAGTTCATCATATAATGACAGGATCAGCGGATTCTCATTCGACTTCTTAATCTGCGTATTGATATCGGTATCATACAGGCCTTTGCTTCTGGCTATCCTGCTTCTCGGACCTGCCGGGACTGGCTGTCCGCCACCCATAATACATCCGCGCCTGCATGCCATAACCTCAACAAAGTCGTAATGTACCTCGCCCTTCTGGATCTTCTTCATCAGCGCATCTGCATTTCCAAGTCCACTGACAACAGCTGCATGGATAGTACGTCCGTTGTAATCAAACTCTACTTCTTTCAGTCCTTCTTCTCCACGAACTCCACTGAATTTGATCTTATCCATTTCCACACGGTTATGTCCTTCACGAAGGCGCCTGAGTACGGCTTCTGTCACACCACCGGTTACTCCGAAGATCACACCTGCACCAGATCCGATACCAAACGGCATATCGGATGCTTCGATCTCCAGATTTTCAAAGCGGATACCGGATTTCCGGATCATTGTAATCAGCTCTGTTGTAGTCAGTACATAATCAATATCCTGTTTTCCATTCGTGGAAGATTCCGGTCTTAAAATCTCTTCTTTCTTTGCAGTACACGGCATGATCGATACAGAAACGATTCTCTTTCCACCATTCTTTTCCGGATCCTTATAGTATTCACGGATCACAGCACCAAACATCTGCTGCGGTGAACGGCAGGTTGACAGATTTTTTGCCAGATCCGGATAACGGTTCTCACAGAATTTTACCCATGCCGGACAGCAGGATGTAAATAATGGGAGATTTTCTCCGGATGCAAGTCGTTCAAGAAGCTCTTCAGATTCCTCGATCACCGTAAGGTCTGCACCATAAGAAGTATCATAAACTTCATCAAATCCAAGGCGGTGCAACACATTGACGAGTTTTCCCATCACATTTTCCCCTCTTGGAAGGCCGAACTGATCGCCGACTGCGACCCGGACTGCCGGTGCGATCTGTGCGATCACCTTTGTATTCTTATCTGCAAGAAAATCCCAGATCACTTCGATATTGGTATTGATACTGATCGCACCTGTAGGACAGACAACCCTGCACTGTCCACAGTTTACGCAGTCTGTCTCTGCAATCTTTTTGTTAAATGCCGGTGTTACCAGAGCCTTTGTTCCCCGGTATGCAAAATCAATCGCATTAACAAACTGTACATTGTCGCACATACGGACACAGTCACCACAGAGAATACATTTATTCGGGTCACGCACGATTGACGGTGAACTGAAATCCAGTGGATACTGTTCTTTTGTATTTTCAAATCGGACGGTTGTGACGCCCATACGGTGTGCCAGCGCCTGAAGCTGACATTCTCCACTCTTGATACAGGTTGTACAGTCTCTGCAATGTGCAGCAAGTAAAAGCTCCAGAATCATCTTACGATATTTCATAAGACGCGGAGTATTCGTGTAAATGACCATCCCATCTCTTGGCGGTTCTGAACAGGATGCAAACGTCTTTCCTCTCTCATCTTCTACGGTACACAAACGACAGGCTCCATACACAGACAGTTCTGAATGGTAGCAGAGTGTCGGTATATCTATATCTGCATTACGGATGACAGAAAGTACATTCGGCTCATCTGTAAACTCTACCTTCCTTCCATCTATTGTCATATATCCCATGACTCATTCCTCCTATTTCTCGATATGAATTGCTTTAAACGGACACTGTTCCATGCAGGCTCCGCACTTGATACATTTCTCCTGATTGATATGATAAGGAGATTTCAGCACGCCTTCAATTGCACCTGCCGGACAGTTTCTTGCACACTTCGAGCAGCCCTTGCATATCTCCGGATCGATCTGGAATTTACGCAGATTTGAACAGACACCTGTCCGGCAGCGTTTCTCGTTGATATGTTCCAGATATTCCTCTTCAAATGCATTCATGGTACTGATAACCGGTTTCGGTGCGCTCTTTCCAAGTCCGCAAAGCGCCGTACTCTCAATCATATCTGCCAGTTCACGAAGCTCGTCCATATCGGACGGTTTTCCGTTTCCTGCTACAATACGCTCCAGGATTTCAAGCATTCTCTTTGTACCTTCACGGCAAGGAACACATTTTCCACAGCTTTCTCTCTGTGTAAAACTCATGAAGAATCTGGCAACCTCTACCATACAGGTATCCTCGTCCATGATAACCAGACCGCCCGAACCGATCATTGCCCCGATCTTCGCCAGTGAATCAAAGTCCATCTTACTGTCCAGCTGATCCTCGGTCAGACATCCACCGGACGGACCACCGATCTGTACTGCTTTGAATTTCTTGTCATTCTGGATTCCACCGCCGATGTCATAAATAACTTCGCGCAATGTAATTCCCATTGGTACTTCGATCAGTCCTGTATTTCTTACATTACCGGTCAGTGCAAATGCTTTCGTTCCGGGACTTTCTGGTGTACCGATTCCTTTGAACCAGTCTGCACCATTTGTTACGATCATCGGAACATTGGCATAGGTTTCTACGTTATTAAGAACAGTTGGTCTTGCCCATAATCCCTGCTCTACTGTACGTGGCGGTTTTACTCTCGGCATTCCACGTTTTCCTTCAATGGATGCCGTCAGTGCGCTGCCTTCTCCACAGACGAATGCACCTGCACCACGGTTGATATGTAAATGGAAACTGAAATTGGTTCCAAGAATGTTGTCTCCTAAAAGTCCGATTGTCTCTGCCTGGCTGATCGCTGTCTTCAGTCTTTCAATCGCAAGCGGATATTCTGCACGTACATAGATATAGCCTTCCTGTGCCTGTACTGCATATGCTGCGATCATCATGCCCTCGATCATACGGTGCGGATCACCTTCCATGATACTTCGATCCATAAATGCACCCGGATCACCTTCATCACCATTGCAGACCACATAGCGGATCTTTTCTTTCTGGGAAGCAACCTGCTGCCACTTTCTGCCGGTGCGGAATCCAGCACCTCCACGTCCACGCAGATTCGAATCATAGATTGTCTGAATCACTGCTTCCGGTGTCATCTCAAAGAGTGCCTTTTCGATTCCGGCATAAGCACCGACTGCAAGTGCACCCCCAATATGCTCTGCGTCGATATGTCCGCAATTCTTCAGTACCAGTCTGGTCTGCTTTGCGTAGAACGGAATCTCTTCCTGTGACGGATAGGTCACTCCATCCATCTTGTAGAGAAGTCGCTCTACCGGTCTGCCGCCCAGGATTGTTTCGTTATAAATCTCTTCGCAGTCTTCCAGTTTTACTTTAATATATAAATAATTATATGGCTCAATTCTTACCAGAGGTCCCATCTCGCAGAAGCCATGACATCCACTCTTCATAACCTTTGTAT
Organism: Coprococcus sp. AF99-45; assembly: GCF_027663865.1. Taxonomy (NCBI): domain Bacteria; kingdom Bacillati; phylum Bacillota; class Clostridia; order Lachnospirales; family Lachnospiraceae; genus Coprococcus; species Coprococcus sp. AF99-45. The sequence goes on from NZ_JAQDGZ010000002.1 coordinate 69,915, forward strand.
GTGCGATTTCTTCCCCGATCTTTACTTCTACCCCTGTATGATCTTTTGTCAGTTCTTTTAACTTTTCATAAATCTTGCCTGATCCACTTGCCAGACATCCGGTTCCCCCGCAAACCAGTACTCTGCAGTCAGCCGATTGTTTTTTCTGACATTCAATACGATATTCCTTCAGTTCCGTTCTGTTTTCAATTTTCATTTTCTTCACCTCTCAGTTCTTCAAGAAGTTTGATTACCTTCTCCGGTGACATCTTCGGATGTACTTCATCATTAACTGTGATCGCAGGTGCAAGTCCACAGGCTCCAAGACAGGATACAGTCTCTACTGTAAAAAGCATATCGTCTGATGTATGCTTGTGCTCATTTAACCCCAGCTCTTTATACAGCGCTTCCAGGATAGGAATGGATTTACGCACATGACAGGCTGTTCCGTCACAGACCTTGATCACATACTTTCCTTTCGGTTCAAATGAAAAATTCTCATAAAAGCTTGCCACACTGTACGCTTTTGCCTCTGTAATCCCGATCTGTTTTGCTACATAGGTAAGCAGTTCCGGTGGAAGATAACGGTATTCCTCCTGAATATCCTGAATGATCGGTATCAATGAGCGTTCCTCCCTTGTATGCATGGCAATGATCTCATCCGTTTTCTGATAATAAGATGCATCTAACATTCCATTTCCTCCTTCGTCATATTGTACATTTCCTTCTTATTATTCTATTATTTTTATGACATTATAACATATATCTATAGTTTTCGTTTATACATTTCATATATGATAGCTATATATTTTCCAATATATAATAATACAAGAATCAAAAGTATTAGTATTTATGAATAGACGGATAAATGTGTACCCAGCTCATCAAATACACAAAAAGAGCAGAATGGATATATCTTGGTCCGATATATCATTCTGCTCTCATTTACATCATTTCACGGATTGTTTCTTTTAAATGCCCAATAAATTCTCTTTCGTACAATTTTTTCTGATAACCCTTTTTGTAGATCAGCACATCCCGGATCATCTGTCTGGAAAATCCGGCATGCTTCTGCACTAGATTGTAGTTTTTCCTTAATTTTTCCGGTACTGGCGATACCCACATATAACTGTTTTTTACTTCCCGCAAAATATCAAACTGGCTTCCCCTTTCAAAAATATAAATTTTATTATGTGGATGAAGCGACTCTCCATTCTCACTCAGCTCGGTGTATTCTCCGGTCGGAAGTTTCCAGTCCCCATGCAGGATTTCCACACCATCTTCCAGTTCTTCTCTTGTCTTTAACTCCCTCTTTGCAAGATCTCCATCCGCAGAAGTTAAGATCACATACGGAAGCTCTGCCAGAAGTTCTGCATCCAGCCCTTTCAGATCAAGAAGCGACTGAAAATAAGGTTCATTCTCGCACAGATACCGGATGATTCCCATGGAATACCCGTTCTGCAACACATTTTCAATGGCATGCATAGAACTGTTTTCCTGAAATTCTGCTTTGATCGCCGTTTCCTTGCTCTGCATTCCGATAAACTCTGCAAATGCACTGGTAATGTAACTTGCCCTCGGAACAGTAATCTTAAATGAGAGATTTTCTTTCCCCAGATCACTGCAGTCCCTTTTCATTTCCTCTATTTCGTAAATGATCCTTTTGGCATACTCCAGAAATTTCTGTCCTTCTCTTGTCGCCTTAACTCCCTTTGACGACCGCTCAAAGATAGAAATTCCAAATTCCCGCTCCAGATGCTTGATCGCTTTACTAAGATTTGGCTGCGCCACATAAAGTTCCTTCGCCGCCTTTGAGATTGATCCACTCTTATCGATTTCAACTACATAATGCAAATCTGTCAGATTCATCTTCCCCATCTGCCTTTCTGATCTCTGACTTTATCTCCCCATAACTATTTTCTGAACTTTTATTACAGATTCTTTTCCAGCCATTTACAGACTTCTGAAAATGTTCTCCCTGTTTCTTTTGGTCTTCCTACCGCAACAAGAACTGCCCCTGTTTCCTTTGCTGCCTGTACCTTTTCTCCAAAGCCTCCGGCTTTTCCCGATTCTTTGGTCACAAAATATTTTGCGCCTGTCTGATGGATCGTAGCCACGTTCATCTCCTTTGAAAATGGTCCCTGCATTGCAATGAGATGCTTTCCTTCAAAGCCAAGCGCGACCGACTCCATAACCGCCTGCTCCGTAGAGAGGACTCGCGCAAAGCAGCGCTCTTTATACTCCGTAAGCTTTGTATATTTTATCAGTTCCTTGCTTCCGGTGGTAATCAGGATCTTTCCTTCTGTATTTTGCAGATATTCCACCGCATCTTCAACCGACTGCGCCCAGATCACCCGATCCGCTTCATCCGGCACTGCTTCCATCTTCTCCCGCAGGCAACGCAGATACTGCACACCGGAGATTTCGCAGGCTCTCCTTATCTCCCCAGTCACAAGCTGTGCGAATGGATGGGTTGCATCGATCACCAGATCGATCTGCTTTTCCTTTATCATCTCTGTCATCTGCTTCTGATCCATACGCCCAAAAAAGACTTCCGCATTCTCATGCTCTCCGGTACATTCTTTTCCATATTCGGTTGCGGCACTGACATAAACTTTTACATTTCTTCCATCCAGAAATTCCGTAATCCGCCTTCCCTCTGTTGTCCCTGAAAATATTAAAATCCGCTTCATATTCTGATCCTTACCTTCTTTTCTGCCACTGCTATTGTCACCCGATTCATGCACTGCTTCGGCATCAGAAGCCTGCCATCCTCTCCGGCTGCAAGGATCGCCGCCCGCTCACATACATTGTCCACACCCGTGACCTTCCTGACAAACTCCGAATGGGAGCTGACACATTTAACCTTTCCCAACTCTTCTGCTGAAAACGTGTAAAATGGAAGCTTCCACTTTGCCGCATAAGAAAGTAATCCCTCCTCTTCTTTTTTCAGATCAATACTGTCGATCTCAATGACTTCCTTTTCTGTAAATCCAAGGATCTTTTTTGCCTCATTGACCGCGCTTTGGATTTCTTCTTCGGAAATCCCTTTGCGACATCCGATTCCCAGCACCAAGTTCTTCGGCGGAAGATCCAGAATCGTCTCTTCTTCCCGCCTTTCACCACTTCTTCCTGCAATCCGGATTCCATATGGATAGTTTCTGAGAAACTCTTCTGTTTCACATAGCTTTAATTCCTCCGGAAACTTTCCTTCTATTGGAAATACACTGTAAAGTCCAATCTTATTCCCATCCAGAACCACAGCTGAGATCTCCTTTGCTTTTTTCCGGTCTGTCAGTACCAGACCATTGCTTTTTGCAAATACATCTACTGCAAACTTTTGTTCTACATCCGTTGCTGTAGTAAGTACTGCCTGCGCATTTATTTTCTCCGCAATTTCCTTTGCAAGCTCTACAGCTCCGCCCACATGTCCCGACAGGAGCGGAATCACATAGCTTCCTTTTTCATCCATCACCAGAACCGGCGAATCGGTAAATTTGTCCTTCACGTGAGGGGCGATCATCCGCACTGCGATTCCTGCCGCCCCGATAAAAAACAAAGCCTTCTCTCCCCAGAGGCTGCCTATCCAGCTTTTCTTATCTTCCGGAAAAGCATGAAATCCGTATAATCTGCAAAACCGTGTCAAAGTATACACTTTGACACGGTATCCGCTTTGTATGAAATTCTCTCTGACTTTACAGGCCATCTGACAACCTGCATCTGTAAAACTCAAGATTACAATTTCCATAAACTTTAGTATTTCTCCATCTGCTCCACGTTCAGTACAAAAATCGTACTTCCGCCTACCTGCACATTGATCGGAACGGACGGTGCTGCGCTCATGCTGCTCTGTCCTGAGATCAATGCCGGGTTTGCATAAGTGATCGTCTTTCTTTCGCCAGAATTCTTCTTGATGATCTTCAGTGCCTCTGCTACCTTCTCATCATCCACTACAACCATGATCGTGGTACTCTTTTTCTTCAGAAATCCACCAGTTGTAGCCAGCTTTGTTACCATGTATCCGGCAATATTCAGTTCCTCTATCGTCTCCAGTTCATCATCCTTATGCAGGATCGCCATAATCATCTTCATACAAAAACCCTCCTGTCTTATCTGGCTTTTGATGCCAGATTCCTTTTTCTTTTATTTTACCGCATTTACCTGGAAAGGTAAACGAAAATGTTGCATTTTAAAAGATTTTAAAAGATTAGTTGAAATCCAAAACGAACTTTAACTTTGTGCATTACCTGTTACAATAATCTTCTTCAATCCTGCCATCCAGTATCCGGATCACCCGGTGTGCCTGACTGGCAATCTCTTCATCATGTGTGATGATAATAACCGTTCTGCCTGACCTGTGCAGTTCTTTCAGGATTTCCATGATCTCCTGTGTTGATTTTGTATCCAGATTGCCGGTCGGTTCATCGGCAAGAATGATCGGCGGTTTTGCGGCAACCGCTCTTGCCACCGCAACTCTCTGCTGCTGTCCTCCGGACATTTCATTCGGCTTATGCTTCATCCGGTCTTCCAGACCGACACTTTTCAGGGCTTCCATCGCAAGTTGCTTTCTCTCATTTTTTGACACCCCGCGGTATACCAGCGGAAGCTCTACGTTTCCAACTGCATCCAGATTACTGATCAGGTTGAATCCCTGGAAAATGAAACCGATCTCTTTATTCCGCACATCTGCAAGCTGATTATCTGTCATACTCGCCACATCCTGCCCGTCCAGAACATACTTGCCTGAAGTCGGTGTATCCAGACAGCCGAGCATATTCATCAGCGTTGATTTTCCCGAGCCCGAATGTCCCACAATCGCAACCAAGTCTCCTTTTTCGATATCCAGATCGATCCCGTCAAGTGCACGGACTTCATTCTCACCCGGATTGTAGATTTTCTTCATATTTTCTATATGAATCAATGCCCCCATAAATGTTCTCCTTTTCTTTTCGCTCTACTTTACGTTCCTGTTTTCAATATACCTTATTTTGAATCCAATCACAATGCTATCCTCCTGGCATCATGAATTCTTAAGAATTTCTATTGAAAACATCTTTAAATTTCCTTCTTTATAAAAAATATCAATTATACATCTCGTTTAAAAACACTTATGATAAAACTATCATTTATAAAAAAGGAGATCTGAAAATGACCAATTTAAAATTACCGGAAGATTTTGAAACCTATCCGGAAGCAAGAAAGAATGCTTTTCTGAAAATGAAAGAGCTGAAGGAGTCCGGGCGCAGAATTGTCGGAGTTTTCTGTACCTACACCCCATGGGAACTGATTGAAGCTGCAGACGCAGCTGCAGTTGTACTTTGCGGGATCGGAGATGACAATATCCCGATCGCAGAGACCAGACTGCCACAGAACCTTTGTCCTCTGATCAAGGCAAGCTACGGTGCCGCCCTCGCTGACCGCTGTCCATTCTTCTATTTTTCGGACATGGTACTCGCAGAGACAACCTGCGATGGAAAAAAGAAAATGTATGAACTGATGTCCGAGCTTAAGCACTGCCATATTATGCAGCTTCCGCCAGGAAAAATAGGCCGCGGTGCGCTGGAATTCTGGAAACAGGAGGTAATCAGCGTCAAAGAAGATCTGGAGGATTTCTATCACATAAGGATCACAGATGAGCAGATCCGCAAAGCAATCCATCTTCGCAACCGGGAACGCAAGGCCGTCCTTGACTTCTTTGAGATTGGACGCTTAAAACCGACTCCGATTACCGGTTATGAGATCAACACGGTTATTTCCTCGAACGAATTCACGGTTGATCTGGAAGAAAAAATCAAATACCTGGAACACCGTACCGCTGAGCTTAAAGAGCTTTATGAAAAGGAATATAAAGGCAAACCATCCCGTCCGAGAGTTCTCATTACCGGATGTCCGACCACCGGCGTGATCGACAAAATTGTACGCCAGATTGAAGAACTCGGAGCAGATGTTGTCGGCTTTGAGAACTGTTGCGGTCCACGTGAGAAAAAAGATCCGATTGATGAGACAAAGGATCCAATCACTGCAATCGCCGAAAAATATCTTCGTGTAAACTGTTCGGTCATGAGTCCGAACCCGGGACGTCTCGAGGCGCTTGATGCCCAGATTGATGAATATCAGGTAGATGGTGTCGTTGAGGTCCTTCTGCAGGCATGTCATACCTTTGCCATTGAGTCCGATGCGATCCGCACCTTTGTCACCAAAGAAAAAGGACTTCCGTATATTGCGATCAATACAGACTATTCTTCTGGTGACCAGGCACAGATCAATACAAGACTCGGGGCATTTATCGAAATGCTCGGTTAAAAGAAAATCCGGTGATCTTTCCTTCGATCACCGGACTTCTTTTTTCTCTTTTTGGCAGAATCATTTAAGCTTCTTCTTTCCCTTCAACAAGGCTGTTCAGCTTCTTGTTAGCCAGGAAGATAAGTGCTGTAAATACTAACATAATGACTGTGATTCCAACAAATACAGGGAACACATCAAATTTTTCAATAAATGCCTGTACAAACGGGCTTAACTTGTTTGCGCCAAATGTAGAAATTGCGATAACCCCCATCAAAAGTGAGAGATATTTCTTCGGCGCATACTTACTTACAAATGCATTACGCAGCGGTGAGAAACACATCTCTCCGATTGTAATAACCGTTACAAACAGGAATGGCCAGAAAACACTTGCTTTTACAGAAGCATCTACGCCAACTCCGCGAACCAGTTCACAAACAACCATTACTCCAAACGCAAGTCCTACAAAAAGGAAGCCAAGTGCTACTTTCTTAAACATATTCATATCGCCCTGCGGACGCTCGGCAAGTTTCTTCCAGATGGCTGCCATCACACCACCAAGAACGACACACAAAAGTCCGTTCCATGTAGTAGTAACCCATGACGGCGGAATGTCAAAAGAGCCAATACTCATCTTCACATAATCGGTCATATAAATGACAAGCGCAAGATCCTGCTGATAGTAGAACAGCCAGAAGATAACAGAGAGTGCCGATACAAGAATGATCGCTATCATACGGTTTCTTTCCAATTTTGTAAGCGGCTGCTTGTCGTTCTTCCCATCTTCTTTCTTTTCGTTAGACCCGATCACATTTCCATTCTCATCCGTAAGATACTTGAATGGTTTCACACCCTGTCCCTGAAGGTTTTTCCAGTTCAGCACAAACCATGCCAGACCAACGATGCACCAGATCGATGCCACAAAGAAGCACTGACGGAATCCAAGCACATCGCCTTTTTTAAATAAGTGGAGATACAAAAATCCGGTAAGCAGTGAACCTACGAAAGCCCCAACATTTACATAAGAATACTGAATGGAAAATGCAGCATCCAGAAGCTCTTTGTTCTGATATTGTCTTCCGATCAGAGCGTTTAAGTTTCCTTTGAAAAGACCGGTTCCAATCGATACAAGAATGATCATCAGATTGACCATTCCCGGACCTGTTGCCTTCCAGCCTACCAGATATCCGATTGCCATGATAATATATCCCAGAGAGATCGCATATCTCGCTCCCAGCCATCTGTCAGAGATAATTCCTCCGATCAGCGGTGCCATATAGGTGTACGCTGTCAGATTCGCTGCCATGACTGCCGCATCTGTTCGCTCAATACCAAGACCACCCTGTAAAGTTGCAGTGATCAGGAATAGAAGCAAGATTGGCTTTGCTCCGTAAAATGCCAGGCGTTCAAACATAAATGTGATACAACAGGCATAAAAGCCTTTTGGATGTTTTTCATTAGTCTGTGCTTTTCCCATTACTTTTTATTTCCTTTCTGTTTTGGCGACTGTCGACAATCGTCATCCTTTATAAGTAATATAGCATAACTTCACCACTTTTTCAATACAGCTCATGTCTTACACTCTTTTTTTGTTATAATTCAACAAAACACAGCAAAAAAAGATGTGGAATATTACTATCCACATCTCTTCATTATTAATATTTATCCATTTACTACTATCTAAAGACTGTAACCTCTCTCTGTATCCTAGACAAGAAAATCAAATGAAAATCCGGAATCCTCTTCCGACAATCCCTGCTCTTTCAAAAGCCTTCGGATCGTTCTCATGTAATGTTCGGAAAGAACGTGACAGATTTTCTCCTTGTTCTTTTCCCTGCAGGCATCCACCAGTTCTTTATGAATCGGATACTGTCTTTCTAACACACGCTTTTTATCCGTGCTCAGGCTGAAGCCCGTAACAATATTTCCATAATTCAGCTCTTTCCATGCTTTATAGAGCCTTGTCATACCAGTCATCTCTACAAGCAGTCCATGCATCTGGTTATCATAGACAAAAACCTGGTCAAACTGCTCTTCATCCAGTTTTTTCATTTTTTCCAGCACTTCTTCCATCCGGCAAATGGTATCCTCTGGAACGTTTCCTCCCATCAGCTTCACTGCCATGGTTTCGTAATTCGCCCGCATAAGGTAAATTTCAAATGATTCTTCCAGTGTAATTTCTTTTACAGAGCATCCTGCATTTCTTACATATTCTATAAGTCCTTCATTTTCCAGCTGTCTAAGTGCCTCACGAATCGGAGCCCTGCTTGTCTTAAATTCCTTTGCCAGATCCTGTTCCACAATCTTCTGTCCCGGCTCCAGCTCCTGGTAAATGATCCTCTTCCGGATAATATCTGCAATATTTTCTCTTAGTGTTCGATATATTAATTCTGCCATTCCTTTTACCCAACCTTGTTACTCATTCTCTGCCATTTCGGTGATCTGACACCATAATTATTATAACAGGACAGTTTCTTTCCTGTCTATAAAAAAATTAGAATGCACTCTGAATTTTATTTTTCTATCGTTCCTCGAAATATGCCTTCTTCCAGATTCGGAAAAACTTGCAGAGAGTTCTTCCGGAACTCCCTGCAAATACTTCTTTATGCAATTTCAAACAAACCATCGCCTGCTGCCTTGATATGACAGCTGTAAAATTCTTTGGATGCCTCGATCAGATAACCGGTATCCTTTACACCGGAAGTCTCATAAGCCGAATGCATTGCGAGCTGCGGAAGTCCGATATCCACGGTATTCATGGATACCTGCGCCATTGCAATATTTCCCAGTGTACTTCCACCTGCCGCATCCGAACGGTTGGCAAAAAACTGCACCGGTACACCTGCCTTTTCACAGATTGCCTTGAAAATCGCAATACTTACTGCATCACTGGTATATTTCTGACCGGCATGAGATTTGATCACGATTCCTTCGTTCATATAGTTACAGTTATTTACATCCGTCTTCTGCTGATAATTCGGGTGTACTGCATGTGCATTATCACAGCTCAGCATAAAACTTCCGGCAACTGCACGATAGAAATCTTCCTCATCCTTTCCCAGTGCCTTGTTGATCCGCCAAAGCACATCCGACAACAGTGTCGATGCTGCTCCCTGCTTGGTTCCTGATCCAACCTCTTCATTGTCAAAGCAGGCAAAAACATTGATATTCTTTGCATTTTCTCCTGCAAGGAAACCATTCAGCGACGCAAACGCACACTGCAGATCATCCAGCTGTGGACAGGATAAGAATTCATTCTCTCTTCCCCATACAGATGGCTCCATCCGGTTATACAGGAACAGATCCATACCATAAATCTTCTCTTCTTCTACGCCAATCTCTTCTGCGATCAGTTTTTTCATCTCACCCGGTTCTTTTGCCGATCCAGCAAAAACCGGAAGCATGTCTACCTGTTTGTTGATCGCACGGCCTTCATTGACTGCGCGGTCCATATGGATTGCAAGACTTGGAATCATCAGAAGATCTCTTTCTACCTTGACCAGTCTGGTCTCCATTCCACTGTCCGTCTTTACAATTACGCGCCCTGCTACCGATAACGGACGGTCAAACCAGGTAGAGCAGATCATTCCGCCATAGCCTTCTGTATTCAGAACCGTGTATTTTTTCTTCACCTCAATCTCTGCATTCTCTTTGATCTTAAAGGTCGGTGAGTCACTGTGGGACGCAGTTACATGAAAGCTGTACTCATCCAGTTGGTTTCCGACTTTAAATGCAAGAATGCTGGAATGGTTGCGGGTCACATAATATTTTCCGCCTTTTTCTATTTTCCATTTTTCCGATTCTTTCAGCTCCTGAAATCCTTCTTTTGTAAGAATATCCCGGATTGATTTTACTGCATGAAAAGCAGTCGGCGAGTTCTTTATAAATGATGTGAGTTCTTTAATTGTCTGGTTCTCCATAATGTTCCTCCTGGCATTTCAGCCCCTTTATTTTCCAGATTCTTTTGCACGTTCACACTCGGCAAGCTTCAGCATGATAATTCCAAGTGCAGTCAGCACTACCGGTGTGATCACATTCATTGCAAAGGTAAATGGATTTTTGTTATACATTCCCATTATACAACAGATCAGTGTCACAAAAAACACCATCCTCCAAAAAAGTATGCGATCTTCTGATTTTTCACAAAACGGTATTCTGCCGGAATCCAGTCAATACATTTCCTTTAATTCTACTAAATTCCCCTTTATTCTGCAAACTGTCTAATGATGTCTTTTACAATAAGGACTGCTTTATCCATTCCTTCTACCGTGATATGCTCAAATACGCCATGGAATGCATGTCCGCCCGTTCCAAGATTCGGACACGGAAGTCCTTTGAAGCTGAGTCTTGCACCGTCTGTTCCCCCACGGACCGGTGACACGATTGGTGTAATACCTGCATGCTCAATCGCTGCTTTTGCGTAATCGATCAGCTGCATGCACGGTTCAATCTTTTCGCGCATGTTGTAATAAGATTCTACAATCTCAACTTCCACTTTTCCTTCGCCGTACTTTTTATTCATCTCTTCTGCGATATCACGAATTTTCTGTGCTCTTGCGTCAAAAGATCTGCGATCAAAATCACGGATAAAGTATTTCATCTTAGTCGTTGTCACATTTCCCTGCACGCTGACCAGATGATAGAATCCTTCATATCCTTCGGTTGTCTCCGGTCTTTCATTTACCGGAAGCATCTGGTGGATCTCGGTTGCAATGGTCTGTGAATTAACCATCACGTCTTTTGCTGATCCCGTATGTACGCTGACACCGTGAATGGTGATAAATGCAGTCGATGCATTGAAATTCTCGAACTGAATCTCGCCTTCCTCATCACCGTCCAAAGTGTAAGCATAGTCAGCACCAAAACCTTCCACATCAAAATGCTTTGCTCCTCTTGCAATCTCTTCATCCGGTGTAAATCCGATGCAGATCTTTCCATGCGGAAGTCCTTCTTTGATGATCTCTTCTGCCACGGTAAGAATCTCTGCGATTCCCGCCTTGTCATCTGCCCCAAGAAGTGTGGTTCCGTCAGTTGTGATCAGAGTTCTGCCCTTTAATTCTGCAAGGTACGGGAACTCATCTACTTTCAGAATATCTCCGGAACCTTTCAGGACAACGTCCTTCCCGTCATAATTCTCAATGATCTGTGGCTTTATATTTTCCCCTGATGCATCTGCCACAGTGTCCATATGCGCAACCAGACCAAGCGACGGCTTGTCTTCGCATCCAGGAGTTGCAGGGATGTGTCCATATACATATCCCTTGTCGTCCACTCTTGCATCTGCAATTCCAAGACCTTTCATCTCTTCTACAAGCATTCTTGCCAGTACCAGCTCTCTGTCTGCTGACGGGACAGTATCGCTTGTCTCATCACTGGTTGTCCATACCGGAACGTAGTTTAAAAATCTTTCGTAAGCTCTCATATTGTTAGGTTCTCCTTTGCTTTTCTTAGTTTCATTTTATTACATAAATTGTCGGATGTACATTGGCGAATGTCGACAATTTATGGGGTTTTATTTTGTTCAATATTTTCGCCAAGATAAAAGTTTTTCACTTTTTCAGGTATTGTATGTTTCCATTTGTGATAGTTTTTCGGTTCTACTTTTTCTTAATATTGTAGATTTTTCTACAGCATAAGTTCGTGGTAAACTTCGCCGTATAGGTTTTTCCATTTGGCGAGACCGTCTTCCAGGATCATGTAGCTGTGGGCGCTGTTTTCTTTTGGGATGGAAACGGAACCTGGATTTAAGTAGAGGTTCTCGTTTCCGAATGGTTCCCAGGCCGGTACGTGGGTGTGACCGTGTAGGAGAATATCGCCTGGCTGCATTGGGATTGGGGTCATGACGTTATGATGGTGTCCGTGGGTGGCGTAAATGATCCTGTTGCCACACGGGATCACTGCATAATCTGCCATGATTGGAAAATCCAGTACCATCTGGTCTACCTCTGTGTCACAGTTTCCGCGTACACAGAATAATTTCTCTTTGACTTCATTTAACATTTTGATTACCTTTTTGGGTTCGTATTCCAGCGGAAGATCATTTCTTGGTCCATGATACAGGATGTCGCCCAGAAGTAACAGTCTGTCCGGACATTCTTTTTTCATCGCATCCAGCATTTCCAGACAATAATATGCGGATCCGTGAATATCTGATGCAATCATTAGTTTCATAACGTTCGTCTCCTTTTCTTCTATCTTTTTGGTAAATATTTCTGTTTCTGTAAATCTTTCATAATTATAAATAGGGGGATTGCGTAGCAATGGAAATGGAGCAATCTGGTATCATCATAAATATTCTGCCGTAACAGATTTTTCACTCATTTTCATCTCAGACGGTGTACCGGCAAACAGCAGTCTTCCTCCGGCATCTCCTCCTTCTGGTCCTAATTCTACCACATAATCAGCGGATTTGATAAATTCTATGTTATGTTCGATAACAAAAATGGAATTTCCTTCATCCACCATCTGGTTCAGAAGCTTTAACAGACTCCGGACATTCTTGATATGCAATCCGTTTGTCGGCTCATCAAGAATGAAAATACGGTCTTTACTTCCGAGATAGGAAGCAAACTTCATTCGCTGCAACTCTCCGCCGGATAAAGTAGAAAGTGCCTGATTCAGGTGCAGATAAGAAAGTCCTACTTTTTCCAGAGGCTCCAGCGCTTCGCTGATCTTTGTTCCCCTGAAGAATTCCCCTGCCTGTGCAACAGTCAGATCCATCACTTCCGCAATATTCTTTCCATCTACTTCGTATTGCAAAACTTCTTTTGAATACCGAAGTCCTTTACACACATCACAGGTCGTCTCGATGTCATCCATAAATGCCATATCCGATACGATCACTCCTTTTCCCTTACATGCCGGACACTTTCCTGCGCCGTTAAAAGAAAACAAAGATGCCTTCTGACCGCACCGCTTTGCAAATATTTTCCGGATTTCATCTGCGACTCCCAGATAGGTCGCTGGAGTGGATCTGAGACTTGCACCTGCAGCGCGCTGGCTTACAAACACCACATCCTCTCCCATACTGCGGTAAAAGCTTTCCATCAGAGAACTTTTTCCAGATCCGGCAACACCAGCGATCACAACCAGATTTCCTATTGGAAATTCGATGGTAATGTCCTTCAGATTGTGAAGATGGATATGCTCCATCCGCCATATTCCTTTCGCTTCCCTTGCCTTTGCTTTTAGAGAAGTAGTAAGCCGCATCTCTTCTCCAGTCGGCGTATCACTCTCTAAAAGTTCCTTATAACTGCCTTCAAATAAAACTCTTCCACCGGCCATTCCCGGTTCCGGACCCATTTCCACAATGTGATCGGCCATCTCGATCATTTTCCGGTGATGCTCCACCAGAACAACCGTATTTCCACCATCTCTCAATTTTTCCAGTGCACGGCGCATCCGCTCAATATCATGATTATGAAGCCCTGCACTCGGTTCATCCAGAATATACAACAAATCAGAAAGCGAGGAATTCAGGCATTTTGCAATCTTGCATCTCTGAATCTCTCCACCAGATAAAGTAGATAACCCTCTGTCCAGAGACAGATATCCCAGTCCGATATCTATAAGTGCAGACAGTTTGGTATGCAGTGTATCCTGAATATCTTTTGCAAGCGGATCTTCTATTTGAGCAATCCACGCACGCAGCTCGGATAATGGAAGTTTTATTACATCAGCAATATTTTTCCCGTCAATTTTGCAGGACAACACCTTCTGATTCAATCTTGCCCCATTACACTCCGGACAAACTCCATGACTGGTGATCGGATCCAATAACTCCCTGTGAAGTTTTCCTTCTTCCGAATTTAGGACACTGCGGTACATCCGATGCACAAGGCCTTCGTATTTCGCAGTTTTCGGCCATCCTTCCGGTGGATTCTTAAGACGTATCTGCGGTGAATACAAAAACAGTTCCAATTCTTCTTCGGAATAGTCTTTAATCTTCTTATTCAGATCAAACAATCCACTGTTTGCATAGCGGATCCATCTCCACTGCCCCGGCTCAAATGCCACATAATGGATCACCCCGTCATCATTCAGACATTTATCAAAATCCACCAGCTTATGCACATCCAGATCTGTCACTTCTCCAAGTCCGTTACACCGCAGGCAGCATCCCTGTGGATGATTGAATGAAAAGCTGTCCGAATAACCGACAAAAGGCTGTCCCACTCTGGAAAATAAAAGCCTCAGAAGGGTATAGGTATCCGTATAAGTTCCAACCGTCGACCGCTGATTCGGCGACGGCTTTTTCTGATTGATTACAATTGCTGCCGGTAGATTCTCAATCCGTTCTACATGCGGTCTTCCGTATTTGGGAAGATATTGCTGCACAAAACTCGGGAAAGTATCATTTAATTCCCTGCGTGACTGCGCCGCAAGAGTATCCAGAACCAGCGAAGATTTCCCGGAACCTGATACTCCGGTAAATACTGTGATCTGATGCTTTGGTATCCGGATGGATACATTTTTCAGGTTATTCTCCGTCGCATGGTGAACAATAATCTCATTTGTTTCCATATATTTATATTCCTCTGTTTTACTCTTTTTACAGTAATTTCTGTATTTCTTATTGTATCTTTATCAAAAAAGAAAGTAAATAGCAAGTTTTGGTTGACTTTAGTATGGTAGATTGATAATATAGTGACGTGACATTTTTTGAAATTATATGAGGAGAGATTATTATGAAAAAAATAACAGCACTTGCACTTACTTCAGCAATGGTATTATCCCTTGCAGCATGCGGAGGTTCTTCCTCTGACACCAAGAAATCCGACAGCTCAAAAAGTTCATCCAAAAGTGATATAGAATATGTTCAGGATAAAGGAACTCTTGTAGTCGGAATCACCGATTTTGAGCCAATGGATTACAAAAATGATAAGGATGAATGGATTGGTTTTGATGCCGACATGGCAAAAGCATTTGCAAAAAGCCTTGGCGTAGATGCCGAATTTGTCGAGATCGACTGGGACAATAAAGTCATGGAGCTGGATGGAAAAACCATCGACTGCGTATGGAATGGTATGACACTTACTGATGAAGTAACCAGCGCAATGGCATGCACCTCCGCTTACTGTAACAATGCACAGGTAGTGGTTGTTCCTTCTGATAAAGCAGACAAATATCAGGACAAAGACAGTCTGAAGGATCTTTCTTTTGCAGTTGAATCCGGAAGTGCCGGAGAAGAAGCTGTAAACGGAGAAGGATATGACTACACTGCGGTTTCTTCACAGTCTGATGCCCTGATGGAAGTTGCAGCCGGAACCTCTGATGCAGCAGTCATCGACCTTCTGATGGCCGGTGCCATGGTCGGAAAAGGTACCGGATACGAAAATCTGACTCATACAGTTGAGCTTACTACCGAAAAATATGGTGTTGGATTCCGCAAAGGTTCCGACCTTGCAGATAAACTGAACGAATTCTTCAAGACAAGCTACAATGATGGTTCTATGAAGAAATGCGCTGAAACCTATGGGGTTCAGGATGCCCTCATTGAGCAGAAATAATATTTAAGGCAGGAACTTTTTATGGATCTAATTATGAAACAAATGCCGGTCGTAGTGTCCGCACTGAATGTCGGCTTTTTACAAACTTTAAAATTATTTATTGTGACGCTGGTCGGTGCCCTTCCTCTCGGACTGGTCATTGCCTTTGGCTCCATGTCTCATTTCAAGCCTCTTAGCTGGCTTGCGAGACTGATCGTCTGGGTGATCCGTGGTACCCCGCTGATGATCCAGCTTCTGATCATCTACTATTTCCCCGGGCTGGTCTTACATAACCCGATCTGGGGTGGTGGTGAAACAGGGCGCTTCCTTGCAGCAGCCGTATCTTTTATCATCAATTACGCCTGCTATTTTTCAGAAATCTACCGCGGTGGAATCCAGGGTGTTCCGGAAGGTCAGAAAGAAGCCGGTCTTGTACTTGGCATGACAAAGCATCAGATCTTTTTCAAGATCACACTCCTTCAGATGATCAAACGCATCGTACCACCGATGTCAAATGAGATCATCACCCTGGTAAAGGATACTTCTCTTGCACGTATTATCGCGCTGCAGGAGATCATCTGGGCAGGACAGGCATTTATGAAAGGCTCACATGGCATCTCCGGTGCCATCTGGCCGCTGTTCTTTACCGCTGTTTATTATCTTATTTTCAATGGTATCCTGACCGTTCTTCTCGGACGCCTTGAAAAGAAACTGGAATATTTCAGATAAGGAGAATTCATATTTATGCCAATCTTAGAAGTAGAACATATCAGTAAATCTTTTAATAAGACTCCTGTCTTAAAAGACGTTGGATTTAACCTGGAAAAAGGACAGGCTGTTTCCATCATCGGATCTTCCGGAAGTGGAAAGACAACGCTTCTCCGCTGCCTGAACTTTCTGGAACATCCGGATAACGGAATTATCCGGGTAAATGGCGAAACACTTTTTGATGCCTCTGTCCCGGCAACCACTCAGGAATCCGTGATCCGTAAAAAACGACTGCATTTTGGTCTGGTGTTCCAGAACTTTAATCTGTTTCCGCAGTATACCGCTCTGGAAAATGTAATGCTTGCCAAAAAGCTTCTCGCCGCAGAGCAGCCGGATTTTAAAGAAAGAAAACGTGAAATCCTGACCGCCATCGAGGTACAGGCAAAGGTTCTTCTGACACAGATGGGGTTGGATAACCGGATGGACAATTATCCGCATCAGCTTTCCGGCGGACAATGCCAGCGAGTTGCTATTGCAAGGGCACTTGCCCTGCAACCGGACATCCTCTGTTTTGATGAGCCGACTTCTGCACTGGATCCGGAACTGACCGGAGAAGTATTAAAAGTTATCCACGAGCTTGCCGACCAGAATACGACGATGATCATTGTAACCCATGAGATGGCATTTGCACGCGACGTTGCCGATCATGTGATCTTTATGGACGACGGACGCATCGTTGAACAGGGTGATCCGCGTCAGGTGTTTGAAAATCCAAGTGAAGAGAGAACAAAACAGTTTCTTTCGCGGTTTCATGAAGGATAAGCTGTTAGATGAAGAAGAGGACTTGTAAGGTTTTAGTCTTACAAGTCCTCTTGAAATTTTATCTATTACATTTTTCCATATATTCTTTCACTGCATGAAGGTCTCCTAGCTCTTCATAGTCTGGGAATTTTCCAGTACTGTACTCTGAATATGTTAAATGAAAAACATAATAGGTGTCTTCTCCTTTTTCATTTCCTGTCAGATATAAAACCTTATTGCCCGATTCACATTTTGCAACCGCCCAGACTCTTTTATTGTATAAAAAATGGTTTTTACCAATTTCTTTTTTTAATTCATCAATAAAAATACCTCTTCCGGATTGGGTTAATGGAATCAAACGCCAATTAAATTTTTCTCCATATTCATCAAATAAGTTATAAAATACTTCTTCCAGTGTCAATTTTAGTCTCTCCTGAACCATAAATTATTTTTCCGCATAAGGACATTTTTCCATTTGTGGATAGCATTCTTTCGCAAACTTTTTGTTATCCCAATAGCATGGTTTTTGAGCTGTTGTCGCAAGACTATAACTGCATTGTCTGCAACTCCAGGATAAATCTTCACCTTTAATCGCCAGATCCATTATACCTCCACATTCTGGACAAATGTCTGTTTGAGGTGTCTTATAAAGACCGCATTCACTACATCTGTTTATTGTCTTTTTGTCCTTTTCCATCCTTTTAAATGCCTCTCTGATTTTGAAATTATTATACCATCAAATTGTAGTAAATTTAATCCTGCAACATAATTTTTCTCAATCTAAAGGACGCATGAAAAAACTTTTGTTTTTTCACACGCCCTTACTTTGTTATTTGCAGACTATTTTTTTAACTTCTCAATCACACATTCATTCTTCATCCAATGCCCATAATGATTCCAATAATTTTCTCGAATCTTCCACTGATTCTGCCACTCCATACCAGTTCATCGTACTGATTGCATTTACATATTCTTGCGAAACTTCTTTATTCGGAATTCTGACAGTTTCATTTACACTGTCATATGCCAGATATCCCAAATGCCCCAACAATGTTAATACATCATCCTTCGTAGCAAATGTTGTCATATCATTGCTGAACGTTCCAACATTAACCGGTACCCCTTCTCCGGCAAGCATTCTAATTACCGAATCTTTCAATCCATCCATATCCATTTGAATATAGATTTTTAACGCTTCATATGTTTCCGTCTGGTTCCAGTAAGTTCCAAACTTATGGCGCATCATAGCCTCCACTACAGATTTCGGATTATATATAGAGCAAATTTCATTTCCCATCTGACGATGTACCATCAAATGATATCCATCATACCATTTTTTTGCCTCATCAAAGTTCATTTCATATTTTTCACATAATTCCGATGTTTCCTGCTCTGTGAATCCGAAATATTCAGCCAGATCACCCGGATCTGTCATAGAGTATTCTGTAAACATATTTAGTGCTGAATGTGAACCATATTTTTTAATAGGCACAATACCTGTCATATATGCCAGCGCAACATAATCTTTATCTTTCAGCCATACCCGGAGAAAATCCAGATATTTTTCTGTGCATTACAGTCTTGCTGAAATTCACGGAACAGGCAATCCCATTCATCAATCAAAATGACAAACGAACATTTTGTCTTGCTGTAAGTTTCCCGGGTTCAGATAACTGCTCATGCAATTTCCTCCTGTCACAACTTTTATAATATCCATTATACTTGATTTCATTGTTAATCACAAGGAAAGTACATGCATTTTTACCGAACCCCCATTTTCATTGACTTTCCCTCTGCCGCACCTTATACTTAAAAGTAATGACTTAAGAAACGAGGGAAATATTCTATGTCAAAATCTTCAGCCAAACTGATGACCGAAGGCTCCATCTGGAAGCGTATCGTTGCTTTTGCGATCCCGCTTTTCTGGGGAAACCTTTTTCAGCAGCTATATAACACCGCCGACTCTCTGATCGTTGGAAATTTTCTTGGAAGCTCTGCGCTTGCCGCTGTCAGCTCTTCCGGTAATCTGATCTTTCTTATGGTCGGTCTTTTTAATGGAATCGCCATCGGATCCGGTGTCATCGTTGCCAAATATTACGGTGCCAGAGACATTGCGAATCTACAGAAATCCATCCATACAACCGTTGGTTTCGGACTGATCTGCGGCGTGATCCTTACCATCGTCGGTATCATTGCCGCACCACAGATCCTGGTACTTATGGGAACACCGGAGGCGGTACTTCCAAACTCGATTACTTATTTCCGGATCTACTTTACCGGCTCACTTGCCTTTGTCATGTACAACTTCTTTGTCGGCATTCTGCAGTCCGTCGGTGACAGTACCCATCCTCTGATCTACTTAATCGTTTCTTCGGTAACGAATATCATTCTTGACCTTGTACTGATCGCAGGTCTTGGATTTGGTGTAGGTGCTGCCGCTTTTGCAACTGTCATTTCACAGTTTTTAAGTGCTATCCTCTGTATGGTGCAGCTGCTTCGCAGTCCGGAGGAGTTTCGGCTTCATCTGAACCGGATCAATCTGGATTCCTATATGCTCCGCCAGATCATTTCTTATGGTCTGCCCGCAGGACTCCAGAACTCGATCATTTCCCTGGCAAATGTATTCGTCCAGGCAAATATCAACCAGTTTGGGGAAATGGCGGTTGCCGGATGTGGTTCTTATATGAAGATCCAGGGATTTGGATTCCTTCCGATCACCTGTTTTGCACTGGCACTTACTACTTTTATCAGTCAGAATCTGGGAGCAAAAGAATATGAGCGTGCTAAAAAGGGCGCTGTATTCGGTGTGATCTGTTCCCTTACGATTTCTGAGCTGCTCGGTATCTGCGTGCATTTTACCGCTCCACAGCTTCTATCTGCTTTCAGTTCCACCGCAGAGGTTATCCGCTACGGAACCATGCAGGCTCATACGGATACCTTTTTCTACTTCCTGCTTGCTTTTTCACACTGTATGGCAGGAATCATGCGCGGAGCCGGTAAATCCACAGTCCCGATGTATGTTATGCTGGTATGCTGGTGTCTGATCCGCGTTTCTTATATCGTGATCATTTTAAAATTCATCCCGTCCATTCAGATGATCTTCTGGGCTTACCCGATGACCTGGGCGCTCAGTTCCATTGCTTTTCTGATTTATTTCCTAAAGTCAGACTGGATACACGGACTGGAAAGATAACTTCCACAAATTTATACTTGACTCATCGTATACAAAAAACCATTACAGGATCTGATGAAATCACATCTCTCCTGCAATGGTTTTCTTTTATCCTAACCCACATACAGTTTCTCACTGCTGTATCCGTTTTATTTCCATTATTCATCCATTCATATTTCCGTTTCGTCAAGAATACGGAAATGTTTCCTGTCTACTTCGATCAGCCTATCTTTCTGCATCTTCCCAAGCTCATTTGACATCGCGGACCTGTCTACATTCAGATAATCTGCAAGCTGCTGCCGGTTGAACTGGATATCAAATTCTTTCTTCCCGTTTTCCATAGCCTGATAAGACAAATACGACAGCAGTCTTCCCCGGATCGATTTTGATGAAATATGAAAAATCCGTTTCGACAGACGGAGATTCTTCTCTGCGGAAAGCTTCAGCAGATTTTCAATTAACGTATGATGAAACACACACGAATTGGAACAGACTTTCAGTATCCTTCCCACATCAAGAAACAAAATTCTTGCCTCTTCTGCCACAACTACATTAACCATCAGCTTCTGCCCCGGAATCGCTGCATATGTTTCTGCAAAAATCTCACCTCTTCCAGCCCGGTCCAGAATGCTGTGATTCCCCCAGATATCATCATTCTCAATGAACACGCTGCCGGAAAGAACCACGCCCATTGAAGTAACCTCATCCCCGGCATGGTAAATGATTTCATCTTTTTTATAAGTCTTTTCTACCGGATTCAGACAGTTCAGCATCTGTCTGGCGTCCTCCTTTGTGATGCCCCGGAAAATTGCTGCCTCCTCAAATATGCCCATTTTCTGCTACTCCTCAATTCTCAATGCATTTCTGTCCGCTTTTTAACCAAATCAAACAGCAAAACAAATTACGAATATCCACCTGACTTTATTTCCCAAAGTTATTTTTTTCGTTTCTTTCTCTGATATATTCTGCGTAGTCCATCTTCTGTCTCCTTTTGCAATCTTGTTTTTATAGCCTTTTCGTCTTAGTATGTGCCCGGATTGCTCCATTACTATACCATTCATGCTTTTGGCACTTACACCATCTTACTATACTTTTGCAGAATCGGCAAATCTGTTCTGTTTATCTCTGCCGGATAAAACAGCATTCTCTATAGACATTTATTCAATAAGATTTTTAAACTCAATCGTTTCCAGTCTATACAAAAACCGGAGAACAAGATTTTTCAAAGTTGTACATGACTTGAACAATCCCGTTCTCCGGTTCATATCTTATGATTCCCTGTTCCCTGACATAAACCTCACATTTGTCAGATTCTGCGTCTATTCTATAAACATCGCATCCCGTATGATTACGGGTGTACCACCATTTCTAACATTTGTTAGATTTTTACTGGTTCTCGGAATGCTCATATGTATTCTCTCCAGTCATCATTACGGTTCCTTTTGATTCTTCGATGCACTCCTCATTATCAAGTGTACCGTAGGTTGCTACTGCTGGTGTACTTCCCTGGAACTGCAATCCGGATCCGTTACCGAAGTCGATCGTTACCCAGTTGTAACCGCTATCCTGGACTTTCTGATCGCAAAATTCATCGTACTGTTCCATCGTAACTTTTTTCATTGTCTCCAATGGAACTATGATATAGGCGTATTCGCCCAACTTCTCTGTCTTAGTTCCGTTCATTACATCGCCTACGATTACCTCTGCATCCAGAAGTGGGTTTCCGGTCTTGCTTTCTTCTAATTCTAAAACGTTTTCCCGGCTTTCGGTATCATTTTTATCCGTTTCGGTCACGTTTTTATCCTTTTTGCTATCATTTTTATCAGAATCGTTTATGCTTTCCTGCTTCTGAGCATCTTTCATACCGTCTTTCACTCCATCTGAAAAACCGCATCCGGTCATTCCTACAACCAGCATACATGATAACATTGCTGCTAAGATTCTTTTACTCATTTTCTTTCCTTTCCGGTGCATCCTGACTGAAATTATACCACCTTGATCTCTGGGTTGTCTACCACATTTCCCAACAAAAGTGCGTATTCCTTTGTCGGACCGAGTGGCATTGCATCGTCTGTGGTGTTCGACACCATATAAAAACCGACAGTTTCCATGTATTCCTGATCGTTCGGGCAATATGCGGCGTATTTGCCGTAGCAGATCTCCATTCGGACTGTTCTATGCTCCGGATTGTAGATCACATCACCCTCAAACAGCTTTTCCCCGGTCATATCTTCCACACAAGCGAATCTCTGGATCGTTTCTGGAATCACTTCCATCGCCCTGAGAATCAGATACCCGTTTTCCTCCGAATAGCCATCCTGCATCAGCATGAATGATTTGCCATTTTCCACGCACACTACATCTCCAATGTGCCACGTTCCAGACATATCTCCCATAAGTTTTGCCCGGCAGATTCCGGAAGATCCATTGTAATTGTATTCATGCAGAACTTTATTCTCCCATAATGCCTCTTTGAGCTTCCTTCTTGCCTCTGTGAGCCTTTTTCGCTCACTGTCCATTCTTCCGTTCACATGTCCGATGAAATCTGCCATCATCCGCATTGTGTCCTTGCAGAACTCCTCATTGATGATATATTCTTCATGCGTATACTCATGGAGGAAGGCGTCGATACGCCTCCTCAGCTCATTTTTATTCCTGATGTCCATTCTGCACCTCCTCGAATCTGTACTCCTGGTCTGCATCCGGGTATTTCTTCCGGTCTACCTTACCGACAAACATTCCATAAGGTCTGCTCCAGATAGCTCCGTCCTCGCATTTATAGACCACGTAGTATTGTCCTGGAGATTCCGTGTCCTGGCTGATCGCTATCACTTCAACGATTTTTCCTTTGAAATGTCTGTAGGTCTTTCCAACCTCCACACTTCGATTTTCTCTTACTGGGTAGTTGTCGTGGAAATACTTCTCGCACTCCGCCAGATCACAATTTTCATAGTTCAACGGATTTTCATCTGTCCAGTCCAGTATATCAGCCTCTTTGACGTGTACATGCTGTCCGAACGTGTCATTCAAATGCCTCAATTCCTCCCATATCCAGGCTGCTTCATTTTCTCCATTCGGATCCACCAGGTAACCACTTATCTTAAAAATTTTTCCGTCCATAATTTTCTACCTTTCTTGTAAATTCTCTTGATTGCACTTTCTTCTTTTGCTCTTCCTGAGCGTTTTGCCTTCCATTCCCTCAGGTATTCCAACTGTTCCTGATCCTCTTTTTCTCTTTCATTCATCACTTATGTTCCCTATAACCTTCATTTCCAAGTTTTCTATATCATGTGCTGTAAGTGGCACGGCTCCGGTTGCATTGTCCGGATATCTTTCGTAGAACCATCCAGATACCTTGTCAACTTCTTCCTCACAAATATTGTCGTATATTGGCCTCTCTGCGAAAATTATCCTATTGAGCATGTTATCTTTTCCAAGGATCCGCACAACGTCATTTTCAAAGATCTTCTTTCCGGTTGCGTCCGTGAATCCCGTATACTGGCATAAAGTTTTCGGTTCAATCGAAAACACCTTAAATGATCCAGGAGAGTAGCTTACCATCTTTGTAACGGATCCGTCCGTACTGCAATAGTTCGGCAGCCCCTCCTCCCACTTTCCGGCGTCTGTCGATTTGGCTTTAAACAGAATTTTTCTCTGCATTATCGTACCTTCTTCCTTCTCTTTTTTCTTTCTTTGATATATTCTTTTATGTTTTCACCTCCAAATGTATACAAATAATTCCCAAGCCCATCGTTAAGCCTGTCGCATACCTCCTGGCACTTTTCTTCCTGGTCAAACAGTATCTCTCTCACCTTGTCACTAAGTGTTCTTATTGCTTCTTTCTTCTCCTCTTCTGTGGAGCTATCGCAAATTGTGCATGTATATCTTTCGTAATATACATCATCCCCATGTGAGCTTCTTTCTTCTGTGTAGTGGGCTATTATCTCTCCGCATCTGTATCTGTCGGTAAACTCGCTTAGAATATACATCTTTGGGTAATAATAATACTTGCTCTTTGTTTTACACTCGCACTCGTCCTCTGCAATTCTTCCAGATGGCAGTCTCACTTCTATTGATCTGTTTGAATTACACTTGCAGCATTTCGGACCGTATACGAGTTCTCTATCAACTTTCCACTTTACAACCTTGTGGTCTTTCATCAATTCGGAAAGTCTCATTTTTTTGGCGTTGTACTCGGCATTACGAATAATCCGGTCGCACTTGTCTTTCTTTTTCTCGTAATCCCTTTTTACTTCCTCAAAATGTTCCTTGATGCCCTGGAGCTTTTCGTTTTCTGCTCTTAATCTGTTCATTTCTTCCAGAATCTCTGATTTTACTGAACTTTTGATGGCTTCTTTCAGAGCGTCTATCTGCTCCTGATACTCACTTTCTGGGTAAAACTCCTCTTCCGGGTAATCGTAATACATGCTATTTCCTCCTCACGTTTTTCATTTTCAGAATATAATACTCTGTCTCAGGAAGAGCTCCCCACTCCGGTTTTCCTTCCCCGACTGTCAGTTTGCAGTCTGCTAGGAAGTACGGAGCATCCGTGGTATAGCCGTTCCGAAACTTCACAGTTCCGATATCCTGATCCACTGTTGCAGCCAAGTTCCGGAACTCGGAAACGCTTGCTTGATATTCCTGATTCTTTAGCATAGCGGCATTTCTAAATCTGGAATCATAGTACCGTTTCAATTCCCGGTACTCCTCTGTCTTTTCTCCGCTCAGGATCATATCAAACCACTTTTTTTCGATCGTCAATGTCAGCAACTTTCCCACCTCCCTTCGTTTGTGCTCTATTTGGTGCGTACATCCAGATCATTACCAGGGTGCAGATCCAGCACATCGCATACTGCCAACGGCTGATTTCCCCGTCTACCAGGATCTGTATTCCCACAATGAACCAGGGAATACAGTTAAAATGCTTAAATATCATGCGCTTGATTCTTCTCATATCCTTTACCTCACATTTAACTGATTGCTAACTGCTCTTTATACAGTTTCTGGAATACATCACGTTCCGCTTCCGCTCGGATCAAATCTTTTTCCAGCTCTTTGATCCTCTCTTTGTCAAAAAGGCGTTCCGGTATCTGGATCGGAACTGGTTTCGCTGTTTCCAGGATCTGCATCGCTTTTTCTTCGATCGGATCTGGATCCGGCTCTTTGAACGCCTCCGCCCACTCTCTCACGTAGTCGGACATCTTCATATTTCCACCAAGTCCGATACTGACAGCAAGTGCCTTGTCAATCTGTTTCATTTCATCCATCGTGGCTTTTGCAAGATATTTTCCGATCCGCTTTTTATATACCGTCTCGATCTGCTCACATAACGCTATGGAAGGGATCGGACTGCTCTTGATCCTAACGTGTGTCGGCATCAGTTTTTTCTCCCTGGATGTCAGGTACACTACTTCCACGATCGGAGCGTGTTTGTTTCCAACGTCATTACTTACTATGATTCCAGGTCTCGCCCCCCCTGTTCGCTTCCGGAGCTTTCGCCCTCATTGATAAAAAAGATCTCTCCTCTGTGATACTCATTTTCTGTGTGCATACTATTGTCCTCCTATAAAATCCCATATTGTCAGCTGTCCCTCACGGATCTTCGGCTCCAAATATTCAGATCCAAGAATTACTTCCAGCTTTTTGCGACTATTTCTCAAATAATTGACGTAAAATTCCGGATCTTGGCATCTCCGCATTACTACCAGGTCATCCCTCCGGATCGCATCTTCCAATCCCAACACATACCTGACTGAGTTCATGCACTGATCTGATTCTTTGTCAAGATCTCCGCTGAGCTTATTTCTCAGATACTGGAAGTCCTGATTCTCTTTCAGAACCTCCAGCGCAGCTTTTGTTCTGCTCCGGATCCCGTCCGGATCTGCCATGTAATTATTGTCTACCTCTTCCGGAATCTCCAGGCCGTACTCATCCGGGTAATATTCCGGATCCAGATCCGTTTCCACTCTGCTCCGGAGGTAGATAACGTGCTTCCTGCATAAATTCATGTTTACTCCATCACTCCAGAATGGATCTGATCCGCCGTGTGCCCTCAAATACTCGTATCTTTCTAGGTTGTCCCGGATCTCTTTTCCTAACTGTTTACTCCGTTTCTTCTGATCCGGCGTTTTCATCGAATTTTTCATTGATTGCCTCCATGATCTTACCGATCCGAACCTCTCCGATCCCTTTTACGGATTTGATTACCGCTTCAATGTCCTTCACGTCCAGGGCATTTACAGAAGCCTTTCCGTCCTCCCATCCACTTTTATAAATATCGGTGCAAAAGTTCTCAAACTGCTGATGATCGTACTTTTTTACAGCCTTGTAAACTGCTCTGTTTACCAGGTATCTCTTATTCTGAATTTTCTTTGCCATAATCACACTGCCTCCACATATGTAACTGTATTTGTCTTGAATCCGTTCTCTTTGCAAAAGTCCCGGAAGAGATCCGACAACTCTTTGAGCGTTTTCACGCTCTCGAACTGTGTTTCATCCTCCATTCCATCGCTACTTCCTTGCATGAACCATAGAAATTCTTGTTTGTCGGAGTGAGCTTTGTTCCATACTTGCGGTTCATAAGATCTTTCCAGATCGCAAGGGCTCCCCATCTGGAAGCTGGACCGTAGAATCCATCCACCTCCAGTTTAGCTCCGCAGAACTGGATCAGCTTATTGCCGTAATTGCTATTCAACCATTGCTGGCCGTTCTTGATGTTCGCTGTCTTACTGTTTCCTCCGGAAATTGTTCCGGCTCCGCTGTTTGTTGATCCTGAGCCAGATGTTCCGGCTCCTCCAGACTTAGAACCATCCTGGACATTTGTTGCCGTGTGATGGCTGTCGTTCAAAAGAATGTCTCCTGGACTGAGGTTGCCGTTTTTAATACCTGCAGAACACTCTTGTAGCTCTGCTGTAATTCTTTCAGCATGAACTCAACCTGAGTGTCCGGATCTCCGATCGACACGCCTTTTGATTTAACCAGATCGTACAGTCCTGCTTTTCTTCCGGCGGACGTCCACTGGCAAAAACCATAACCGTATTGTCTGGAATCTCCCAACGGATGCAAGAAAAGATCTCTTGTGATCTCTCCGCTGTCTACTGCCGTTGTGTACGTGTCATCGGTGTATTTGTAATTCAGCCTCTTCTCGCAGAGGTTCTCCAGATTACGGGGATTTGCCCCGGATTCTGCGTAAATATTCCCCATTGCTCCGCATGCTCCGTATATTGTGCATCCAGCAGCCATCAAACCATTAAATAATGCGTCTGTATAGGTGTTTCGTATAATTGCCATAACTTCCTCCAACGTAAAAGAGTGGGGATTTCTCCCCACCCAGTTATAAGTACGTGTCCTCTTCCGGATCCAACTTTTCGTCCTCCTCCGGATGCAACTGCCCCATTTTATCCATCAGGATAAATGTGAGTGGCAAAAATATTGCAAATAAAATTACAAGTGGCCAGAAGATCCCTGCCAAAACCATGAGCACCATTACCAATGGGTAGTTCGGTTTCCTCGGTTCGTAATACAAACCGTTATCCTGGCAATAAAGCTCTTCGTCCTCGTCCTCCATTCTGCATAGCGTCCCGATCGCCCAAATGTATACTGGCTGACTTAATAAGATCCCTAAAAGGTACACGAATAGGATTATATCCCACATAGCACTCCCTCCCTTCTCTGAGAGTTATTTCTGGGAGCCATTTACTCTTCCGTCATCCAGAAGATCTTTTACCCCCTCAAACCATTTATCAATAACCTTCATCATTGCTTCCTCGGTAACGAATATCTGGAGCCACTTAGGTAGCAATCCTCTTGCCTGACTTACAACATACTTTAATTTCTGTTTGCCCTGACCAGATTCATTGTAGATGTGCTCCGCTTTCAAGATCAGCTGATATACATCCTGACGGATTCCGTCAAGTCCCTGCATCTTTGCATACTGGTTGTGGTTTTAAGATCACGGTTAATCATTTCGATCTTGGCGTTTTTGCACCACGCAGACAGCTTTTTTTCCATGAGTTCCCTCCTTTTCCTTCTTTACTTACCTAACATTTGTTGGTATGATAGAAGTGCTTTTTCAATTATTAAATTGATTATGTTTTGTTGTTTATGTTTGTTAGTATAGCTCACTGTAGTGAGTTTGTCAATGCCATAAACACTCTTTTAGTGAGTTTATTTTTAGGAGGATTTTATGTTCTACGATAATCTGAGAGCTGTTTGTGCAGAAAAAGGCACTACAGTGACTACTGTTTTAAAAGAATTACATATGAGTACCGGAAGCACCGGAAAATGGAAAGAGGGATCCATTCCGAAGATTGATACTGTCATGCAGCTTGCGGAGCATTTGGACGTATCTCTGGATTATCTGGTATACGGAAGAAAGCTTTATACTGAGGTTTCCTGTCTGGATCCTGAATGGATCGACATTATCACTCATATTCCAGATGATAAGCAGAAAATGTGCAAAGACTTTCTTCGTACCCATATGGTTATTCCAGAAAAGTACGCAGACCGTAAAAGGGGATAATATCATTACCATATTTTACATGGCGAAGAAATCATTACCATGACACTTAATACATAGCGAGGAAGATGAAAATGGATTCAAAGAAAAACTGCATCGGTAATATATCCAATTTATTATCCGATAAGCTGCATACTGAAAATATGGACCGCTGGTTGGACTTTCGCACCCTTGGTTCCCCTTCTGGGTTTTCTACTGTTGACTTCTGGGAATGGTACGCATCGTACTCTATTGATTCTTCTGTACGTGGCGCCTTAGCGGAGTTCCTTGTGATGAAAGCTCTTGGTATAGAGCAGCGGCGTAGCCACTGGGGAAAATGTGATCTTGTATCAGGCTCTTTTTCTTTTGAGATAAAATCATCAGCTAAGATCACATGCAAGCATCCAGAAAGTGGTGCCATTTCTGAAAACAAACGGATTGTTTTTGATATTGCAGATAGACATCATCATATTACCGGAGATTCTTGGAGTGAAAAGGAACGATGTTCGGACATGTACATTTTCTGCTTTCTCTGTGATCTTCCAGTAACAAATACTGATAATTGGGAATTTTATCCAGTTCTTACCAGCGATATTAACGTCTCTTTCGGACACGCAAAAACTGTTTCTCTTTCCAGGATAAGAGAGCTTTCAGATCCGGTATCTTTCCAGGATCTCGGAACAACTGTAAATAAAATATCTGGAGGTGTACTTATGAGCAGCACTGAAACTCAGGAAGAAAAAGAACGCCAGGAGCAAGTTCAGGAATTGCAACGGCTACTGGCTTGTTACCAGGTCGCAAGCCGTGATGACAAAAATGTAGTATGGGCGGCACTGAATAAATACATGCCGTATGTGAACTAAGTATAGCCCCGTGGAGGGGCTATTTCTTTTTGATGGAGGAATTATGAAGAAAAACTTTAAGATGCCCGGATCGGGCTCAGAAACGCCTATCCGGGTGGCGATTTACGTCCGTGTTTCCACGGTCTACCAGATAGATAAAGATTCATTGCCAATGATGAAACAGGATCTTACTTCTTACTGCAAGTATATCCTGAATACAGATGACTTTGTGATTTTTGAGGATGCTGGATATTCCGGAAAGAATACCGACCGTCCGGCATATCAGAAAATGATGTCCCAGATCCGGCAAGGGCTTTTTACTCACTTACTTGTTTGGAAGATCGACCGAATCTCTAGGAACCTTCTGGACTTTGCGAATATGTATGCAGAATTGAAGGATCTCGGTGTCACGTTCGTGTCTAAGAACGAGCAATTTGACACCAGTACAGCTATCGGAGAAGCCATGCTGAAGATCATCCTAGTATTTGCAGAGCTTGAGCGTAACATGACCTCAGAACGTGTAACAGCAACCATGATTAACCGTGCCTCTAATGGTGTATGGAATGGCGGGCGTATTCCGTTCGGTTACTCTTATGATAAGCCTACTCAGGTATTCTCCATAGATCCGGAGGAAAACAAAATCTACAACTTCATGGTAGAAACCTACGAAGATACACAATCCATTGTACATACTTCTAGGAGGCTGAATGAGGCTGGATATCGTTCCAGAAACGGAAATATGTGGAGCCCGGTGGCAGTGTGGACTATTTTACGGAATCCGTGGTATAAAGGCGTGTATCGGTACAACTATTACAAGATTCCAGGAAGAAAAGCGATTAAGGACGAATCGGAGTGGGTTATCGTAGAAAACCACCACCCGGCTTCCATTGATCCGGATCGGTTCGATCGGATCCAAGCTACCCTTGATAAGAATGCCCGGTATCGGAATACCCCAGGAAGAAAGACGGCTCAGAAGAATGTTCACGTATTCTCCGGACTTGTCTGGTGTGCAGAGTGTGGATCCGCTTTTACTGCTTCTCCAGGTAAGCTCCATGTCTCCGGATATCGTCCGTCAAAATACGGATGCCCGAATGTCCGGAAAACGAAAACTTGCCATGCAAAATATACTTCGGATGTTGTCCTGGGCGAGTTCCTTCTGAACTACATCCTGAATATCCTGAATGCTCAGAAGCAGTTTGCTTACATCCATTCCACGGATGATCTCCAGAAGCGCTTGCTACATGGCAGCACTTTTTCTAATGTCGATCATGTAGATCCTGACGGGTTGGCGTCTCTTCTCAATATGCTGGAGAAATGTTCCGGAAGTGATCCGGTACTCTTGAAGCGTCCACGATCAAAACCTAAGATGGATCCGGAGTTAAAACGCATGATGGCAGATCAGAAGAAACAGCAACGTGCTCTGGATCGTCTGAATGATCTGTACCTCTACAGCGATGATTCTATATCTGAACGTGAGTACCTTGTCCGGAAGCAACAGATCACAGATCGGCTCCAGGAGATCAACGAAGCTATTGGCATGATGTCTCAGGAACCATGGATGCGTACCATGAACGATGAAGAATTTATCCGCCAGGCATCTTCCTTCATCCTGACGCAGAAGTTGGCAGATAAACAGTACATCTACTATGAAAGTCTGGCTGAATCGCTGGATCCGGAGATCCTGAAAAACTTCTTTGTCTCAATTCTGGATTCTATCATCCTGAGAGACGGGCGTCCGGAAACGGTTGTGTTCCGCAATGGGCTGTCCCATACATTCACTTATAAGGATTCTTGATGCTAAAAATACCCAGGAGCATTTACACTCCTGGGTTTCTCTTTGTCCCATTATTTACTTTTCCTGATTTCTGGGATAACCTCACATTTGTTAGATTTGGAGGCTACACAATCATCATAGCATCCCCAAAGCTGAAAAATCGATATCTCTCTTTAACTGCTTCTTCATATGCCGCAAGCACATGCTCTCTTCCGGCAAGCGCACTTACCAGCATGATCAGCGTTGACTCCGGTAAATGGAAGTTCGTGATCAGGCAGTCCAGTACCTTGAATTTATAGCCCGGATAGATGAAAATCTCTGTCCATCCACTGCACTCTTTTAACTTTCCGTTTTCATCAGCCGCAGATTCTACGGTCCGGCAGCTTGTCGTTCCGACGCAGATCACCCGATGTCCGCTCTCTTTTGCACGGTTGATCTTTTCTGCCTCAGATGCCTCGATCCGGTAGAATTCCGAATGCATATGGTGATCCAGAATATCATCCGCTTTTACCGGACGAAAAGTTCCAAGTCCGACATGAAGCGTTACATGCGCAATCTCCACACCTTCTGCTTTGATTTCTTCCAGAAGCTCCGGTGTAAAATGCAGTCCTGCCGTCGGAGCAGCCGCAGATCCGGAATGCTTTGCATACACGGTCTGGTAACGATTCTTGTCCTCCAGCTGGTGGGTGATGTAAGGCGGAAGCGGCATCTGTCCAAGCTGATCCAGAATCTCTTCAAAAATTCCTTCGTATTCAAAATGGATCAGACGGTTTCCTTCCTCTACAACCTCCAGAACTTCCCCTTTCAGAAGACCGTCCCCGAAGCTGACTCTTGCTCCGGGTTTCATCTTCTTTCCTGGTTTTACAAGTGTTTCCCAGACATCATTTCCTTTTCGTTTCAAAAGAAGCACTTCGACTTTTCCGCCGGTTCCTTCTTTTTCACCGATCAGTCTTGCCGGGATGACCTTGGTATCATTGATCACAAGGCAGTCTCCCGGTTTGAGATAATCTTTGATCTCACGGAAAATGTGATGACTGGTTGCACCGGTTTTTTTATCAAGAACAAGCAGTCTGGAACTGGATCTGTCTTCAAGCGGATCCTGCGCGATCAGCTCTTCCGGTAAATCAAAATAAAAATCCTGTCGTTTCATTCTTTTGACCTCTTTTCGCCTACTTACGAAGCTCGATACCCATTTCCTCCAGTGCCTTTAAGATACGGTTCATAGCAGCTGAAATGTCAGCTTCTTCCAGAGTCTTATCTTTTGCACGGAATGTGATAGAGTAAGCAACAGACTTGAAGCCTGCCTTGATCTGAGCGCCTTCATAGATATCGAACAGCTTATAGCTTTCCAGATAAGCGCCACCCTTGTTCTCAATCACTTCTTCAACCTGTCCTACCAGGATGGATTTTGGCATTACCATACTGATATCACGGCTGACTGCCGGGTATTTTGCAATTCCTTCGTATTTTCTTTCAAATGTTGCAAGCTCTGTGATCTGTGGCATATCAATGACAGCAACGTATGCTCTTTCACCGATTCCATAGATATCAGCAACTTCCGGATGAACCTCACCCATGTATCCGACAACCTTTCCATCGTAAACGATGTTTGCCTGACGTCCCGGATGAAGGAAGTTCTTTCCTGCATTTGGATCATAGGTTTCTTTCTTATGAAGTCCGACTTTTTCAAAGAACTCTTCTACAACACCTTTCATACTGAAGAAGTCTCCATCTCCGTACATTCCAAGTGTAAACTGCATTCTTTCGTCCGGCAGTTCTGTCAGTGGAAGTGCCTTTGGAAGATAAATATTTCCAAGCTCGTACAGACGGACATTTTTATTTCTTCTGTTGTAGTTTGTTGCAAGAGATGTCAGCATACCATTCAGAGATGTTGTACGCATGACACTGTAATCTTCTCCAAGCGGGTTCATGATCTGGATTGCCTGACGCATCGGATCATCCTTGTCGAGGAGGAGCTTGTCAAATACCTTCGGGCTTTCAAATGAATAAGTCATTCCCTGGCTGAATCCACAGAATTCTGCAATATTTCTTGCTACTTCTTCCACACGAAGCTTGAAAGAAAGCTTACCAGTTGTAGCTTCACCTGTAGGCAGTGTAGTCGGGATATTATCATATCCGTAGAATCTTGCTACTTCTTCCGCAAGATCGGCGATACGGAATAAGTCATGACGGAAGGTTGGTGCGATCACTTCTTTTGCTTCTGCATCATATTCCAGGTCGATCTTTTCAAAATATTTGATCATATCTTCTTCCGGGATGTCTGTTCCGAGAAGTGCATTGATCTTGTCGGCATCAAATGGTACACGTACAGGTTCTTTTTTCTTGCTATATACATCAACCATTCCTCCGACAACTTCACCGGCTCCCATTTCTTCGATCAGCTGGCAGGCACGGTTGATTGC
Source organism: Coprococcus sp. AF99-45 (assembly GCF_027663865.1). Lineage (NCBI taxonomy): Bacteria > Bacillati > Bacillota > Clostridia > Lachnospirales > Lachnospiraceae > Coprococcus > Coprococcus sp. AF99-45. The sequence continues at coordinate 103,881 of NZ_JAQDGZ010000002.1, forward strand.
ATCCTCTGCATTATTCGGATCCAGTCCCTTTTCAAATTTACCGGATGCATCGGTACGAAGTCCGACTTTCTTGCTGGATTTACGGATGTTGGTTCCATCAAAACATGCAGCTTCAAATAACATGGTCTGTACATTGTCAGTGATCATGGAATTTTCGCCACCCATGATTCCGGCAATACCTACCGCTTTTTCGCCATCACAGATCATCAGAACAGAATCATCCATTTCTCTTTCCTGACCATCCAGTGTTACGAATTTTTCTCCTTTTTGGGCATTGCGGACGATGATCTGATGACCTGCGATGGTATCCAGATCATAAGCATGCATTGGCTGTCCGTATTCTTCCATTACATAGTTTGTGATATCAACAAGGTTGTTGATCGGACGGATTCCTACGGAAGAAAGTCTTCTCTGCATCCATTTCGGTGAAGGTCCGATCTTGATATTTTTTACGACTCTTGCACAGTAACGTGGGCAAAGGTCTGTATTTTCTACTTTTACTTTGATGTAATCATTGACATCTTCATCATTTCCGGTTGGTGTTACAACCGGTGGCTTGAATTCTTTGTGGAATGTAGCTGCAACTTCTCTTGCGATGCCAACCACGCTGAAGCAGTCTACACGGTTGGAGGTGATCTCGTATTCAAATACGACATCATCCAGTCCGAGTGCCTTTACTGCACTTTCTCCGACAACTGCGTCATCATCAAAAATGTAGATTCCATATTCCGGTGCTTCCGGGTACATATTTCTGTCTGAACCAAGTTCTTCGATGGAACACATCATTCCGTAGCTGTCGACTCCACGAAGTTTTCCTTTTTTGATCTTGATTCCGCCTTCTACTCTCTGTCCAGGCTCATGTCCGCCCGCAACGCGTCCGCCATCCAGAACAACCGGTACCTTGTCTCCTTCTTTTACGTTCGGAGCACCTGTAACAATCTGTACGGTCTCTGTTCCTACATTTACCTGACAGATGATCAGTTTATCTGCGTCCGGATGTTTCTCAATTTTCTCAATCTGTCCTACTACGATCTTATCCAGATCAGCATCCAGCTTTGTAAAACCTTCTACCTTTGTTCCGGAAAGAGTCATTGCATCTGTATATTCCTGCGCTGTTACGTCAAGTTCCGGAACATACGCTTTAATCCATGATAATGAAGTATCCATTTTATATCTCCTTCTGATTTGTTTATAAATTTCCCTTATTCAGACTCCAAAATCCAGCAGCTCTCCGCGCTGCTCTTTGATTTTGTGCTCACTAGAATTGCTTTAAGAATCTGATATCGTTCTCGTAGAGGAGGCGCATGTCGTCGATCTCGTATTTGAGAAGGGCGATCCTTTCAAGTCCTACTCCGAACGCAAATCCAGTGTATTCTTCCGGATCGATTCCGCACATTTCGAGTACGTGTGGGTGAACCATACCACAGCCAAGGATTTCAATCCATCCTGATCCTTTACAGAAACGGCAGCCTTTTCCGCCACACTTGAAGCATGATACGTCTACTTCTGCACTTGGCTCTGTGAATGGGAAATGATGCGGACGGAATTTTGTCTTGGTATCCGGTCCGAAAAGTTCTTTTGCAAATACTTCCAGAGTTCCCTTCAAGTCAGCAAAGGAAATATTTTTATCGATTACCAGTCCTTCGATCTGATGGAAGGATGGTGAATGAGTTGCATCCACTTCGTCAGAACGGAATACTCGTCCCGGTGCGATCATACGGATCGGGAGCTTGCCCTGTTCCATCACACGTGCCTGAACCGGTGATGTCTGGGTACGAAGCACGATGTCTTTGTTGATATAGAATGTATCCTGTTCATCTTTTGCCGGATGATCTGCAGGAATATTCAGTTTTTCAAAGTTGTAAAGGTCATATTCTACTTCCGGTCCTTCCACAACTTCATATCCCATACCGATGAAGATACGTTCTACTTCTTCCAGAGCGATCGTATTCGGATGACGATGACCTACTGTATTTTTCTTGGAAGGAAGTGTTACGTCAATAACTTCCTGTTTTAATTTTTCTTCACGGATTGCAGCATCCATTTTCTTCTTTGTCTCATCAAGAAGTTCTTCGATAGCAGCTCTTGTCTCATTCACAAGCTGTCCTACCTTCGGACGTTCTTCCGGAGCTACATCTTTCATTCCTTTTAATACGGCTGTCAGTTCTCCTTTTTTACCAAGGAATTTGACACGTACATCATTTAATTTCTCCGGTACATCAGAAGCCTGGATCTGCTTAATGGCTTCCTGTTTGATGCTCTCAAGTCTTTCTTTCATGATATCCTCCTTAAAACTTGTTTTGGCTATTCATTTGCGACTATAACAGGAAATAAAATTTCCTGTGGAAGAAAAAAGAATGTGCTTTGGCACATTCTGGCACCTGCGGCGATCGCTTGTGACATCTTCCTTATACGCCGCAGTGCACATCCTCGCGGAGCGTTTTTATATATTAGGAAAGAACACTTTCCTAATATATAAAAAAAATCGCCCCTAAAAAGGGACGAGATAAATCGCGGTACCACCCTGTTTCCTGCTATTTGAATAACAGGCACTCGGACTGCGTAACGTGCAGGGACGTCGTTTTCTACTTTATTTTCAAAAACGCAGCTCACGTGGGAAATTCGTTTCCTGCCTGAACCGGGGAGAACTTACAGCCGGGGATTCTCCTTCTCTGTCGGAAAACAGTTCACTACTTACACGGTCATTGCTTTTATGATATGTCATATACTTAATTATTGTAACATATGATTTTTTTATGTCAAGCGGTTTTATCTGATAGATTCACCGTTTATCTACGCAAAATCATATTCCGGAACCTGGATGCTGCTTTTTGCAGAACTAATCCTTTTCCAGGATATCCCGCTTTGCATCTACCCAGATACAGTTAATAAGCCCTCCCAGCAGCATCACATACATACAGAAATACAGCCACAGCATCACAAGAATGATCGCCGTCATACTTCCGTACAGACCGGAAAATCCTTTGAAGATTGTCAGGTACATTGAAAAAACAAACGAGATCACCAGCCATCCCAGAGAACAGAAAATAGATCCCAGAATCAAATCCCGGAACGGAAGCTTCCGGTTCGGCAAAAAGTGATATACCAGAAGCGAAATTCCAGTCATAACAACAAATGAAATCACCGTTCTCAAACGCATGATCATATCCGTCGTCTCCGCAAGAAACGGAATTTTGTGATATATAAAAATACTGATATTATTACCAAACACAGAAAGTACCAGAGCCATCACAATTGCTGCAATGAACAGGATCGTATAGATGGATGCCCGGATTCTTAAAAATACATAATTTCGTGTCTCACGAAGCTCATATGCACAGTTCAGTCCTGTACTAACCGCAAGTACTCCTTTACCTGCTGACCACAATGCTACAATCGCAGTAATCGGAATGACCGTCTTCGACTGGTTATATACTTCATTTACAATGCCAACCATAAAATCCTGCATATTTGTCTCCGGAAACAAATTTACCACTGCAGTCATAACATCTGCTTTTGTCACCGGAGTATATTGTATGATAGCAAGAAGCAGCAAAATAATCGGGATCATACTCAGCACAAAAAAATAAGCAGACTGGGCCGCGTATGCTCCCACATGCTTTTGTGACACCTGCCCTGTAATTTCCCGAATCTTGTTTATCGTTTTCATCATATAATAACTCCATTTATCTTATCGGCAGTTTCATTTTTCAAAATAGTTTATCACATTTTCACTTCTTTGAAAACCCAAAAAAACAGTTGCTCTCGCAACTGTCCTTTATCTTTTGTAGTCCCCCGAAATGCCGTTTTCCGTTTTTTGACTCCTAGCACTCCGCTAGGTGGGCGACCGCATCTGCTTTTCTGCCTTCCCCTGCGCAATGAGGGCCTGACATATTACAGAGATATAAGAATCCCGTTTAAAGTATTGTAGGTTCAAAAATACGGAAGTCTCGAACATTCCAGGTTTTCTAAAGCCTATTATAGACCATCAGCCGTGTTTTTTCAACTGTTAATCGTTGAAGATATTTACTTTTTTTACCAGAAATTAAAATACGTTTAACGTACCCATTTCCCGCTTTTTCCACCGGACTTTTCAAGCAGATGGATTTCTCTGATCTCCATTCCCCGGTCAACCGCCTTGCACATATCATAGATTGTAAGAAGAGCGGTATTTACCCCGGTCAGTGCTTCCATTTCCACACCGGTCCTGCCAGTACATGCCGTATGGCAGATTGCCCGGATCCCATGCTCTTCTTCCAGATATTCAAAATCAATCTCGACTTTGGTAAGGTTTAACAGATGGCACAGCGGAATCAGTTCTGCTGTCTTTTTTGCACCCATAATCCCGGCAATTCTTGCTACGCCAAGAACATCTCCTTTTTTCATGCTGCCTTCCTTTACTTTCTGAAAGCATTCTTCCGACATGCGGATCACCCCTGATGCAAGTGCTTCTCTTTTTGTCTCAGCCTTTTCCCCCACATCTACCATCACTGCATTACCATCTTCGTTAAAATGTGTAAATCCACTCATGATTTTTAACCTCTTTATTTTCTGGCACATTCGCCTTCTGTTCCCCGGAGGATTCCAAGCCCATGTCCAAGTTCAAGAAGCAGAAACTCCAGTGCTTCCTGTACTGCTTTGGGACTTCCCGGAAGATTGATGATCAGCGTTTTTTTTCGGATACCTGATACAGCTCTGCTGAACATAGCACGCTTTGTGATCGTCATCGAATAATTCCGGATTGCCTCTGCTATTCCGTTTGCCATCCGGTCACAGACATTTACCGTCGCCTCCGGTGTCCGGTCCCGCTCGGAGAATCCGGTTCCTCCGGTGGTGAAGATCACATTAATCTGTCTCTGATCAGCCAGTCTGATCAGCTCTTTTTCCAGTTTTTTCTGCTCATCCGGTAATAAAATCGTTTCTTTAATATCATATCCGACATCTTTCAACATTTCGACAATCATGGGTCCGCTTTTGTCTTCTCGTTCTCCGGCAGAGCCTTTATCACTTAAAGTAATAACTGCCGCTGAAAATGGACGGTCACTTTTCACCTGTTCCATGACAACTTCATCTCCTACCTTGATATGACCTCCGGTGACGACTTCTGCAAAAACGCCCTCTCTTGGCATAATGCAGTCACCCATTCTCTTATAAATCTGACAATGACTGTGGCATTCTTTTCCAATCTGTGTCATCTCAAGTACCACATCTCCGATATGAAATCTTGTTCCAACCGGAAGCGCGCGAAAATCAAATCCCTCCACGATCAGATTTTCACCAAATGCACCATACGCAACTTCTGCCCCTTTTGCACGAAATTCCTGAATCTTTTCATCGGAAAGCAGACTGATCTGACGATGCCATTTACCACCGTGCGCATCTCCTTCAATCCCCCAGTCCATTTTGACCATGGCTTCACGAACCTCATGTTTTTCGGTTCCTCTCTTTTCACTGATGCAGATTCCCTTCAGTCTTCCCATTTTTATGTTTATCCTCCGATCTGTGACATATTTTTCTGTTCTGTAATAAAATTCTGCTCCTCAAAATGATGCATCTTCGGTTTTCCACGGATCGCCTGTTCGAGACATTTCCGGATTTCTTCTTCCGATCCGTGTCTTGCTGCCTCAAAAACTGAGATAGTATCTGCATAGCACAGACACGCTTTTAACTTTCCGGTTGATGTCATCCGGATCCGGTTACATCTGTCACAGAATTTTCCATGCAATGCACTGATCAGACCGATTTTCCCCTGAAAACCAGGCAGTTGATAATACACAGCAGGTCCGTTCCCAAACCGTCCCTCTAACGGATAAAACTCTCCTTCTATCCCATAAGCTTCTTTCAGTTTTCCAAGCACCCAGGCACCGGAAATGCCATTCTCTGCTCTTCCCTGTCCAATCGGCATCAATTCAATAAAACGGACATCCAGCTTGTTCTTTTTCGCCAACTCTGCCAGACTTTTCCATTCCTCATCATTGACTCCTTTTTGCAGGACCGTGTTGATCTTTACCCGGATCTCGCTTTTTTCTGCCATGAAAATGGATTTTCTGACTCTTTCCAGTTCATCTGCCCCGGTAATCTCCTGATATTTTTCCGGAATCAGTGTATCCAGACTGATATTCACCGCATCCAGCCCCGCTGCAAGAAGATCTTCCAGATTCTCACCCAGAAGAACCCCATTTGTCGTCATTGTTACTTCTTCTGTGCCCGGAATCTGCCGGATCATCCGGATCAGATCTGCACATCCTTTTCTGACCAGAGGCTCCCCTCCGGTAATCTTAAACCTGGTAATCCCGATCCGGACAGCCTCCCTGCAGATTCGTTCAATCTCCTCATAAGTCAGGATTTCTGACATAGGAATCCACTTTGCGCCATCCGGCATGCAGTACCTGCATCGCAGATTACAGCGGTCTGTGATTGAAATTCTCATATATTCAATTGTTCGCCCATAAGAATCTCTCACAGCCTTTTCCATCCTTTCTTAATTCCAGAGTGGTTCCAGTAACACCTCGATCGTACCGCCGCAGACCATGCCTTCTTCCTCCGCATCATCTCCGGTCATATCCACATATTCTGTCTTTAGTCCTGTATTATTTTCATGCATCATGACTCTCGCTTTTCTTAAAACCTCTGCCTCCATACAGCCGCCTCCGATGGTTCCAACACAGTTGCCGTCTTCCAGGATCAGCATCTTGGATCCCACATTTCTTGGTGCAGAACCCTTTCTTGTAATGATCGTTGCAAGCATCTTCTTTCCCGGATGAGCGATATCCAGGATTGCTTCCAGCAAGTCTTCCGGATAACCGCAGACTCTCTTGTTCTGATTCTTTACTTCGATGATTTCCGCCATGATCGCCACACCGATCTCCTCCGGTGTCTCAGCACCGATGTTCAGACCAATCGGACTTTTTATCTCGCCGATTACTTCCTGGCTGCATCCTTTTTCAATCAGATTCTGCTTTACCATCGCACTTCTTCGCCGGCTTCCGATCATTCCGATATAAGCATGTTCCTTCCCAGCGATCTTCTCCAGACAAACCTGATCATATCTGTGACCTCTGGTCAGTACAACAAAATACGTATCCTTGTCTCCTTCGATCTGATCCAAGGCATCTTCAAACGGCTGGCAGATTACTTCCGTTGCCCCCGCATTTCTGGCATGATCGGCAAACTGCGGACGATCTTCAAGAACCGTGACCTTCCATCCAAGCATAATCCCGATTTTGATCACCGGCACCGATACGTGACCACCGCCACAAATGACCAGATGCTCCTGCCCTCCAATTATATCACAAAACACCTGCTGCTCTCTGATTTCATAAAGTCCGCACTTTTTCAAGTCTCCTGCTTCTGAAAAATGTGCTGAAAAGAAACCGTTTTCTTTACTTTCCCAGATTATTTTTTTCTCTGCCAAAATTGCTTTTTCTCCGGCTGCGGATCCTTTTGCCACTGTCAAAAGAACGTAATCCCCCGGCTTTGGTAAATCTTTTAATATCTCAAATACATTTTCCATCAAATCTCATCTACCCTACTACATATTTATTCAGTCTGTCAAATGCTTCTTTTAATACGGTTCCATCCTGAAACGGATCGGAATCTTCCGGCATTTCATCTCTCGCATGACATTTTCTTTTATCCCCATCACATTTTCTCTGCCATGCAATACTTTTATTGTAACAAATTTTTCCGCCAAATGAAATAAGAAGGTGCAGCTCTTTTTGTCTGCACCTTCCCTTTTCCTTTATTTTGTGATCTGATTTTAAAAATACTTTGCATTCAGCTTTTTGACTGTCCATGCAAACCATACCAGTACTGCAAGTACCAGCACTAACATCACCCAGAATAATTTTCCTGTACTCTGCACATAAGTATTATACAGATCTTCTGCGCCGTACAAGATCAGCACTACCGCAAGCACAAGAAGCTTCGGTCCTGCTGCTGCCCTGTATGCTTCCTTATCCTTACACTTCTTTATATTCGTATCTTTTGGTACAAGAATTGATGTATTGATGATTCCTTTGAATTTAAGTTGAAACCATGCATACAGGCTATACAATCCCGCCCCAATACCAATGATCCCGAAAATTCCTTCCATTCCGTTCATTCTTTTGCCTTCTCCTGTCTATTTTACGCCAAGAATATTCTTAACAGTCTGCTCCATCTGATCCACATCACATTCCGTATTGTGACGGATCTCGGCATTCATGATCTCTTTGATGGCATTCGGAAGCTCTGTACCGGATACTTTCTGAAGCTCCTCGATCAGTTTGAAATCATCCTGTCCTTTATACTTCGAATCGATCGCTGACATAACGCTTCCTGCAAATTTGTATGGACTTGCTGTGGATGCGATTACTGTCTTTCTGTCATCTTTACTGTCTTCTCTGTAAGCTTTATACACCGTTGCAGCTACCGCCGTATGGGTATCCATTACATAACCGGTATCTTCGTATATATCATGGATTGTCTTTGCGACCTGCTCTTCTGTCGCATATCCTGCCGCAAAATCAGCCAGGTTTGCTTTCATCTCACCTGTAATCGCGTAACTTCCCTTTGTCTTCAGCTCAGTCATAAGATCCGTATCTTTTCTTGCATCTTCTCCTGAGATCTTGTAGATCAGACGCTCTAAGTTGCTGGAGATCAGAATATCCATAGACGGAGATGTTGTAAGAACAAATTCACGGTTACGGTCATAAGTTCCTGTCTGGAAGAAGTCATAGAGAACTTTGTTCTCATTGGATGCACAGATCAGCTTTGCAATCGGGATTCCCATATTCTTTGCGTAGTATGCAGCCAGAATATTTCCAAAGTTACCGGTCGGTACAACTACATTGATCTCTTCATCTTCCGCAATCTCTTCATTCTGAAGAAGCTTCGCATAAGCATATACATAATATACAACCTGCGGAACCAGACGTCCGATATTGATGGAGTTGGCAGATGAGAACTGGTAGCCTGCTTCATTTAACTCTTTTTCCAGCTCTTTGTTCTCGAACATTGCCTTCACACCGCTCTGTGCGTTGTCAAAGTTACCGTGGATCGCAACAACAGAAGTATTGTCTCCTTTCTGTGTTACCATCTGCAGCTCCTGTACGCGGCTGACTCCGTTCTTCGGATAGAATACGATGATCTTGGTTCCTTCTACATCTGCAAATCCTGCAAGTGCAGCTTTTCCTGTATCCCCGGATGTTGCAGTCAGAATGACGATCTCATTCTTCACCTGATTTTTCTTTGCAGAAGTAGTCAGAAGGTGCGGAAGAATGGAAAGTGCCATATCTTTGAATGCGATCGTTGCTCCGTGGAACAATTCCAGATAATAAGCATCCTCCACCTTCGCAAGCGGTGCAATCTCTTCGGTATCAAACTTACTGTCGTAAGCCTTTGCGATACAGCTCTTCAGCTCTTCTTCTGTAAAGTCTGTCAGGAATTCCTTCATAACTGTATATGCGATTTCCTGATAGGTCATCTCTTTGAGCTCACCAAGCGACACCGGAAGCTTCGGAATCGAAACCGGTACAAATAATCCGCCGTCATCTGCCAGCCCTTTTAAGATTGCCTGGGAAGCTGTTACTGTCTTTTCTGCATCTCTTGTACTCTTATAAAGTAAATTCATGGTTCTCCACCCTTCTTATTCTTTCTGATTCACTTCAGCAATCTGCTAAAGTATTTTCCTATTTAGCGATTATAGCATAAGAACCTTTCAAGTGCAATGCCATCCTTATCTGCGTTTCCACATTCGTCCCCACATCCGGCTCAGAAGAAAACACAGGAGCAGTGCCCCGGTCAGAATAACACCGATCAGAAATACCAGAATCTTTACATAAGATCCATCTCCTGTTGCAACCGTCTTTGCTTTCTCAGTTTCCTTTGGCTTTTCCGGACTTTCCGGTTTTTCCTCTTCTACCTGCTTTTCCTTTTTATAGGTTACACTCTGTCCTTCGTCCTCCAGATCTGCGTGCACTGCAACCAGCTTCTCTTCCAGATACACTTCCTCAAATACAACAACCTGTTCTCCGTTAAGCTTCGTTGCATCAAACGTAAATTCCATCTGAAGTTCTCCGGAATCTGTATCCGGGATCAGCTTTTTCTCTACTGTTACTTCTTTTCCATCCTGTAGAACCGGCTCTTTGGTCTCCTTATTCATTAGTGTGCCTTTAACTACATATTCTTTTCCAATCTCCAGATTTTTCCATTTTACCTGATCTATGACCGTTACCTGTTCTGTCCGTTTCCCGTTATGCGTTCCCGTTTCCCGGTCAGATGCTCTTGTCCCGATCTCCGGTACGGGATGTTCATCATTTGTCAGTGTCCCCAGATCAATTACTCGCATTTCCTTTGTTACTTCCACCTCAAACGCAGGAATCAGCATCCGGTCTTCATTATTTTTACAAGACAGTTCTTCCACCAGATACGTTCCATAAGGAAGCGCTCCTCTTGTATTATCCGGAGTTCCTTCCCCGAACCAGATCCCATCTTCACTTGTTTCCCCCTTATTCGTGTTGACCGTATGCAGATTCCAGTACGCACCGGTCGAAGCCTCCCCGTTTTTGTCTGTCCGGATCACATGGCTCTCCCCAGTTGCCTGCGATGTGATCCGAAATGGGATATCCGCCAGTCTTTTCAAGGTTTTATCTGCCGCTTTCACCAGCTTTAAATCCCCACGGATGAGCTTTTCCTTTATTTCCACTGGATTCCATATTTTCAGGGCTTTATAGCTTCCATTTTGCTCCGTTCCAGTCCTGATACAATGTGTAACGGTGTCCACCAGATACCCTTCCGGCGCATGCATCTCCCATACCGTAATCGTTCCAAGCGGAAGCTCGTTATTTTCAAAAAACGGATCTCCGCTGATCAGGTGCGCCTCATCCATACGGACCACACCATCCGCATCCGACTTCAGCTTCCAACTCCTGAGCGGCACCTTCACACCGATCTCATTTTGATTGTCAAAAATGCTATCAAAAAATGCCACATGAAATTCAGCTCCCGCAAGAGAAAGTCCTGCCTGCGCCTGCCCTTTCCCTGTTTCCGCATCCTGCTTCCGGATCAAAATTTCCACCTTTGTCTTTTCCGGTTCATCCTGACACTCATAGGTCACGGTCTGTCCGGCATTCACCGTGATCTGCCGTATCTTTGTGTCCAGTACATAGCCTTTCGGTGCTTTAGTCTCTTTGATGTCATAGGAACCCTCCGGCAGATTTTCTGCCTTCCCATATCCTTTCTTGTCTGTCCGGATTACGCAGACTGCCTCGGATGTCCCACTTTTACAGACGGTATACTCTGCCCCTTCCAGTGAGTAGAGCTGATTATCAGCCGTAATCTCTGACCTTGCAGAGCTCTTCATGATCTCCAGGCTTCCATTATGGGTTGTCTTAAAAAGATATATCGTTGATCTGGATTTTGCCACAAGCTGTGAAATCTGATTACCACTCGACGGGATAGATGCCGAATGCCAGAACCGGTTATCGTTGCTATTATCTCCCCAGAAAAATCCGATATGGCAGTCTGCATCTTCTTCCTCCCAGGAAACCGGCTCAAAATAGATCACATCTCCTTTTTGCGCTTTTCCGCCCGCAAGCAGTTCCTCAATGGTGTTGTAATGATAGGATTCCACGGCATTGTCTGTCATCCAATGAAACCAGTTGCTCGCATTGACCTTGCCGCCACGAAGACTTCCTTTGTCAATTCCTGACAGATCCGCTCCACATTTTTCCAGAACATAAGCGACAAACCCGGTACAGTTCATTGCCCCATTTCCACCGTAGGCTCCGTTCGGACGCATGCAGTTCTCTGCTGTCAGAGGATATCCGCTGTAAGGCGTTCCCAGATAATAACCGTCCTTTTCGTGTTTTTTTAACTCCTCAAGCACTTTTCCCGGCTCTGCTCCTAATTTTTCATCAAGTTTTACAATCGTTTCTTTCTTTGCGATTCTCTCTGCTGAGTTTGCAGATACGACAGGCATACTGCTGCCCGACAATGATACTACCGCCAGAATCACACTTAGTATTCCGGCAAAATGATTCTTCATATATTTCATAAAAGTTTCTCCTTCTGCCTTTTCAGGTCAGAAAAGAGAATATAAAAGACGAGTACCCTTACTATAAAGGAAGAGTACCCGCTTGTCAATAGTATTTTATTGTTGATCTGCCTCCAGAACGATCACACTTCTCGGTCCCACAAGAATTCTTTCCTCCGAAATCCGTACCGGATTCTGATAAATTTCCTGCTTTTTATCTCCAGTATTTGCCGCCACATGCCAACTATATCCGCCAGGAAGTTGTGGAAGTTCTACCCAGACATCTTCCCAGTATGGATTCATCAGAAGATACACACAGTCTTCTTTTACCATTTTGTTATCATATCCGGCAAACATGACTGCCGCCGTCCGGATCTCCGGTCTGGAAAAATCCAGTTTCCACGGCACTTCACCGTGAAAGCTGATCTCCGGAAATCCAAGACTGCTCGCCCCTGCATCTCCTGTGATCGACGGATGCCGTTTCCGAAATGCCGTCATATAAGCACAAAAATCAAATACATCCTGAAACTTTTCTTTTCTTGTCCAGTCCAGCCAGGAAATCTCGTTATCCTGACAGTAGGCATTATTATTCCCGAACTGAGTATTGCCAAACTCATCACCTGCAAGGAACATCGGTGTCCCTCTGCTGCAAAGCAGGACCGCAAAAGCATTTTTCATCATCCGGTGGCGCAGTTCAACAACCATCACCTGATCAGTGTCCCCCTCTGCCCCACAGTTCCAGCTCCGGTTATCGTCACTTCCATCAAGATTTCCCCATCCATTAGCCTCATTATGCTTCTGGTTATACGAATAAAGATCATACAGGGTAAATCCATCATGGCAGGTCAGGAAATTCACAGAAGCATGTTTTCCGCGGATTCTGGTATCATAAATGTCCGGAGAACCGGCAATTCTCTGAAGCGCTGCTCCTGCTGCCCAAAGTCCCCCTTTTAAATATTCCCGCACGTCATCCCGGTATCTTCCGTTCCATTCTGACCATCTGCGGAATGCCGGAAAACTTCCGACCTGATAAAGTCCGCCGGCATCCCACGCCTCCGCGATCAGCTTTGTGTCTGCAAGCAGCGAATCATAGGCAAGATTCTTTACGAGTGGTGGATTTTCCATCGGTGACCCATCCTCATTTCTTCCCAGGATCGAGGCAAGATCAAACCGGAAGCCGTCCACCCGGTACTCTGCCACCCAGTATCGCAGACAATCCTGGATCATTTTGATCACCACCGGATGATTACAATTCACAGTATTTCCACAGCCACTGAAATTATAATATTTTCCATCGGGTGTCAACATATAATAAATCTGATTGTCAAATCCTTTAAACGAAATAAACGGTCCGCATTCATTTCCTTCTGCCGTATGATTAAACACCACATCCAGGATTACTTCAATCTGGTTATCATGCAATTCCCGGATCAGTTCTTTTAATTCTACTCCTTCCCGGTTGTATTCCGTTGATGCTGCATAGCTCGTATTCGGCGCAAAAAAGCTGACCGTATTATACCCCCAGTAATCAATCAGTTTCTTTCCATCAACCTCACGGCTCCCCTGCAGTTCATCAAATTCAAAGATCGGCATTAGCTCCACCGCATTAATCCCCAGTGTTTTCAGATAAGGAATTTTTTCTTTGATTCCGGCAAAGGTTCCAGGATGACGGACACTTTTGTCCATCTTCGTGAATCCCCTGACATGCATCTCATAGATGATCAGTTTTTCCATCGGGATCTTATCTGGCTTTTCACTGCCCCAGAAGAAATTATTCCGGACTACTCTGGCACGATATCCCCCTGTATTTAGTGCTTTTCCCCATACACTCTGCCCGGTAACTGCCTTTGCATACGGATCCAGTAAAATATGCTTTTTATCAAACAGCAGACCTTCCTTTGGTTTCCACGGTCCGTCCAGCCTGTACGCATATTCAAATTCTTCAATATCCAGTCCGAATACCATCATGGAAAATACATCCCCGATCCGGCAGTTTTCCGGGAATGGGATCACCGCATAAGGTTCCGGTTCCTTTCTGTGAAACAGAAGAAGTTCACATGTCACAGCCCCTTTTGAATGCACTGTAAAATTAACTGCCGACTGAAATGCAGTCGCACCCTCATCACGATACAGTCCGGGACAGATTTCAAATCCATTTACATTTTCTGTCGGAACCCATCTTGGCATCATTTCTTCCAGCATTTTACCAGCTCCTTCCATGTCATGTTTTCAGTATAGCACATTTTTCCGTTTACACATCTTTCCTTTCTGTATATAATATAAAGGATTACATATTTTTTGCAGCAGACTCAAGGAGGTTTTTTATGACTGCACAGCATCTATATTATTTATTTCAGTGCTTCTTTATATATGCCTTTTTAGGCTGGTGTACAGAAGTTGCGTTTGCCGCTTTTAAAGAACGTCGTTTTGTCAACCGTGGATTCTTAAATGGCCCGATCTGTCCGGTATACGGTTTCGGCGTGGTTGCAGTCATTCATTTTCTGACACCGCTTCGTTCCAACCTGCTCCTGCTATATCTCGGAAGTGCTATTCTTGTTACTGCAATCGAATGGCTGACCGGGTTCATTCTCGAAAAGGTTTTCCATAACAAATGGTGGGATTATTCTAATATGCCGCTCAATCTGAATGGATATGTGTGCCTTTTGTTTTCTCTGATCTGGGGAGTGTTCTGTGTTTTCATCGTAGATGTATTCCATCCACTGATTGACACACTGCTCTCACACATTCCTTTCCTTGTCGGTATCATTCTTGTATGTATTCTGGTGATTGCCGGACTTGCCGATCTCTATGTAACAGCATCCGGTATCCTGAAGCTCAATAAACGTCTTGAAAAAATGCAGGCCATTGCAGACGAACTTCATCAGATTTCCGACAAGCTTGGTGAATCAATCTACAAGCGTACCATTACAGCTATGGAAAAACAGGAAGAGTTCAAAGATACTGTATCTGAGAAGCAGGAAGAATTTAAATCTGCTATTTCCGAAAAACAGGAAGCAATTTCAGACACTCTTGCCGATGTTTCTGACGAAGTAAAAGAACGGATTGCTCTTCTTCGCAGAAGCTACCTGGAAAATGTCAAAGCAACTTCTCATATGCAGAAGCGTATCATGAAAGCTTTCCCGAAAATGCAGAGCCGCAACTACAAAGAATCCTTTGAAGATCTTAGAAACAAACTGAAGGAAATGTCTCTCAAAAAATAACAGGTTATAAAAAATCCATCTGGTTTTCTTTTAAAAAAAGAAATCAGATGGATTTTTTATCTTTAAAATTATGATGTGAGTATCAAAAGTAAATTTTGCCACTCACTAATGTTTCCTCTTGATCTTGTCCAGATACGGAATCTCGATTGGATCGATTGCATCAAGTGGCTGTTCTTTATTGATCTTCTTTTTGCGTGTGTGCTTTTTCAGAAGTGCACCACCCCGGTTATAAAACCAGAAAGAAAAGATCAGAAGTTTATTGAATTTTCCAATTTTGTCTTTTGTCGTCTTCGTGTAATACTCCCCACCGGACTGGATCTCTCCTTTTTTCCTGATCTGCCGGATCAGATCCAGCTCTGTCTCAATCCGTACCGGAAATTCCGTATACCCCATGCCGACGCAGTCCAGCTTATGCGCATCACTTCCTCCGGTTCCCGGTTTTCCATATTTTTCAGCAAGATACTTTGCCCCTTCATTGGACTGTGGTGGCTCACATGCATTGAAAGTCTCTATAAAATCAAATTTTTCAATCAACTCCGGAGATTTCTGCCATCTTTTCGTATTCGTAAAACTCAGATACTTTTCCCCACACGGATGTGCCGGTCCACAGATTCCTCCATTGTGATGCACAAAATCAATCAGCAGCGAAAGCGGAAGCCCTCTCAGCTCCAGAAGGCGCATCTTTACTCCCTGTGGCATAATGATCAGAATGTGTCCCGCATCCAGTGTATCATACTCTATTCCTTTCAATACGACAAAATCTTTGTATTTTCTCCCTTTGATCGTATTCTTCCAGTGCCGATATCCATTATAGGTGTCATGATCTGTAACCAGCATTCCGCCAATGCCTTTAGACTGCAGCTTTTTAATAAATTCTTCAATCGGCACTTTGCTGTCAATTGATCCTTCTCTTACATGACAATGCATATCTATCTTCATATTTTCATCTCCAGATCTTATATCGTTGATACTATTTTTATTATACCTCTTTTTTTATAACGCTGCAAGAAATACCGGTTTCTTCCAGCCATTCCTGATCAGATACAAAAGAGGATGTATCACATTCTGATACATCCTCTCATCCATCTTATCTATTCTTCATCCTCGTCATCATCATCATCCAGATCGATCAGCATGGTTCTTGCCATCTCTATTTCTTCTTCTTTTGATGTTTCTTTCTTGATCGCATTTGCTCTTCGAACCTGCTTCTTGTTGATCTCACTTGACTTCATGATAAACTGGATCACGATTCCGATAAATGTAATCCCAATCGAAATGATCCACATGAAAATCACATTTTTCAGACCTGCCAGATCATAGATCATCATTCCTGCTCCAAAACCGCCTGCTAATGCCGTCGCAATAATCACAAACGGTTCAAACCAGATCATCGCAAGGATTGCGAAAATCAGTCCGACTGCTCCGCAGACTGCCAGCATGATCCAGTTTCCCGCATTTGTAATCGCAAGTACTGTGCCAGCCATTCCCAGAAAGCATACCCAGAAAGCTCCGAATTTCTTAAATACACTGTTCAGTATTGCAAAAACCAAACCCGCAACTCCGGCTGCGATCAGTACCGGAACAGCTTCCAGTCCCATAAGATATGTCACGGCAAATCCAAGCAATGCCCCTGCAACAAATCCAATCACTGCATTCCAGACACGGATCAGCTTCAAACCTAAAATTCCAATGAAAACTGATATAACAATTGATACCGCCGAAACAATCACGGCTTCTTTTCCTGCTATAAATACCGCACTGTTTCCCATGATATCCTTCAATACTATACCTATTGATTCCATCCTAATCTCTCCTCCTGTCGTACTTTCCTGTTGTTAAGTCAGACGCTTATTTTGATGAAGAGTCTGAAGATGTATCTGTATCTTCGGTCGTGCTCTTAACCGTTACGCCCTGATCAGCAAAACTGATCGTATTCCATACTTTTTTATGTACTTTAATATCCGTTTTCTTTTTCCATTTCTTACAAATTGACTGATACTGGTCACTCTTTCTCTGTGATACAATGGACTCTTTCTTGGTATCCGTTGCATCACGGTCAAGAAGGCTGACTACTTTTGCAACATAATAGCCATTGTCTGCTTCGATCACGTCTGTTACTTCGCCTTCTTTTAACTTATCAGCAGCTTTGATCAGATCTTCGTTTGGCGATGTCGTATCCGAGTCAAATGTCAGATCGGTGGCTGATGCACCTACTGCTGTTGCAAATACAGAAAAATCTTCTGCCGAAGCCGCATCTTTCTGGAAATCTTCTGCTTTCTTTTTCACTTCTGCTTTTTCGTCATCTGACATATCTGTCGATTTTCCATCACTGCCCGTTGTCTTTGTAGAGAACAGCACATACTGCATTTTCTTCTGTGCTGCTTCCTCATCGGATACATTCGTATCTACATCCGCAGTCATGGCAGTTTCCATCTTCTTCTGAAGTGTCAGAAGTTCCAGTACTTTCTTTACCGTCTTTTCATCGCCCGATACTGTATCTTTTGCAGCACTGTCATTGCTGTCAGTAAATTTCTTCGCAGCATCCTCGATGCTTTTTTCCTCATCATCACTTAGCGAAACTTTATAATCATCCTTGTGCTCATCCAGAACATACATTTCTTCCAGAGAATCCATGATTGAATCCTTATAATTCTCTTCATAAGTCTTTCCGTCTGTAACTTCTTTTCCCCAAAAATTATCTCCCAGATAACTGCTATATGTTGTTTCAAACTGCGCCTGCTGATATCTTGCAAAAAAGTTCGCCACATCTGCAGTCACTTTCTCATCTCCGACTTCTACCACTGTATCCTGTCCGTTAAACTTGCTTCCACATCCGTTTAAAGATGCAATGCAGGCAACTGCCAGTATACAGGCAACCACTCTTTTTTTCATTTATAAAATTTCCTCCTTGATCTTCTCTCCATTGTACACACTTCTTCACTATGCACTCGTATAGTATATCTTTTTTTTACCTTACTGGCAATCTTTTTCATAAAAAATACACATTATTCTTCGACAAGTCCCTGTATATCTTCGACAATTTTTCCTGCATTTTCAAGAATCTGCTCTGCTTTTTCTTTTTTATTTTTCCGAAGTTTACAATAAATAAAATATGGATTTTCTGCATCTGTCTTAAATGTCAGTTCTCCCTTATATTTTGCCAGCAGTTCCGGAATCTTTGCTACATTTACCCTTGCCTTCTCATACATGGTAAATTTGTATTCATCGCCTTTTTGCTCTACCGAAATCACATAAGCCGCATGTGCTTTCGCCTTCAGCTGCGCGATCATCAGAAGTTGCTGCACCTTGCGTGGCGGATCGCCGAAACGGTCAATCAGTTCTTCTAGCATATCTTCCTGTTCTTCTTCTGTCTCAATTGCTGCGATCCGTTTATAGATATCCAGTTTCTGATACTCATTCGGAATATAAGATGCCGGAATATAAGCATCAATATTCAGATCCACGGTTGTCGCATAGGTTTCTTCCGGGATCTCTCCCTTCAGGTGACGGACTGCCTCACTTAACATCTTACAGTAAAGATCGTATCCCACTGCATCCATATGTCCATGCTGTTCCTCCCCAAGCAGGTTTCCTGCCCCACGGATTTCCAGATCCCGCATGGCGATTTTTACACCAGAGCCAAGATCTGTAAACTCACGAATTGCCGAAAGACGTTTTTCTGCAACCTCCCGGAGCATTTTGTCTCTTCTGTACAAAAGAAATGCATATGCCATACGGTTCGATCTTCCAACTCTTCCACGTAGCTGATAAAGCTGGGAGAGCCCCATCCGATCTGCATCATGGATGATCATGGTATTGGCATTGGAAATGTCAAGACCGGTCTCGATGATCGTCGTCGATACCAGAACATCAATTTCTCCATTGATGAAATCGTACATAATATCTTCTAACTTGTGTTCCCGCATCTGCCCGTGTGCATATGCCACATTTGCATCCGGCACAAGTTTCTGGATCTTCGCTGCCATTTCAGCTATATCCTGGACACGGTTATAGACATAGTACACCTGTCCCTGGCGGGAAATTTCTCTTTCGATTGCCTCCCGGACCATCTCATCATTCTCCTCCATCACATAGGTCTGGATCGGCATCCGGTCAACTGGTGCTTCTTCCAGCACACTCATGTCACGGATTCCGATCAGACTCATATGAAGCGTTCGGGGAATCGGTGTTGCCGTAAGTGTCAGAACATCAATATTTTCCTTCAGCTTTTTGATCTTTTCTTTATGCTGTACTCCAAAACGCTGTTCCTCATCAATGATCAGAAGTCCCAGATCTTTAAATGCCACATCCTTACTCAATACCCGGTGGGTTCCGATGATGATATCAACCTGTCCCTTTTTCAAATCTTCGATCGTTTTTTTCTGTTGTGCAGGTGTGCGGAAACGGCATAACAGATCCACCCTTACCGGAAATTCTTTCATCCGTTGCACAAAAGTGTTGTAATGCTGCTGTGCAAGAATCGTAGTAGGGACCAGATAGACAACCTGCTTGTTCTCCTGCACTGCCTTGAATGCTGCCCGGATTGCAATCTCTGTCTTTCCAAATCCCACATCCCCACAGATCAGACGGTCCATGATCTTTGGACTTTCCATATCCCGTTTTGTTGCCTCGATTGCAAGTTGTTGATCCTCCGTTTCCTCAAACGGAAACATTTCTTCAAATTCTTTCTGCCAGACCGTGTCCTTTTCATAGACAAATCCTTCTTTGGACTGCCGTACTGCATAGAGTTCCACCAGATCTTTGGCAATCTGCCAGACTGCTGTCTTTACCTTGCTCTTCGTGCGATGCCATTCCTGTCCTCCAAGTTTGTTAAGTTTCGGCTTTTTAGCATCTGCACTGGCATACTTCTGGATCTGGTCAAGCTGTGTGGCAAGAATATAAAGATTTCCACCATCAGCATACGAAATCTTCATATAATCCTTTGTCACCTTATCAACTTCTATCTTTTCAATTCCCCGGTAGATTCCAAGTCCATGATTCTCATGCACTACATAGTCTCCCGGTTTCAGATCCGAAAAGCTGCTTATTTTCTGTCCATCATAACTTTTTCGTTTCTTTTTCTTCTTTGTCTTTCCAAAAATATCTGACTCAGATATGACAATAAATTTAATCATCGGGTACTCGTATCCGACTTCTATATGCCCGTAGCATACCATGATCTCCCCTGGATTCACTTCACGTTCCTGATCCTCACTGTAAAAACTGCTCAGATCATAATCACGTAGATCCTCTGCCAGACGTTTTGCCCTTGTTCTGGACCCAGAAATCAGAACCGCCCGGTATCCGTTCCTTTTCAGTCTTTTGAGATCCTGTGTCAGCATCTCAAAGCTGCTGTTATACGGGTTAACGCTTTTTGCCTGGATCCCAAACCGCTTTTTCACAAAAAATGGCTTACATTTCATTTCCAGAGCACACATCCCGATCATACAGAATTTGTTCAGAAATTTTATAATTTCATCAGTCGTAAAAAATTCCGGAGCTTCTTCCATTTCCCCGGTCCTTTCCATTTCTTCTGCACGGTTCTCTCTCGCTTTTTCCACTTCATTTTCTGCCAGACGCCCTTTTTCCAGAAGCCTTGCTGGTTCATCCAGGAACACCAGGGTGTCCTTCGGATCAAAGTAGTTGATAAAAGAAACTTTCCGGTCACTTCCCAGTCTGTCATCTGCCGGATAAATAACGATCTGTTCCAGATTCTCTACAGATCTCTGGCTGTCCACGTCAAAAGTCCGTATTGAATCCACTTCATCTCCCCAGAATTCAATACGGATCGGCAATTCCTCGGTAAGTGGGTAAATATCAATGATCCCACCACGAACTGCAAACTGCCCCGGACCATCCACCTGGGCTTCCCTGTCATATCCAAGTTTTATGATCTTCTCCTTCAGCGATTCAAATTCCAGCGCCTCCCCATTGGAAATGGTCAGAATGTCCCCTTTTATTTCTGCTTCCGATGGCAGTTCATCCATGAATCCGTCAATCGTTGTAATGACCGTAACCTGGCTTTTTGCCTCCATCATCATCTGCAAGGTTTCCATCCGCTGTTTGACCAGCTGTTTTCCGTGGATATCTGCCTGATAAAAAAGGAGATCCTTTGCCGGATAATAGCTGGTATTTTCATTTAAAAAACGATATTCTTCGTATAATTTTTTTGCTTTATCTTCACTGGAAAGAACGATCAATGTATGCCCATAATCTTTTCCAAGCGCATACATCAAATGCGTTTTCTGTGATGTCACACACCCGGAAAGAAGCAGCATGCCCGGTTCCCGTCCACGCTCTTCATAGATTTCTTCAATCTCTGCCAGTTCAGATAAAGGAGCCGTAAGTGCATGCATCGCTTTTTGCCTCCTCTTATTCTTTCTTTTTCTGGTTATATTCGTTCATTGCCTGATCGATTGCTCCCTGCAAGATCAGAGCAGAAGCTTCACAGGCAAGATCATATCCTTCTTCCATAAGTACACGGTCCTCTTTGGAAAATTTTCCAAGAACATAATCAGCAAGATCATATCCTTTCGGTTTTTCTCCCACACCTACCTTGATCCGTGGAAACACACTGGTTCCAAGATTGGCAATGATATTTTTGATTCCGTTATGTCCACCGGCACTTCCTTTTCTGCGGATCCTGAGTTGTCCGACTTCCAGACTGATATCATCATAAATTACAAGAAGTTCTTCTTCCGGATCGATCTTGTAATATTCCACCAGACTACGGATACTCTCTCCACTCAGGTTCATATAAGTCTGCGGCTTCACAAGAAGCACTTTCTGTCCCTCGATCACTCCTTTTCCGATGAGGGCACGGTGTTTTTTAGTATCGACTGCTATCTGGTATTTCTCCGCCAGG
The DNA here is from genome assembly GCF_027663865.1 of Coprococcus sp. AF99-45. Lineage (NCBI taxonomy): Bacteria > Bacillati > Bacillota > Clostridia > Lachnospirales > Lachnospiraceae > Coprococcus > Coprococcus sp. AF99-45. The sequence goes on from NZ_JAQDGZ010000002.1 coordinate 125,983, forward strand.
CGGTCCACCACATCAAATCCAACATTATGTCTTGTCCCCTGATACTTTTCATCCGGGTTTCCAAGTCCTGCAATTATAAACATTCTATTCACCTCTGCTTTTTCTCTTTCCTGATTCTACTAAATCCTTTCTCTTTTGTCACGCATTTCTCATGCATAAACTATTTTTTCTTTTCATATAGTTTATTAAGCGGCATAACCTGCCGAAATTCCATACTGCCTAAGGAGGTTCTTTATGAATTCCAAAACAAAAATCATCGTACTTCACATGAAAGAAATTATCTATACTGTTATTTTTGCCACTTTAGGTATTCTCATCCTCTGCCTTTTATTCTTTATGTTCTCCGGAGACCGGCATTCCTCTGTATCCGACAAAAAATATACTCCCGGCGTTTATACCTCTTCTTTTACACTCGGAAATGAAGATCTGGAAGTGGAAGTTTCTGTCTCTGACACCTCTATCAATTCCATCCGCATTTCCAATCTAAGTGAGACGGTAACTGCCATGTATCCTCTTCTTCAGCCATCTCTTGAGAATCTGGCTGACCAGATCTGTAAATCCCAGTCCCTTGATCATCTTACGCTTTCAAGTGACAGTCCCTATACTTCTCAGCTTCTTCTCAACGCCATCCGTGATGCGCTCAAAAAAGCTGCGGCAACCAACTGATGCCGCAGCTCTTTTCCTTTTATTAACCTTCCACGATCAGATACTGTCCGTTCGGAAGTGCGAATACTTCTGAAGCCTCTTCCAGCTCTTCATCACTCATACCACTGATGTCCGCTCCGCTTTCATCCAGATAATCTCTCACATCCTTGATAGAATCTACAACAACCGCCATACAGTCTTCCAAAAACGCTTCTGCCTCTTCCAGTGTCTCTGCAACCGGCTCATCAAAAAGCTGTGACTGCATATTCAGGAATGTCTGCAGACATTCTTCATCATACTCATACATACAGGCAACCCTCCCTTATCTTTCTCACAGAAAAATTTTCTCATCTGAACTATAAATAGTTAAGCAATTCTTCAGCATGTGCAATTGTTGCATCTGCTCCTGTCTCCACAAGAAGTTCTTTGGTCCGGAATCCCCATTCTGCTCCGACTGTAAACATACCGGCAGCCTTCCCTGTCTTCATATCTACATCCGAGTCTCCTATGTATATTCCTTCTTCCGGCGATACCCCTAATTTATCAAGTATCCACAGAAGTCCTTCCGGATCCGGTTTCTTCGGAAATTCACCCGACTGCCCCTGAATATGGTCAAAATATCCTTTTCCAAATGTACTTTCCACTACATCGATCGCCTGCAAATGTGGTTTGTTGGAAAATACTGCAATCTTTATTCCCTTCTTCTTCAGTGAATCTAACATCTGAACAACGCCATCATAAGGACGTACATGGTACATACAATTTTCTCCAAAGATTCTGCTGTACACTTCCATACCTTCTTCAATCCTCTTAAGCTCTGTGTCTCCGGACGCACGAAGTGCACGTTCCATAAGGCATCTGGCTCCATCTCCAACGAAGCTTCGGCACTGTTCTTTGGTAATCGGCTCAAGTCCCATTTCTTCTAACGTCTTATTCGTTGAATAAGTCAGCGAATCCAGCGTATTTGTCAAAGTTCCATCCAAGTCAAAAATACACGCTTTATACATTGCTGTTCTCCTGTTCTTCTGTTCTATGATTATAATAGTATGAACCTTGACAAATTTCAACTGGAAATCTCTATTTTTCTATTCACTTCGCAGATATTGTCGCATATCCCTGAGTGCATTCTTTTCCAGGCGGCTTACCTGTGCCTGTGAGATTCCGATTTCTTCTGCTACCTCCATCTGCGTTTTTCCTTCAAAAAAACGAAGTCTGATAATATACTTCTCCCTTTTTCCGAGTCGGTCCATTGCCGCCTGAAGAGACAGTTTCTCCACCCATCTGTCTTCTTTGTTCCTTTTGTCACTGATCTGGTCCATCACATACATAGCATCTCCATTGTCATTATATACCGGCTCATTTAAGCTGACCGGCATCTGGATCGCATCCAGCGCATAGACGATCTCTTCCTTTGCGATCCCGATTTCCTCTGCAATTTCCTGAACAGTAGGTTCTTTCTGGTTTACTTTGACATAATTTTCTTTCGCGTAAATGGCTTTATATGCCGTATCACGAAGTGACCTGCTAACACGGATCGAATTATTGTCCCGGATGAACCGCCGGATTTCTCCAATAATCATCGGTACCGCATAAGTTGAAAATTTTACTTCCAGCTCCGGATTGAAATTATTGATTGCCTTGATCAGTCCGATGCACCCGATCTGAAACAGATCATCCGGATTTTCACTGCTTCCCGAAAAGCGTTTGATCACACTGAGTACCAGACGCAGATTTCCTTTGATATACTGTTCTTTTGCCTCCTCATCCCCCGCTTTGATCTTCTCAAAAAGCACCTCTTTTTCCCCGTCGCTAAGCAGGGGAAGCTTTGCTGTATTTACACCACAGATTTCTACTTTATTAAGTACCATCTCAATAAACCTCCAAATCTTTACTGGTATAAATTTTTCTCAAAACTGTTTTTATTTATTCGATTCCCACTAAAATATTAAAAATATCGCTCCTTGACTTTTCCCATACTCTTCTGAAAGAATATACATCTTAGTAATATTGTCTGATTTTCTATCATTTTTCTTTAAATTATAGTATAATATACTAAAATAATTTTTACGCAAAGGGGTTGAGTATATGAAACTTACTTTTATCGGTGCCGCCCATGAAGTAACTGGAAGCTGCCATTATCTTGAAGCATGTGGAAAACATATTCTAATAGACTGTGGACTGGAACAGGGACCTGATCTGTATGAGAATCAGGAAATCCCGATCAATCCTTCCATGATCGACTATATCCTCTTAACGCATGCACACATTGACCATTCCGGCAAGATTCCTCTGCTTGTAAAAAATGGTTTTAAAGGAGAAATCATCTGTACATTCGCCACCTCTGATCTGTGCAGCATTATGCTCCGTGACAGTGCACATATCCAGGAATCCGAAGCAGAATGGCGAAACCGGAAGGCACTTCGTTCCGGTGCTCCGCTTTATGAACCACTTTATACTGTACAGGACGCCATGAATGCAGTTGCACTTCTTGCGCCGATCGATTATAACCAGACGATCCAGCTCTGTGAAGGAATCGAACTCCGCTTCACAGATGTCGGTCATCTGCTTGGTTCTTCCTGCATTGAAGTCTGGATCACAGAAGACGGTGTAAGCAAAAAAATCGTATTTTCCGGAGATGTCGGAAATATTGACCAGCCGATCATCAAAGATCCGCAGCATGTGGATGCAGCCGATTATCTTGTCATCGAATCCACCTACGGAAACCGGGTCCATTCTACTGTAAAACCGGATTATATTAAGGATCTTACCAGAGTCCTGCGCGAAACCTTTGCCAAAGGTGGAAATGTAGTCATTCCATCTTTCGCAGTAGGAAGAACCCAGGAGCTTTTATACTTTATCCGTGAGATCAAAGAAAATAATCTTTTGCCGGAATATCAGAATTTTGAAGTTTATGTAGACAGTCCTCTGGCGATCGAAGCAACCAACGTTTTCCAGAAAAATGTACAGTCCTGCTTTGATGAGGATGCAATGGCTCTGATAAGTAAAGGAATCAACCCTCTTCTTTTCCAGGGACTGAAAACCACGATCACCAGTGAAGAATCTAAAATGATCAACTTCAATGACAAACCAAAAGTAATCATCTCTGCTTCCGGAATGTGTGAAGCCGGCCGTATCCGCCATCATCTGAAACACAATCTCTGGAGAAAAGAATGTACGATCCTCTTCGTAGGCTATCAGGCAGTTGGCACTCTTGGCCGCAAGCTTGTCGAAAGCAAACCGGAATCAGTCCGGCTCTTTGGCGAAAATGTAGAGGTTAATGCCCGTATTGAAGTCCTTGCAGGGATCAGCGGACATGCCGATATGAATGGTCTTCTGAACTGGATTGATGGATTCAAAGAAAAACCATCCCACATCTTTGTTGTACATGGAGAGGATACGGTTACAGATTCTTTCGCTGCTACCATCACAGACCGTTTCGGCATTCCGGCATTTGCACCATACTCCGGAGGCTGTGTTGATCTCGCAACCGATACCATCCTTTCTGAAGGTATCAGGCTTCCGAAAAAAGCAGTTGAAAAGCCGGCCAAAGCACGTGCTCTTACTGCATTCAACCGCGTGGTTGCGGCAGCCAAACACCTCATGGATGTTGTGCTTAAAAATGAAGGTCTTGCAAACAAAGATCTTGCAAAATTCGAGTCACAGATCCAGAATCTTGCTGACAAATGGGATCGTGACGACAGATAAATACCGATCTTATCTTTCCAGAGACCGGCTTCCGACATGGAACGCCGGTCTTTTCCTGTCTTTTTCGACAATTCTTTAAAAAAATCCAGCATTTCAGCATGTCGAATAAAATTATTCTGTTTTTTCCATCTTCTGACAAAATTTGAAACACATCTTTTCTATAATAAAGCATGCTTAAGTACCAAATCTATTTAGCAGCTAAAGAGAAAGAAGGATAAGACTATGCAGTATGAAGTATATCTGGATGTATTGTTTCTGGAAAATATGATGATGGATTTTCTGATTCTTCTGGCAGTAAAAAAAGTATTTCCATGTTCTGCCACTTATGGAAGTCTTCTTGCCGGTTCCTTTACCGGTTCACTACTGACCTGTGCCATTTTATTTTTTCCATGCCCGGTATGGACCCGCTATATCCTGCTGTTTTTCCTGGTAAATTCCTGTATGACAGTGATCGGATTGAAAATCCGGACATTTCCCGTTTTTTTCAAAGCATGGATTCTACTCTATCTTGCAAGCTTTCTTCTTGGAGGTATCATGAGTTGGCTCCGTCTTTATTTTGGAAAATTTTTCCGGATCATATCTTTTCTTTTCACCCTTGGCATCTGTGGTTTTTTTCTTTTATATCATGGACTTTTGTTTCTAAAGAAACTATGGAAATCACAAGATCATAGTTTTGATGTGATTTTAACTGTAAATGGAAAAGATTTTCATCTGAAAGCCTTTCTGGACAGTGGTAATCATCTTTCTGATCCACTGACCGGAAAGCCGGTTCATATTATCAGCAAAGACGCCTGTCAGAAGATTTCTTCCCAAATCTCACCTGGAAGACTCCGGTACATCCCGTACCGGACTATACAGAAGACGACCAGTATTCTTCCTGTTTTTTCTGTCAAGAAGATGAGAATAACAGGAGAATCTGAATTTTTGATCCATTCTCCACTGATCGGTATTTCCGAACAGAAGAATTTTGGAAACGGAAAATATGAAATGCTATTGCATCCTGAAGATTGTTAGGAGGATTATAATGATGATAAAAGTTGCTGTTTCAGATTGTTTTAAATTGAAAATGATTCCCTCTTTCCGCAGTGTTTTCTTCCCGGAAAAGCAGGAAATCCATTACATAGGAGGGACAGATATCCTGCCGCTCCCACTTAGCAGTGAAGAAGAAGGTCATGCCATTTCCCTTCTCGGAGGCGGGCAGGATGAAGAAGGAAAAAAGCTTCTTATTGAACATAACCTGCGTCTGGTTGTATATATAGCGAAAAAATTTGACAATACCGGTGTAGGCGTAGAAGACCTGATCTCCATCGGCACAATTGGACTGATCAAAGCAATCAATACCTTCAATCCAGAGAAAAATATCAAACTTGCCACCTATGCCTCCCGTTGTATTGAAAACGAGATCCTCATGTATCTGCGCCGGAATAACAAGACCAAACTGGAGGTCTCCATCGATGAACCGCTCAATGTTGACTGGGATGGAAATGAGCTTCTTCTCTCCGATATTCTTGGAACTGAAGAAGATACTATTTATCGTGATATGGAAACCGAAGCAGAACACAAACTTCTTGGGAAAGCCATCGGACGGCTTTCAAACAGGGAACGGGTAATCGTGCAGATGCGATTCGGACTCGGAACCCCCGACGGGGAAGAAAAAACGCAGAAAGAAGTGGCCGATCTTCTTGGAATCTCCCAGTCTTACATATCAAGACTTGAAAAGAAAATTATGCAGAGACTGCGACGCGAAATGGTACGCTATGAACAGTAAACTATGAAAAACAGGGAAACAGTAATTTCTTACTGCTTCCCTGTTATTTCATTCTTATTTCTTAAAGAAATCCGGAATCTTGATAGACTGCTCTTTCACCTTGCTCTGTGGAGTTCTTGCACTCTGAAGCGGTGGTACCTGTGTAGTCTGTTGCTGTACCGGTCTGCCTCCGTATACCGGTCTTTCTACATTGCTGTATTCTCCCGGATTAAACTGTGGACGTGAAATATTGCTTGCTCCCATTCCAGATCCACCGTTCATCATAGCTGCTTTATGTTCCAGTCTTGACTGAAGCTTGCTCTGTGTTCCACCTACATTGTGAAGACCTGTTGCGATAACTGTGATAGTTGCTTCATCTGACTTGGAATCATCATACATTGCACCGAAGATGATGTTTGCATCTTCACCTGCAAGATCCTGTACATATTCTGCTGCATCACTCGCATCCATAAGTGTGATGTCACCTGAAATGTTGATGATAACGTGAGATGCACCTGCGATGGTTGTCTCAAGCAGAGGGCTGGCAACTGCCTGCTTAACTGCTTCAAGAGCCTTGTCATCACCTTTGCCCTGTCCGATACCGATATGAGCAATTCCTTTATCAGTCATAACTGTCTGTACATCGGCAAAGTCAAGGTTGATCAGTGAAGGTACATTGATCAGGTCTGTGATACCCTGGATACCCTGCTGAAGAACTTCATCAGCTTTCTTAAGTGCTTCCGGCATAGTTGTTCTTCTGTCTACAATTTCAAGAAGCTTATCATTCGGGATAACGATAAGTGTATCTACATTTTCTTTTAATTTTTCGATTCCGGCAAGAGCGTTGTTCATTCTTGTCTTGGATTCGAATTTGAAAGGCTTGGTTACAACGCCAACAGTAAGTGCTCCCTGCTCTTTGGCAATACGCGCAACAACAGGAGTTGCTCCTGTTCCTGTTCCGCCACCCATACCACAGGTAACAAATACCATATCAGCTCCCTTGAGTGCTGACTGGATCTCTTCGGCACTTTCCTCAGCTGCTTTTTCACCGATCTCCGGTTTAGCCCCTGCACCAAGACCCTTTGTAAGCTTGTCTCCGATCTGCATAAGAGTCGGAGCTTTACATAACTGAAGAGCCTGTTTATCTGTATTGATTGCGATAAATTCAACACCTGCAATCTGTTCATCGATCATGCGGTTGACTGCATTGTTTCCGCCGCCACCTACACCGACTACAATTATTTTAGCTGCTGCTTCTGATTCATTTGTTTTAATTTCTAACAAGAGTTTCTCCTCCTTCGTCACCTTATTATATTATACACCCTAAATGTCAATATGCGCTTAGTTATACATAAGACTATAATATATTTTTTTCCGAAAAATATCAATAGAATTTTGTATATTTTCCTATTTTTTTATTCACTTGACACAGATTATGTTCCAAGGTCCGGAATCACATCTTTTTCGAAGGTAATTGTAATATTATCTGTGTTAAAATTTTCCAGATACAGGGTTCCTCCCTGATCTCCCAGCTTCTCAAGGATCGGCGATATCTGCATGATCCGTTCTTCCAGATTCGTGTGCCCGACATTGACACATTTGTTTCCAAAAAAAAGATACAGATCTGAACCGGAACAAACAATCTTATCCGGCGCGAGATCACATTTTTTCAGTGTCATCGTCATATCCAGAAGGTTCCCAAATGCTTTTTTGTTCGCCTTGCTGACCGGAAGTTCTTTGTAAAGCTGTACTTTCTTTACTTCCAGCCCTTCAATGCACGGGATTCCATCCCACAGCTCCTTTGTCTTTGCAAGTACGATACCATCCTTGTCAAAATAAATACATTCATCACCTGACACGATATAACCGGCCACACGCTTCTCTTTGATCGTCACCTTCACAGTCCACGGATTCTTCATCGTCACATTTGCCTCTTCCATTGCCGGAAGCAGCTCGTGATTCATCAGGTGGTTCCTGATCATCACATACAGAGAATTGGAAGACCAATTATCATCCTGCACCCAGTCTGCAATCTCCTGTCTGCTAAGATACTGATTTCCTGATACTTCAATTTTCCGCACTTGAAAGAGTAAAAGAAACGTAATCATAGCTATGCAAACCAAAATAATGACCAGAATGGCTTTCATGGCAGCCTGCTTTATGATTCTCTTTTTCCTTTCTTTCTGTATCATCCCATCAGGCATCTTCCTCCTTCCGTCTTTTGTATATCTCCTGTTTAGTCTACCACTTGTGACACACTTAGCACAAGTCCCATTTCAATTAAAAGAAACATCACCGATGTTCCTCCATAACTGATAAAAGGAAGTGTAATCCCCGTATTCGGAATTGTGTTCGTCACAACTGCAATATTTAAAATAACCTGAATCATCATATGTGCCATCGCTCCGGTCGCGATCAGCGCACCAAAAAGATCCCTGCTTCCAGATGCGATCAGGAAAAAGCGCCAGATCAGAAGCAGAAACAGAAAAACGATAATCCCAGCACCTGCGAGTCCAAGCTCTTCACAAATAATTGAAAAGATCATATCATTCTGTGCCTCAGGTACAAATCCCAGCTTCTGTACACTGTTTCCGATCCCGACTCCGAATACTCCTCCGGATCCAATCGCGTAAAGCCCCTGCAGGGTCTGATAACCCTTTTCATATTTTTCCGGATTTCTCCAGATAGCAAGCCGTTCCAGCCGATAGCTTTCAAGGGCAAGAAAAATCCCCATAAAGCAGGCGCCTGCAATTCCCATCAAGGCAAATTGCGCATACTTCGGGCTTGCCACAAAGATCAGGATCACACCGATTCCCAGAATAATGATCGCCGTGCTTAAATTACTCGCTCCCACAAGTCCCACGATTGGAAGGATCCAGAACATGATCCTGCAAAGTGTCCACATTTTTCCGATTGTTTTTACGTTCTTCGTCACAAGATCCGCCAGAAAAAGAATCAGTGCAACTTTCGCAAATTCTGATGGCTGAAAAGAAAACGGGCCCAAAGCTAACCATCTTTTGGACCCGTTAATTTCTCTGCCAAACAACATGACCGCAACCGAAAGTGCAACTGCTGCCAGATAACCAAATACTGCCAGTCTCTGCCAGATGTGGTAATCCATCCCTGCCACGAACAGCATCAGTACAATTCCAAGCACCGTCGCAAACGCCTGCTTTTTCAGATAGTAAAAGGAATCATGAAATTTCACCTGCCCGTTATATGCACTGGTACTGTATAAGATCACCAGTCCAATCACAACCAGGAGAACAACAATCAACAGAAGCGTGTAATCCATACGCCCCTTTTTCCCTTTTTCCTCCACTTTGTTTCACGCCCTTTGATACAGATTATATGAAATTATTTTATTTCTTTTATAATGCATTCACGTATTTTTTGAATTCTTCCCCACGCACTTCATAGTTCGGGAACATTCCCCAGCTTGCACATGCCGGTGACAGCAGAACTGCATCTCCGGGTCTTGCAAGCTCCACACAGGTATCGAGTGCTTCTTCGAAAGTATCTTTTAAAATACAGTCATGAAATCCGCACTCTGCTGCTTCTTTCTGAATCTGCTCTTTTGTAGCACCGATCAGTACCAGATAGCGGACTTTTCCATCAAAGCTCTGGATCCATTCATGGAAATCGGACTGTTTATCATATCCACCACCAATCAGGATCGTCGGGCGGTTCATTGCCTGGATTCCCTTGATCGCCGCATCCGGATTCGTTCCTTTAGAGTCATTGTAATAGACAACCCCGTTCTTCTCTGCCACATATTCAATACGATGCTCAACCCCCTTAAATGCAAGTACAGACTTACGGATCACATCCAGATCTACACCGTAAGCCGCTGCCATTGCAACCGCTGCCATAACATTCTCATAATTGTGGACGCCAAGGATCTGTAATTCGCCGGTCTTGCAGATGACCGTTCCTTCTTTCTCCTTTTCCGGTTTGTATACAATATCTTCTCCGTCAAGATAAATGCCCTGTTCCAGTTTATGCTTACTGCTGAAAAATAGAACACTTGCCTGAAATTCATCTGCCATCTTTCTTGTCTCTTCATCTTCATAATTGAGAACGCAGATATCTTCTGGTGTCTGATTCTTCGCAATATTCATCTTTGCACGAATATATGCTTCCATCGTATGATGGCGGTTCAGATGATCCGGTGTGATATTAAGAACTGCGCTTACCTTTGGATGGAAGGTATGAATACTCTCCAGCTGGAAGCTTGAAAGCTCTGCCACGATCACAGAATCTTCTCTGGTATCTGCTGCGGCATTCGTATATGGTGTACCGATATTTCCCACAACAAAAACGCTGTCACGGGCATTTTTCATAATCTCGCCTAAAAGAGAGGTTGTTGTCGTTTTCCCATTGGTTCCGGTAATTCCAAGCACATCTCCTTTTCCACATACATAGGCAAGCTCAATCTCGCCCCAGACAGGAATTCCTTTTTCTTTCATAGCCAGAACAACCGGCAGATCAGTCGGCACCCCCGGACTCATTACAACCAGATCAAGACTTTCCATCTCCTCTTCCGGAAAAGCTCCGAGAACAACGCGGACTTTGCTTCCCTCACCCAGCTGTGCTTTCATTGCCTCGGCATCTTTTTTATCATTTCCATCATACAGAATTACCTCTGCCCCTTCTTTTTCCAATAATCCGCAGGATCCGATCCCACTGATCCCCGCACCGAATACCAACACTTTCTTTCCTTGTAAATCCATTTTTGTAAGCCTCCTATAATGCCAGCAGTGCAACCAGGCACAGAATTGCAGTTACAATTGAAAAAACTGCAACCACCCGTGTCTCGCTCCATCCACACAGCTCAAAATGATGGTGGATCGGCGCCATTTTAAAGAAACGCTTTCCGCCTGTTTTCTTAAAATATGTTACCTGGATCATAACTGATAAAACTTCTACCAGATAGATCAGTCCTACGATGATAATGAATAATGGCATCTGGAGCATGTATGCTGTCGAAGCAACAAAGCCCCCAAGAGCCAGTGATCCGGTGTCGCCCATAAATACGCTTGCCGGATAAACGTTGAATAATAAGAATCCCAGCAGCGCACCTACCACTGCACAGGTAATCGGTTCGATCCCACTCTTTGTTCCGATCGCAACAACTGTAAAGAAAGTTGCCACAAGAACTGTTACACTGGATGCAAGCCCGTCCAGTCCATCTGTAAAATTCACACCATTGACGGTACCGATCACTGCAATAAAAAGTACCGGAATGGCAAACCAGCCGATGTTCAGATATTTCCCACCTGAAAACGGTATCAGCATGGTAAGCGGTATCTTTGCCACTTTCACGATGTAAAACGCAAAAATCGCTGTAATCACGATCTGGAGTGCCATCTTCTGCATCGGCATCAGTCCATCTGATCTGTGAAGAACAACTTTCAGATAATCATCCAGGAACCCGACCAGTCCGAATCCAATCGTTACAAAAAGTACCGGAATCACCTTCGGATACTCTCTTACATAGATCAGCGAAGTGACCGCAATCGCAAACAAGATCATCACGCCTCCCATCGTCGGCGTTCCGGCTTTTTTAAGATGCGACTTCACCCCGTCTTCTCTCTCTGTCTGATCCATCTTGAGTCTTCTTAAAACAGGAATTACCACCGGTCCTGCTGCCACACTGAGAACAAACGCGATCAGCACCGGTATGACCATTGTAAAATCCATAATACACCTCTGTCTTTCTTTTGTTTTCAAAATCAGCCCTTACCTTAAAGGCACAGATTCTACGCTTTAGTATAATGTATCTGCCCTGTTTTTTCAACTGCTTCACGGGTTTTCTTCCCGTTCGATTCCAAGATAGGGAAGAATATTGTCGAAAATATCGCGCACAACCGGAGCTGCTATCGTCCCGCCATAATAGATACCCTGTGGGTTGTAAATAATTGCCATTGCTGCTACCTGCGGATCATCTGCAGGTGCAAATCCGATAAAAGATCCTATATAACGGTTCGCACTTCTTGGCAGCGTCTGGCTGGTCGCTGTCTTTCCTCCGATCCGGTATCCTTCGATCTGTGCTTTTTTTCCTCCTCCCTCGGACACAACCGTTTCCAGTATCTTTCTCATCTTTTCTGACGTTTCTTTAGAAAGAATCCGTTTTCTTTTTCCATAAGAAATCGTTTCTTCTTTCTCTCCACTTTCCGCATCATAAACGGCGACGCCAAAATGAGGAGTGATCCTTTTTCCCCCATTCACCAGAGAACATACTGTTGTTGCCATCTGCATCGGTGTCACCTGAAAAGACTGTCCAAACGACATCGTTGCCAGCTCTACCTGCCCTACATTTTCCTTCTTGTGCATGATCGTTACAGCCTCTCCCGGAAGATCTACACCTGTCTTCCCCATCAATCCGAATTTTTCAAAATATTTATAAAAATTCTCTGTTCCAAGCCGCATCCCTACTTCAATAAAAACCGGATTACAGGAATTCTGCACCCCCTGTACAAACGTCTCGGATCCATGTCCAGTCGTCCTCGCACACCGGATCCGGCGGTCTTCCACAAGCTTGTATCCAGGACAGTAAAAAGTATCTTCTTCTTTGACCACTCCCTCTTCCAACGCCGCCGAAGCAGTAAATACCTTAAAGATCGATCCTGGTTCATAAGTATCATTGATACTCCTGTTCCGCCACATCTGATTCAGCATTGCCTGTTTTTCTTCATCATTCAAAGCGGCATCTGTTCCCTCTGGTAATGTAAACGGGGCATTCAGATCAAACTCTGGAGCATTGACGCAGGCATAGATTTCCCCTGTTTTTGGATTCAGGATCAAAATCACAACTGCATCTGCCTGTTTTTCTTCCATTACTTTTTCCGCAGCCTGCTGTGCATATTCCTGGATATTATAGTCCAGGCTTACCTGCAGAGTGTCTCCGGAAACCGGTTCTACTCTGTCTTCCAACGTATCCGCAAGCTCAATCCCTCTGGCATCAGTTGTTGTCAGAATCATTCCGTTCACACCTTTCAGATAATTTTCATACTTTACTTCCAGTCCAATGATTCCCTGATTGTCTCCACCGGTAAATCCAAGAACCTTTGAAGCCAGATTGCCATACGGATAGTACCGTTTAAAATCCTCATCTACCTTCACCCCGTCCAGTTCATATGCACGAATCCGGTCCCCGGTCTCTTTCTCCACATTTGTCTTTATTTTTTCTCTAGAAGAAACTTTTTCGACTCTTTTCCGAATCATTTCTTTCTCTATTCCCAGCTCATCGGCAAGAACCTGGATCACTCTCTCCGGATCTGTTATCTGACTATGGATAACAGATATGGTACACACCGCTTTATTGGTCGCAAGGACTTTGCCATTTCTGTCAATGATCTCTCCCCTTGCCGCCTTGATCTCCCTCTCTCTTTCGTGCAGCGTTTTTGCTTTCTGTTGATAATACGCAGCATCAAATATCATCAAATACACCAGTCTTGCGATCAGAAAAAAAATCATCAGAAGCGCGCTTAAAAATACTACCAGCATTTTCTTTTTATTATAAGTCTTATTCCGCATAAAAACCCCGAAAAACAGATTCTTACTATTACTGTATGATCTGTCTTCCGGGGTTATACCCAAATTACTCAGCCGGAGCCTTTGTAATATTCAAATACGGAAATGCTTCTGCCATAATATCAGAAGCGAGCTGCGAGATCAGGCTGCTGGTCGCTGACTGATCCGGAGCATTCGGTTCATCGATGACTACATAAATCATAATTTCCGGATTCTCCTGCGGTGCATATCCGATAAAGGATACCACGTTCTTATTCTCTCCACGGGGCAATTTTTCCGCTGTACCGGTCTTACCACCGATATCATATCCTTCTACCTGTGCATATCTACCACTACCGTTCTGAACAACACTGTACATATAACTTTTCAGTTTATCAGAAGTTTCTTTAGAAATTGTCTTCTTCTCCAACACCGGATCAATAGTCTGGATCACATTTCCGTTCTCATCCTGAATGGCTTTTACAAGATGCGGTTCATAATAATCGCCACCATTGATCAGAGAACAGAATCCTGTCGCAAGTTGAAGCATAGTTACGTTAAAATTCTGTCCGAAAGAGTTGGTTGCAAGATCCGTTTTGATCATTCCATCCGGTGACTGCAAAATACCAACCGCCTCACCCGGAAGATCAATTCCCGTATACTGACCGAATCCAAAAATACTCTGGTACTTACAGAATTCTTCCGGTCCGATTGCCAGACCAATCTGCATCAGGGCAACGTTACATGAATTTTCCATAACCTGTGTCAGATTCTGCTGCCCGTGTCCACCATTATCATAAGAGATACATTTAATCTCCCATTCATCGATCTGAAGGGAACCACCGCAGTAATAGATCTCATCGCCTTTCAGTGCACCAATCTCCAGACCTGTTGCAACCGTAAATGGTTTGATCGTAGATCCCGGCTCAAAAGTATCGCTCACGCAGAAGTTTCTCCAGAGTTCATTCAGAACATCGATCTTATCGTCACTGCTCATTCCGGTTATTTCTTCCTCTGTATAATACTTGGATAGATCTCTCGGATTATTCAGATCATAGGTAGGTGAGGAAGCCATTGCCAGAACTTCTCCGGTATTCGGGTTCATCATGATCACAGCTCCGTTTTTAAATCCCATCCCCTCCTGCGCTTCATCTGTGTGCGCCTGGTTAAACTCTTCCAGATGCTTTTCCACGATAGACTGCAGGTTCGCATCAATCGTTGTTACGATCGTATTTCCATTTATCGGCTCTTTCACCGTGTTTTCAATTGCCGAGTCTTCATTCTGATAACCATATCTGCGTCCATCCGTTCCATTCAACGTTGAATTATAGGATGCTTCCAGTCCGCTTGCTCCCACATTCCCCGATACGCTGAATCCCAGGACATCGCAGGCAAGTGTATTATATGGATATTTTCTGACATAATCCTCTTCCAGCCAGATTCCTTTGATCTTGGAATTTTTCTTCTCTGCCGCTTCAAATGCCTTCGCATCATCGTAGGAAATTCCTTTTTTCAGAATATTGTATCGACTGTCCGGACTGTCCGCGATAATTGCATCCACTGCCGATGCCTTGATCTGAAAATAACTTTTCAGCGCTTTTTTCGTAGCTGCTATGTTTTCAGCTTTTTTTGTCTCGTCTGAAAGTAAGACCTTTGCATCCAGAATCACATTGTATACACGCTCACTTGTCGCAAGCTTTGTGCCGTTTGTATCTACAATATCTCCACGCTTGAACGGAATCGACTGACTCATATACTGCTGCTGATCCAGTACTGTCTTGGTATAATCTTCTCCTGACGAGGCATTGATATAGGTAATTCTTCCGACAAGAATAACAAAAGCCAGTAATATCGCTATAAAGAGCATTACCAGCTTTTTCTGCATTCCAACCGTGAATTTATGCCTCAGAACGGAAGGCTTTCTTTTTCTTCTTTTTGACATGTTATTCACCTTTGTTCATAAACCTATTTATCTGTTGTCTGTCCAAGCACTCCGCTTTTCGGAATACTTTCGTACTGTTTTACATAATCATTAACCGGGTTCTGATATTCAATGATCTGATCCGAAGTCGCATATCCCATACCCAGATCATTGATTGCACGGTCTCTTACTTCTTCCAGATTCACAGAATCCATTACTACGTTATATCTAGTTGTATTCTCTTCTTTTGCATCTGCCAGTTCCTGCTGCAGCTCGGTAATATGCTCTGTCCGGCTTGTAAGCTCTGCACGTACCTGCAGATACCATACACAGACTACAAGCGCTGCCACTGCCGCAATTGAAAGAAACATCACATATGCAGGATTCATCCGCATTGCTTTTCTTCGATTTTTCAAAATCTGTCTGTCCAGTTTTTTCTTTTTATGTTCTTTTCTTGGTTCCTCTTGTCGCTGTGGCATGACTTCTGCCTGGCGAACTGTATTTCCGTATATGTACATTCCTCGGCTTGTTACTGTACGTCTGTCTGCCTGTATTCTATGACTGTATTTTGCCATACAGCACCACCCTTTCAAATTCTATACGCGCTCAAAGATACGCAGCTTCGCACTCTTAGAACGACTGTTCACTTCCATCTCTTCTTCACTTGGAAGAATCGGTTTTTTCGTAATGACTTTTCCTTTGGAAACTTTTCCACACACACATACCGGGAAAGTACTCGGACACGTGCATGGATTCTCATTCTTTTTAAAAATTCCTTTGACAATTCTGTCCTCCAGGGAATGGAACGTGATGATGCATATCCTTCCTCCCGGATTTAAAATATCGATCATATCGTCAAGTGAATCCCTGAGCACCTCCAGTTCCCGGTTACATTCAATCCGGATTGCCTGAAAGGTTCTTTTTGCCGGATGCCCCGACATCTTCTGAAACTTCATCGGTATAGACTGTCTGATAATCTCTGCCAGCTGCCCGGTTGTTTCAATAGGACCTTTCTCTCTTGCCATAACAATATGTTTTGCTATATTCTTCGCAAATTTGT
This sequence comes from Coprococcus sp. AF99-45, assembly GCF_027663865.1. Classification (NCBI taxonomy): domain Bacteria; kingdom Bacillati; phylum Bacillota; class Clostridia; order Lachnospirales; family Lachnospiraceae; genus Coprococcus; species Coprococcus sp. AF99-45. The sequence continues at coordinate 142,576 of NZ_JAQDGZ010000002.1, forward strand.
CCTCACCATAGTCGCGAATGATCCGAAAAAGGTCCATCTCACTGTAGCCATTGACAATCTCCTTTGCAGATAAAGTCTGACGTGTGTCCATCCTCATATCCAAAGGCGCATCTACGCGATAGGAAAAACCACGATCTGCCGTATCTAACTGATAAGATGATACGCCCAGATCGAGTACAATTCCATCGACCTTGTCAATTCCTTTCTCATGGAGCCTCGACTTCATATCACAATAATTGCTCCTGATTATTGTAACTCTCTCCCCGAAGTCGCTTAATCGGGTGCCTGCCGCTTCAATCGCCGCCGCATCCTGGTCTATTCCTATAAAACTCCCCTTGTTGTTTAAACGCCGACATACTTCATATGCATGTCCGCCTCCTCCAAGTGTGCCATCAACATAAATACCGTCCGGCTTGATGTTCAGTCCTTCGATTGTCTCATCCAGTAATACTGATTTATGCTTAAATGCCATGGTGTCCTCCTAATTAAAAGATCTATTTAGATGCTAAGTCCCAAATCTTCCATGTCACTTGCAATGTCCTCGATATTTTCCTCAACATCAGCTGTACGCGCTTCCCACGCCTCTTTACTCCAGATCTCGACCTTGTCCAGCACACCTGCTAGAACAACCTCTTTTTCAAGATCTGCATAAGCGCGAAGAGAAGAAGATATCAAAACTCTCCCTTGTTTGTCAAGTTCTCCTTCCGTAGCACTTCCAAGAAAGAAACGCTTAAAGTCTCTGGCTTTTTTGTTTGTAAGCGGTAAGGTTCTAAGCTTCTCTTCAAAGGCTTTCCATTCATTGTCCGGATACAGAAATAAGCAGCCGTCCATCCCTTTCGTAATTACGAAATGTTCTCCCAGACTCTCTCGTAATTTGGAAGGAATAATCAGCCTGCCTTTTGAATCAATACTATGATTAAATTCTCCAGTCAACATAGGATCACCTTCTTTCAAAGTGGTCTGCCACTTTCCATGCCACTTTGCTCCACTTCGCTCCACTTTCTACCACTTGTATCCATTGTACCCCACTTTTCCGCCCTTTTCAAGCACTTTTTCGAATTTATCCATTCTGAAAAAAGTCCGATAAATCATATTTTTTCCCATTTTTCATTCATTTTGTGGTGAAAAGTGGAGCGTTTTATACTCCATTCCCCACACAGTGCATAAAAAAAGTGGAGAAACCGTTCCACAATGGAACCATCTCTCCACTTTCTTCTTTTCATCTACTCAGCAGTGTTAAGTGACTGGACATAATCATTTACAGCAGAATAATCAACTTCTGCTACTGCTCTTGGCTGCTTTGATTCATACATATCATAAGCGGACCATCCAATCCAGACAACGATTGCAAGTGCAATCAGCCCAAGGATCGTATAATCAAAAGCTTTTCGCAAGTTTTTCTTTTTTTCTTCACGCTTTCTGTTCGCTTTTGCCTGTTTATAATAATCTACTTTTTTCTGACTCATATCTGCAAGTCTCCTTCGCAATCATCTAACCAGTATATTTTATCACACTTTTACGATTGATACAAGCTATACTGCAATAATTACTCCGCCATCATTCGCATACATGCTACTGACACCTCTGGTATCCAGAATGATAATGTCTTTTAATTTCACACGTTCTTCCAGCATCTTCTTCACATCCTGTGCTCTCTGCGGGCAGTTACAATGCGAAATTGCAAGTACCTTGCTCTCCGGATCTTTCAGATCTGCGATCACACAATCCACCATATTCTTAAGTGCTTTTTTAATTCCGCGCGCCTGACCCAACTGACAAATCTCGCCCTTCGGAGTAGCCCCCATCACCGGCTTAATATTCAGTACTGTTGCCGCAATTGCTTTTAATCCTGTAAGTCTTCCATTCTTACGAAGAGTCTCAAGCGTCTCAAGAACAAAATATGTGTGCTGCTCTTCAATATATGCTTCTACAGCAGCTACCACTTCCTTGAATGTCATGCCCCGCTCTTCACACTGCGCAATCTTCATCCCGATGAGCGTCTGTCCTACTGATGCAGATTTTGAGTTGAACACATAAATATCTTTCTCACCATATTCTTCTTCATATAAATTCTTGCCCAGTACGGCACTGTTATAAGAACCGCTCAGTTCAGAAGACAACGTAACAGCATATACATGCTCCGCATCACAGTGATATCCTTCCATAAATGTCTCCGGAGACGGACAACTTGACTTTGGACATGTCGGGCATTCAGCTACGTTCTTCAAAAATTCAGCCTGATTGAAAGATTCATCATCAATTATATGACAATCTCCAACCTCCAGTCCCAGTGATGCTGTCTCAAACCGACCTGAAGCTTTCATCTCTGCTGTCAATTCTCCACAGCTGTCCACAATCACTTTATAACTCATAATCCAAACCTCCGAAACGTGTCATTTGCATCCATTATACGTGGTTTTCATTACCACTTATAACATCATATCACACTTTTCTTTGAAAAAAAAGCTTTTTTTACCCTTCCAGTTTAATTCTTCTAGAAATTCCAAGTGCCATTCCCATCTCTATCATCAGGAACAGGATGGATGTACCACCATAACTGATAAAAGGCAATGTAATTCCGGTATTCGGCATCATGTTCGTAACTACCATAACATTGAGAATTACCTGGATCGCGATATGTGACATAATCCCTGTCATGATCAGTGCTCCATACAGATCAGGTGCGTTCTGTGCAATAAAAAGCAGTCTGTAGATCAGAAGACCGAACAAAACCAGGATAATGATCGCTCCAAATACCCCAAGCTCTTCACAGATTGCTGACAGGATCATGTCGTTCTGCACTTCCGGTATTACCGTCTTTTGCACACCATTTCCCAGTCCTTTCCCAAAAAAGCCACCTGATCCAATCGCATATAGTCCCTGTACCGTCTGGAAAGAAATCGTTGACGCATATTTTTCCGGGTTCAGCCAGGCAATGATACGTCTGAGTCGGAAGCTGGTGCTGTTCTCAAGAAGTCTTCCGAGGATATATGATCCCGCCACAAAAACAGCCAGCCCGCCGCCTGCAATCCACAGAAAAATCTTCTGCTTCTTATGTACGACAAAAAGGATACAGCAGGAAATTCCCATTACAATGATCGCAGAGCTTAGATTATCAGTCAGCACATAAACTCCCAGTGCTGCCAAACCTCCCCACTCCACAACTCCCAGCGATCCTTTCAGGGTGTGTACTTTATTCCCCATTCTGCAGATCAGGTATGGGATAAATATGATCACAGCGATCTTCATAATCTCTGCCGGCTGGAATGACTGGTTAGCCGGAAGCCGGAACCATCTTCGTGCACCATTTACCTCAATACCAAGTGGTGTAAATTTAACAAGTGCAAGAAGAAGCATGGATCCCCAGTAGCTCATTGCTGCATATTTGGAAAACATATGATAATCCAGGCGAGAAACCCACATCATCGCAACAATACTTCCAAGTCCGATGAGACCCTGCCTTTTCAGGAAGTACATCCCATCTCCGTATTCCGTTCGTGCTTCATAGGAACTGATACTGTATAGCATTACCAGTCCAAAACACATCAGAAATATAATAATCGCCAGAAGACTGTAATCAAAATAATGAACCGCCTGCTTTTTTACAGCCTTCCTTCGTCTGCTTTTAATTCTTTGTGCCATTTATTCACACTCCTACTTAAGCTATAACTACAAAGTCTATATCTTATAAAGTATACCATAATATCCCCCAGACGCACAAGCTTTCCGCACGAAAATAGAGCAGGCTAACTTCTATTCGATTTGTATACAAAAAAATGGTGCCGCTTCTTTGCGACACCATCTTTGTTTTACCAGCTATTCTTTATTTTTTAGCAGCAACTGCTTCTTTGATCTGTTTGGTAAGTTCTGGTACGATCTTATTCAGATCTCCAACGATACCATAGTCAGCTACATCAAAGATCGGAGCTGTCTCATCTTTGTTGATTGCAATGATCAGATCAGATTCTTCCATACCTGCTACATGCTGGATCGCTCCAGAAATACCGATTGCAAAATATACCTGAGGACGAACTGTCTTTCCTGTCTGTCCTACCTGAAGATCTTTTGGTTTCCAGCCATTATCTACAACTGCACGTGAGCAGCTTACTTCTCCGCCGAGTGCTTCTGCAAGATCTTCCAGGATCTTGAAGTTTTCTGCACTTCCGACTCCACGTCCACCGGATACAAGAATCTTGGCATCCATGATATCAACAGTCTCAGATACAGATTTAACAACTTCCATGATCTCAACATATTTGTTATCCGGTGTGAATCCAGGATTAAACTCTTCAACATTGGCTTTTGCGCCTTCAATCTTAGCAATCTTCTGCATAACACCAGGACGAACGGTTGCCATCTGCGGGCGGTTATCCGGGCATGCGATGGTAGCGATTGTATTTCCGCCAAATGCCGGACGAGTCATAAGAAGCTGATTGTGCTTCTGCTCTTTTCCTGCTACCGGATTGATCGGGAAATCACCGATCTCAAGCTGTGTACAGTCTGCTGTAAGACCTGTCTGTACTCTTGCGGATACTCTAGGACCAAGATCACGTCCGATTGCAGTTGCGCCGACTAACATGATCTCCGGTTTATATTTTTCGATAACAGATGCCAGTGCATGTGCGTATGGCTCTGTTCTATATTCTTTCAGTTCCGGATCATCTACTACGATTACTTTATCTGCTCCGTATGCTGCAAGCTCATCTGCAAGTCCTTTTACGTCAGAACCGATCAGAACGGCTGCTACTTCTGCATTTAAGTCTGCTGCAAGGTCTTTTGCTTTTCCAAGAAGTTCAAATGCGATTCCGCTCAGTTTGTTGTCTACCTGTTCAGCAAAGACATATACTCCCTTATATTCTTCTAAGTTCATGATATTCACCACTTTTCCTTCTTATTAAATGATATGTTTCTCTGTTAATTTTCCCATCAGGTAAGATACTGCTTCTTCCGGATCAAGAGTAACTTTTTCTCCTGCCCCTTTTCTTACTTTGTCAGATGCTTTTGCGATCTTTGTAGGTGATCCCTTCAGACCGATATTTGCATCATCCAGGGTAGTAAGATCTGCTCTTCCCCATGTTGTGATCTCAGCATCACAAGCATCGAAGATTCCGCCTGGTGTCATATAACGTGGTTCATTTAATTCTGAAAGTGCAGTGATAAGGCAAGGCATTTTTGCTTTCAGTACATGATATCTGTCTTCGAACTGACGCTGTACGATCACGCTGTCGCCTTCTACTTTGATATCCTGTGCATAAGAGATTACCGGGATGTCCAGATGTTCGGAAATCTGCGGTCCAACCTGTGCTGTATCACCATCGATTGCCTGACGTCCTGTGATGATCAGGTCATAATCGAGTTTACGGAGTGCTGCTGCGATGGTGCTTGATGTAGCCCATGTATCAGCTCCTCCAAGTACTCTGTCTGTTACAAGAATTGCCTTATCAGCTCCCATTGCAAGTGCTTCACGAAGCACATCGGCTGCTTTTGGAAGTCCCATTGTAAGTACAGTTACTTCTGCTCCATACTGGTCTTTTAATCTAAGTGCGGCCTCAAGACCTGCTTTGTCATCCGGGTTCATAATTGCAAGCATTGCAGCTCTGTTAAGTGTACCGTCCGGATTAAACTGAACTCCGCCTTTTGTATCCGGTACCTGTTTTATACAAACAACTATCTTCACGATTCGTACCTCCTATTTCAATAAGTTTCCAGAAATAACCATACGCTGAACTTCTGAAGTTCCTTCGTAGATTTCTGTAATCTTTGCGTCACGCATCATACGTTCTACATCGTATTCTCTGATGTATCCGTATCCACCATGTAACTGAACAGCCTTTGTGGTAACTTCCATCGCTACTTCTGCTGCATAAAGCTTAGCCTGTGCAGCTTCGACAGAGTAAACTTTCTTTGTAGCTTTTGCCATGGCAGCTTTGTATACCATCATCTTTGCAGCCTCTACCTTTGTAGCCATATCTGCAAGCTGGAACTGTGTATTCTGGAACTGGCCAATCGTGCGTCCGAACTGTTTTCTTTCTTTTACATATGCGATTGTTCTGTCAAGTGCACCTTCAGCGATTCCAAGTGCCTGAGCGGCAATACCGATACGTCCGCCATCCAGAGTATGCATGGCGATGCCGAAGCCCTTGCCCTGTGCTCCAAGGAGATTTTCTTTTGGAATACGGCAGTCTTCAAAAATAAGCTCGTATGTTGAAGATCCACGGATACCCATCTTCTTCTCTTTGGTTCCGAATGTGAATCCCGGAGTGTCTTTCTCTACGATGAATGCAGAAATCTCTTTCATCTTTCTGCCACGTTTTTCAACAATACCTGTTACGGCGATAATGATGTAAACATCTGCTTCTTTACCGTTTGTGATAAAGCATTTTGATCCGTTTAATACCCATTCATCTCCGTCAAGAACAGCCTTAGTCTGCTGTCCCTGTGCATCTGTACCTGCCCCAGGTTCTGTAAGGCCGAAAGCTCCAAGCTTTCTTCCTGATGCAAGATCCGGAACGTATTTTGCTTTCTGCTCCGGTGTTCCGTATGTCAGGATCGGGTCTATACAAAGAGAGGTATGCGCAGATACGATTACAGATGTTGTGGCACAAACCTTTGCAAGTTCTTCTACACACATTACGTATGTCAGTGGATCGCATCCCTGTCCCTCGTATTCCTTCGGTACCGGAATACCAAGAAATCCATATTTCGCCATTTTTTCAACTGTTGCTCTTGGGAAAACTTCTGTCTCGTCCACTTCCTGTGCAAGTGGTTTTACTTCGTTTTCTGCGAATTCTTTAAACAGAGTTCTCGCCATTTCGTGTTTCTTATCTAATCCGAAATCCATTTATTCTTCCTCCATGTCTTTATTTAGAACATCCATTACTGTGCATCAACCGGAGTTTTTGTGCGGTCTGCATTGTATACATAGAATCCTTTTCCGCTCTTAACTCCAAGGTTTCCACCACGAACCATCTTACGAAGCAGCGGACATGCACGATATTTGCTGTCGCCTGTTTCTGCATAAAGTACATCCATGATAGCAAGGCAGATATCAAGTCCGATGAAATCACCAAGCTCCAGAGGTCCCATTGGATGGTTTGCACCAAGCTTCATTGCCGCATCGATTCCTGCGATATCAGATACACCTTCCATCTTGATGAAAGCTGCTTCATTGATCATCGGAACAAGGATACGGTTTACTACGAAACCTGCTGCTTCATTAACCTGTACAGGTGTCTTTCCGATTTCTTCTGCGATCTTCTTGATTGCATCTACAGTTTCAGCCGGTGTATTTACGCCTGCGATCACTTCTACTAATTTCATACGGTCTGCCGGGTTGAAGAAATGCATACCGATCATTGGACGGGTAAGTCCGTTGCCGATTTCTGTGATAGAAAGGCTGGAGGTATTTGATGCAAAAATGCATTCAGGTTTTGCGATCTTATCAAGTTCACTGAATGTAGTTTTCTTAACTTCCATGTTCTCAAATGCTGCTTCTACGATCAGATCACAATCTGCGCAGAGATCTTCTTTGAGTCCCGGAGTAATTTTTGCAAGAATTGCATCAACTGCTTCCTGAGTTAATTTTCCTTTCTGAACAAGTCTGTCATAGCCTTTAGCGATTTTAGCTTTTCCGCCTTCTGCCCATTCCTGTTTGATGTCACAGAGTGCTACTTCATATCCATCTACCTGAGCAAATGCCTTTGCAATGCCCTGTCCCATTGTTCCTGCGCCAATAATTCCTACTTTCATTGAAATTACCTCCATTTTATAAATTTAATTTTCCAGGGGAGAGTTAATTCTCCCCTTTATTAAACGAACTTATTTATTAAGGAAAGCTTCTACTTTTCTCTTTTCAAGGAATGCTGCCATTCCTTCTTTCTGGTCGTAGGATTCAAAGCATCCGCCGAAGAGTTTTTCTTCTACTACGATTGCCTCATCCATTCCCTTTTCAAGACCTTCATTGATTGCCTGTTTGCAGTGTCTTACTGCGATCGGTGCATTCTTTGCAATGCCTGCTGCCATCTTCTTTGCTGCCGGCATCAGTTCTTCCTGCGGATATACGGCATTTACAAGACCGATTCTGTAAGCTTCGTCAGCTTTGATATTTCTTGCAGTGTAGATCATCTGCTTTGCCATACCAGGTCCGACAAGTCTTGCAAGTCTCTGTGTTCCACCAAATCCAGGTGTAATTCCAAGGCCAACCTCCGGCTGTCCGAATACTGCATTGTCTGAACAGATACGGATATCACAGCTCATGGAGATTTCACATCCGCCACCAAGAGCGAATCCATTAACTGCTGCGATTACCGGAATCGGAAGTGTTTCGATCTTACGGAAAATATCATTTCCTTTCTTTCCAAAAGCTTCTCCCTCTTCTTTTGTAAGAGTACTCATCTCAGCGATATCTGCACCGGCTACAAAAGATTTTTCTCCTGCTCCTGTAAGGATCAGGCATCTGACTGCATCAAGATCAACACCGTCGATCGTTGCATCAAGTTCATCAAGAACTGCACTATTCAGTGCGTTCAGTGCCTTTGGACGGTTAATGGTAATAATTCCAACCTGTCCTTCTACTTCATATGTAATAAATTCCATCATCAACATCTCCTTTTGATCTGGTTTATTAATCACGTTCTACGATTGTAGCGCATCCCATTCCGCCACCGATACAAAGTGTTGCAAGACCTTTCTTTGCATCACGTTTCTGCATCTCATGAAGAAGTGTAACAAGGATACGGCATCCTGAAGCTCCTACTGGATGTCCGAGAGCAATTGCTCCACCGTTTACATTTACTTTATCCATGTCGAATTTCAGATCATGTGCTACTGCAAGTGACTGTGCTGCGAAAGCTTCGTTTGCTTCGATCAGATCCATATCATCTACAGAAAGCCCTGTCTTAGCCATTACTTTATTCGTAGCTGCAACCGGTCCGACACCCATGATAGATGGATCTACTCCGCCGAGTGCTCCTGCTACCCATGTTGCCATCGGTGTAACGCCGAGCTCTTTTGCTTTTTCTTCACTCATAACAACGATTGCTGCTGCTCCGTCATTGATGCTGGAAGCATTTGCTGCTGTTACAATACCATCTTTTTTGAATGCCGGACGAAGTCTTGCGATTCCTTCTGCTGTTGTTCCCGGACGCGGTCCTTCATCTGTATCAACTACGATGGTTTCTTTTTTCTTCTTCACTTCTACAGGAACAATCTCATCTTTGAATTTTCCTGCTTCGATTGCTGCGCAGGCTTTCTGCTGGCTTGCTGCTGCAAATTCATCAAGCTGTTCTCTTGTGAGTCCCCACTGTTCTGCTACATTCTCAGCAGTGATTCCCATGTGATAGTCATTGAATGCATCCCAAAGTGCGTCATTTACCATTGTATCGATCATCGGTGCATTACCCATTCTGTATCCATAACGTGCGTTTTTCAGTGCATATGGAGCCATAGACATATTTTCCATACCGCCTGCTACAACGATATCAGCATCTCCTGCCTGGATCATCTGTGCAGCCATGTTCACACAGTTAAGTCCGGATCCGCAAACAACGTTAACCGTAACTGCCGGTGTCTCGACCGGAAGACCTGCTTTTAAAGAAGCCTGACGTGCAACGTTCTGTCCAAGACCTGCCTGGATTACACAACCCATATATACATGATCAACCTGTTCCGGAGCAACACCTGCTCTATTTAAAGCTTCTTTGATAACGATAGATCCTAATTCCGGTGCCGGAGTTGTAGAAAGAGCTCCACCCATACTTCCGATTGCTGTACGACACGCACCTGCTAACACGATTTTCTTTGCCATCACTTTTTCCTCCTTTTACATCTTAATGGTAAGTATCACTTCTTATTAGATATATACTGTTTTACTTTCCGTTTTTAAGATTTTCGCAAGGGACTTTTTTGTCCTCTTTTTTTAATATACTACCCATTTCCCGTTCTGTCAAATATTTATCAATCATTTTTTATCATTTAATTTTCTTTTAACATTTTCACCAACATTTTTTCACAATACATCTGCATTATTCGTCATTTCCAACACACCACTTTTATATTGACCTTTCCCAGATATGGTGCTACACTTAAGATTGTTAAAAATTATTCAACCAGAATACTATAATTAAATTATGAATGAGAAGGTGTGAAAATGAGCAAAAGTTTTGAAGAATTAATCTCAAAAGCAAATCAAAAAACCTTAAAGAAAGTCTCTGTTTCCAACGCACAGGATGAGCCGGTACTGCAGGCTGTCAAAGCTGCAAAAGAGCAAAATATCGCAACAGCCATCCTTGTCGGTGATGAAGCCAAGATCCGCGAGATTGCCGCTTCTATTGATATGGATCTGACAGATTTCGAAATCATCAATGAGCCTGATACCGAAGCAGCTGCATTAAAGGCTGTTGAGCTTGTACACAACGGCAAAGCTGATATCCTTTTAAAAGGATTGCTTGAAACAAAGACATTCTTAAAGAGCGTATTGAATAAAGAAGTCGGACTTCGTACCGGAAAGATGCTGTCTCATGTATGCGTATTTGAGATTGAAGGCATTAACCGTCTTCTGTTCTTCACAGACGTAGCTTTCAATACATATCCAACCCTTGCAGATAAAGTCAATATCATCAACAATGCAGTAGAAGTCGCACATGCATGTGGCATCGAATGCCCGAAGGTTGCTCCTCTGTGTGCAGTTGAAACAGTGAATCCAAAGATGCAACCAACAGTCGATGCCGATAATCTCACCAAGATGTACGAGAGTGGCGATTTCAAAGGATGCCAGATCTACGGACCACTTTCCATGGATCTTGCGATCGATCCGGAAGCAGCTGTTCACAAAGGTGTGACTAATCCAGTAGCCGGACATGCTGATATTCTCCTCTTCCCGAATATCGATGCAGGAAATATCACATATAAGATTCTTGTCCGCACTGCAAAGGTCAAGATCGGTAACGTACTTGTCGGAACAAGCGCTCCGGTTGTACTTACATCACGTTCTGATGATTTCCAGACAAAACTGAATTCTATCGCTCTTGCGACCGTAATCGCAGGATCGATCACAGACTAAGGAGGATCTTTTTATGAGCTATAAAATTTTAGTAATCAACCCGGGATCTACTTCTACCAAGATCGGTGTGTACGAAGACGAAACTTTGTTATTCGAAGAAACACTCCGTCATTCCACCGAAGAGATTGCAAAATATGCAACCATCGTTGACCAGAAAGATTTCCGTAAAGAACTGATCGTAGATATTCTCGCAAAGAACAGCTTCGACATCAAATCTCTGAATGTTGTAGTAGGACGAGGCGGACTTTTAAAACCGATCCCAGGTGGAACCTATCCAGTATCTGACGCACTTCTTGCTGACTTAAAAGCAGGTGTGCAAGGACAGCATGCATCGAACCTTGGAGGCATCCTTGCCCGCGAAATCGGTGATGAGATCGGAGTTCCTTCTTACATTGTTGACCCGGTTGTTGTCGATGAGATGGAACCTGTTGCAAGATATTCCGGAATCCCGGAACTTCCGCGTATCAGTATCTTCCACGCACTGAACCAGAAAGCAGTTGCCAAACGCTACGCCAAAGAACAGAGTGTATCTTATGACTCCCTGAACCTGGTCGTTGTACATATGGGCGGCGGTGTATCTGTCGGTGCTCATAAAAATGGCAAAGTTGTCGATGTCAACAACACGCTTGACGGAGACGGACCTTTCTCACCGGAACGTTCCGGCGGTGTACCGGCAGGCGCACTCGTAAAAATGTGTTTCTCCGGTCAGTACACACAGGATGAAGTATATAAAAAGATCAACGGGAAAGGCGGTCTCAACGGATACCTTGGAACCAACAACATGCGCGACGTTGCAGAACGTGCCTTTGAAAAGGGTGACGAAGAAGCAGCCGGTGTATTCCACGCATTCACTTACCAGGTTGCCAAAGAAGTCGGCGCCATGGCAGCCGTACTTAACGGCAAAGTAGACCAGATCCTTCTCACCGGCGGTATCGCATACAGCGATTATGTAACATCCGAGATCAAGGAAAAAGTCGGATTCATCGCCCCAATCACCGTCTATCCGGGAGAAGACGAACTCCTCGCTCTCGCCCAAGGCGCTCTTCGTGTATTAAACGGCGAAGAAAAACCTCTGGTATATTAATTTTTTTCAAAGCCCTAAAACATGCAAAACGCATATATCTCATCGTAGAAAAAAGTCTGGCACACCTCGCCAGACTTTTTTAGTTACTACGCTTTTATTTAATAATGTCAATAGCTTCGAGGGACAAATTGGGCAAAAGATATTGCGTCTATTCGTCTTTTGTGCAATGGAGATGAAACCCAAAAATCGTGGAAGCCTCTGCTGAACACGATTCTCGCTTTAGGGGGTTCATCGGAATGGTTTGCACAACTAGAATAGACGCATTATCTTTTGCCCAATTTGTCAACACAACCTAAATCATTCAAAAAAGGCAGACACTTAAAAAGTATCCACCCTTTTTTTTCTATCCCTAATCTCTCTTAACTACAGCAGAGCAGCCCATTCCACCGCCAACACAAAGTGTTGCAAGACCTGTATGTACATCTTCTTTCTGCATCTCATACAGCAGACTTACAAGGATTCTCGCACCTGAGCATCCAACCGGATGTCCGAGAGCAATTGCTCCACCATTGACATTCAGTTTGCTAAGATCAAATCCAAGATCCTTTCCAACTGCTACTGACTGTGCTGCAAATGCTTCATTTGCTTCGATCAGATCGAAATCTCCGATCTCCATTCCCAGCTTCTTCATAACCTTACGTGTTGAATAAACCGGTCCGATTCCCATGATTGCCGGATCACATCCTGCGAGTTCTCCGCCGATCCATGTTGCCATAGGTGTTACGCCAAGCTCTTTTGCTTTTTCTTCGCTCATAACGATAAGTGCAGCTGCACCATCATTGATTCCGGATGCGTTACCTGCTGTAACCATACCGTCTTTCTTGAATGCCGGGCGAAGTCTTGCAAGACCTTCTTTTGTGATTCCTTTACGAGGACCTTCATCTGTATCTACAAGAATCGTTTCTTTTTTCTTCTTCACTTCGACCGGAACAATCTCGTCTTTAAATTTACCTTCTGCCATTGCTTTTTCACATTTGTTCTGAGACCATGCTGCAAATTCATCCAGTTCTTCTCTTGTAAGTCCCCACTGTTCGCAGATATTTTCTGCTGTGATTCCCATGTGATAATTATGGAATGCATCGGTCAGACCATCCTTGATCATAGCATCTTCGATTGTCGCATTTCCCATACGATATCCATAACGTCCGTTTCTCAACATGTACGGAGCCATTGTCATATTTTCCATACCACCTGCAACGATGATATCTGCATCTCCAGCTGCGATCAGCTTCGCTGCAAGGTTTACACAGTGAAGACCGGATCCACAAAGTACGTTGATAGTTGTTGCCGGTACTTCATTCGGGATTCCTGCATATACAGCTGCCTGACGTGCCGGGTTCTGTCCGTTGCCAGCCTGGATAACATTTCCCATATACACTTCGTCAACCTGATCCGGAGAAACGCCCGCTCTTTTGAGAGCTTCTTTGATTACGATCGTTCCAAGTTCTACAGCCGATGTATTTGCAAACTGTCCGCCCATTACACCGATTGCTGTACGACATGCTCCTGCTAAAACAACTTTTCTTGCCATGATAAAAATCCTCCTTTTATATTCACAAAAATCTGATAGTTCTATTATAATCCCCTTGTTTTCACTTTTCAATAGTTGATTGATATTTTTTTAACATTTTTCTTGTGTACTATAATAGAAACATCTGTTAACTTTATTGAAACACATCTTAATAAATGTTAAGATTTTGTCTTGTGTTTATATATTTTTAATACTTTTTATACTTATTTTATCGAAAGGATTTTATCTCACATGAACGAATTAAGACCAAAACTTTTTGACGTCATGAAGAGCTACACCAAAAAACAGCTGATCAAGGATATCATTTCTGGTATCATCGTTGCCATTATTGCTCTTCCCCTCTCAATCGCACTCGCAATTGCTTCCGGTGTCGGACCAGAGCAGGGACTTTACACCGCGATCATTGCCGGTTTCTTTATCTCTTTCTTCGGAGGGAGCCGTGTACAGATTGGCGGACCGACCGCTGCATTCGTTGTTATTATTTACGGAATTGTTGCCAGTTATGGAACCGACGGTCTGATCGTCGCAACCATCCTCGCCGGCATTATCCTTGTCATCATGGGAATCTGCCGTTTCGGTTCTCTGATCAAATACATTCCTTACACGATCACAACCGGATTTACCTGTGGTATTGCTGTCACCCTGTTTGTCGGACAGCTGAAAGATTTCTTCGGTATGGATATTGCTTCCGTTCCATCTGAATTTCTGGACAAGGTCATTGTCTATGCAAAAAATATCAGTACGATCAACCTAACCGCCACCCTGATCGGTCTTTTAGCTGTTGCGATCATGCTACTTTGGACAAAAGTAACTGATAAAATTCCGGGGTCTCTGGTTGCCATCGTTGTTACCACTGCAATCGCTTATTTTGCAAAACTTCCGGTCAACACCATTGGAAGTGTGTATGGAAAACTGAATTCTGCTTTTCCTTCTTTCCATGTTCCATCTATTACCATGAACCTGATACAGCAGATGATCTCACCGGCATTTACCATTGCTGTTTTTGCAGCGATTGAATCCCTGCTGTCCGCAGTTGTATCGGATGGAATGATCGGCGATACCCACAAATCCAATGCCGAACTGATCGGACAGGGTCTGGGAAATATTTTCTCCGGTTTCTTTGGTGGAATTCCTGCGACCGGTGCAATCGCCAGAACTGCTGCCAATGTCCGCAATGGCGGACGGACTCCGATTGCCGGAATCGCACATTGTATTACACTTACAATCATTCTTCTGGTACTGATGCCACTTGCCGCCCTGATCCCAATGACAACACTTGCTGCTGTTCTTCTGGTGGTTGCCGCAAATATGGCCGACTGGAGTTCCTTCTTCCGTTTGTGTAAGAATGCTCCTAAAAGTGATATCATCGTTCTGGTTGCAACCTTCTTTCTGACCGTATTCTTCGATCTGGTTGTTGCCATCGAAATCGGTGTTGTCCTCGCCGCCTTGCTTTTCATGAAACGTATGGCAGAAACAGCTGATATCAAAGCCTGGAAATATACCGATTCACCGGACATTACCCCGGGGGAAGCAGAAAAACTACGTGAGATCCCGCATTCCATCAGTGTATTCGAAATCTGCGGACCGATGTTTTTTGCCGCAGCCGATCAGCTTCTTGGCATCAACAGCGACCATCGTACCAAAGCAGTCGTCATCCGTATGCGAAGTGTACCGGCTATCGATGCTAGTGCAATGAAATGTCTCCATGAACTTGCTGAGCGTGCAAAGAAAAAGAATATCCATCTGATTTTCTCCCACGTCAATGAACAGCCGATGAAGGTTATGAAAAAAGATGGATTCTATGAACTGATCGGAAAAAAGAATTTCCATGAAAACATTGTAAGTGCACTGGATTATGCGGAAACACTTGTAAAATAGTTTTGCGATTATTATGTTTTTTCAAAAAAACAATTTTGTCATTGACATTTATATAGCAATTTGTTAAATTAAAGTTGCTCATATGACTGACGGAAGTGGAATGAACCACAGGGAAATATGAGGATTTGATTATTTAGCCGACCGTCTGGGCGATTCAGCTCAGATGCCGGCTTTTTTTACGCATTTTTATAAGATTATCATAAATCAGGGCTATATAAAAGGCGTAAACATCCATCGGTTCTTCTGGCTGAACCTTTTCATATGTCTGGAATTTGCCAGAACTTTCCGGGCATAAACCGCAGCAACACAGTGTATAATAACCAGGTCATAGGTACTATGGCTCACCCACAAGAAGGAGGAATAACCAAATGATGCAGAAAGAACAATGGCAGGGATTTGAAGGAAGACTCTGGAAAGAAGAAATCAACGTTCGTGATTTTATCCAGAACAACTACACACCTTACGAGGGAGATTCTTCATTCCTTGCAGATCCGACCGAAGCAACAAACCAGCTCTGGGGCAAGCTTCAGGAACTCCAGAAAGAAGAACGTGCAAAAGGCGGCGTTCTGGATATGGAAACAGAAGTGGTATCTTCTCTTACCGCTTACGGTCCAGGTTATATCTGCGAAGAACTGAAAGATAAAGAACAGGTTGTGGGTCTTCAGACTGACAAACCTCTGAAACGTGCATTTATGCCGTTCGGTGGAATCAAAATGGCTGAGGAAGCATGCAAAACTTACGGATATGAACCAAACCCGAAATTCCATAAAATCTTTACAGATTATCATAAAACACATAACCAGGCAGTATTTGATGCCTACACACCGGAAATGAAAAAAGCACGTCACGCAAAAATCCTTACCGGTCTTCCGGATACTTACGGAAGAGGACGTATCGTCGGCGATTACCGCCGTGTTGCCCTCTACGGAATCGATCTCCTGATCGCTATGAAGCAGGACGATCTCGCAAACTGCGGATACGGATCCATGCGTGACAATGTCATCCGTCAGCGGGAAGAACTTGCAGAACAGATCCGTGCCCTCAAGGGTATGAAAGAAATGGCTGCTGTCTACGGATTCGACATTTCCGAGCCAGCAAAAAATGCAAAAGAAGCATTCCAGTGGCTGTACTTCGGATACCTTGCAGCAATCAAGACTCAGAACGGAGCTGCCATGAGTGTCGGACGTGTATCTACCTTCCTTGATATCTACATCAAGAGAGATATGGAAGCAGGAATCCTTACCGAAGAAGAAGCTCAGGAATTAGTTGACCATATGACAATGAAATTCCGTATGGTTAAGTTCGCACGTATCCCATCTTACAACCAGCTCTTCTCCGGTGACCCGGTCTGGGCTACACTGGAAGTCGGCGGAATGGGACAGGACGGACGTTCTATGGTAACAAAGACAGACTACCGTTTCCTGCACACCCTGGAAAACATGGGACCTTCTCCGGAACCGAACCTGACTGTACTTTACACAGAACGTCTTCCGAAGAACTTCAAGGACTACGCTTCACATATTTCTATTGAAACAAGTTCTATCCAGTATGAAAATGATGATGCAATGCGTCCGGTATGGGGCGATGACTATTCTATCTGCTGCTGCGTATCTGCAACACAGACAGGTAAAGAAATGCAGTTTTTCGGAGCAAGAGCAAACCTTGCAAAATGCCTTCTTTACGCGATCAACGGTGGTGTCGACTGCAAGTCAAAAGATCAGGTAGGACCGGCTTACACACCGATCACTTCTGAATACCTTGATTATGATGAAGTAATGGCTAAATACGACAAGATGATGGACTGGCTCGCTGGACTGTATGTAAACGTACTGAACCTGATCCAGTACATGCATGACAAATACTACTATGAAGCATCTCAGATGGCACTGATCGATACCGATGTACGTCGTACATTTGCAACAGGTATCGCAGGATTCTCTCATGTAGTTGACTCCTTAAGTGCGATCAAATACGCAAAAGTGAAAACAATCCGTGACGAAAACGGACTCGTTGTAGATTTCGAGACAACCGGTGATTTCCCGAAATACGGAAATGATGATGACCGCGCAGATGATATCGCAGTATGGCTTCTTCAGACATTTATGAAGAAACTGAAAAAGCATCACACCTACCGTGAATCCGAACCGACAACTTCTATCCTTACCATTACCTCAAACGTTGTATATGGAAAAGCTACCGGTGCTCTTCCGGACGGAAGAAAAGCAGGCGCACCGCTTTCACCTGGAGCAAACCCGAGCTACGGTGCAGAACAGAACGGACTTCTTGCTTCCCTGAACTCCGTTGCCAAGCTGCCTTATGAATGGGCACTTGACGGAATCTCTAACACCCAGACCATCAACCCGGATGCAATCGGACATAATCCGGAGGAGCGCATTAACAACCTGGTAAATGTTATGGACGGATACTTCTCTCAGGGTGCTCACCATCTGAACGTCAACGTATTCGGAACAGAAAAACTTCTTGACGCTATGGAACATCCGGAAAAAGAAGAATACGCAAACTTTACGATCCGTGTATCAGGATATGCGGTTAAGTTTATCGACCTTACACGCGAACAGCAGCTCGATGTAATCGCAAGAACCTGCCACGATCGTATGTAATTACCGAACTTACACTCTTTTGCCAAACATATCGTTATGCTGGAAGTCATGCATTTTAAAGTGCATGACTTTCGGCACATACAGAGATGCTGCTGGCAGCTTTTCCTGCATACTAAAGCATTTAAAAGACTCTGCCTGATCCGCAGTTTTCCAATCACACAATGAAAAAGGAGATTTTCATATGACTCAAATCAAAGGACTTATTCACTCTACAGAAAGCTTTGGTTCTGTTGACGGGCCTGGGGTACGTTTTATTATATTTGTTCAGGGATGTCCACTGAGATGTCAGTTCTGCCATAACCCTGACACCTGGAATATGACAGATAAAAACGGCGCCACCTGGCGCAGTGCCGATGAGCTTCTTGCGCAGGCTCTGCGTTACCGCACTTACTGGAAAAATGGCGGTGGAATCACCGTAAGCGGCGGAGAACCTCTCCTTCAGATTGATTTTCTGCTGGATCTTTTCAAAAAAGCAAAGGCAAAAGGTATTCACACAACGATTGATACTGCAGGCGGTCCTTTTACCAGAGAAGAACCATTTTTCTCCAAATTCCAGGAGCTGATGCAGTATACCGATCTTCTTCTTGTTGATATCAAGCATATCGATGAAAAATCTCACAAAGAGCTGACCGGAAAAACAAATAAAAACATTCTGGATATGATCTGCTTTCTCTCCGATATCAAAAAACCTGTCTGGATCCGCCATGTGCTCGTACCGGAGCGCAGCGACTATGATGAATACTTAAACCGGTTAAATGATTTTATCCAGACACTTGATAATGTAGAAAGAGTAGAAATCCTGCCTTATCACACACTTGGTGCCTACAAATGGAAAGAGCTGGGACTTGATTATCCTCTCGAAGGGATCAATCCACCTTCGAGAGAACGTGTGGAAAATGCAAAAAAAATCCTGCACTGTTCGTAAGACATATTTTAAAAAATAGATGGCAGCTTTCTCTTCATATTTTACCTGTAATGTGCTATGATTGGTGTAGTGTATTTAAGAGAGGAGCATTATAGCAATGAACGAAAGAATGGAACGCGTATTGGAAAAAATGAGAAAAAAAGGAATCGATCAGTTACTTGTATCTGATCCACTCAGCATCCGCTTTTTAACGGGCATCATGGTACATCCAGGGGAAAGATTGTACGCTCTGCTGCTTCGTACAAACGGAAAGCACACCATGTTCTTGAACTATCTGTATTATGTATCTGATACAGGATTTGAAGAAGTATGGTTCAGTGATATGGATGATCAGATCGGGGTTCTGACAGAACATATCGATACCAAGGGCGTAATCGGTATCGACAAAGCATTTCCTGCTCGTTTCCTGATCCCGCTTCAGGAACGCTGCCCGGAACTGAAAACGATATGGGGATCTGACTGTGTAGACGGTGTTCGTGCTGTTAAGAATGAAGAAGAAATCAAGATCATGAGACAGGCATCTGTAATCAATGACATGGTTATGGAAAGAGCTGCTGCCTACATTAAAGAAGGCATGACAGAAAAACAGATTGCTGATTTCATTGAAGCAGAATACTACAAAGAAGGCGCAACAGGACTCAGCTTTGATACGATCGTATGCTTCGGTGCTAACGCTGCTGACCAACATCACTCACCAAGCGAGACAAGAACTTTGAAAGCCGGAGAATGCGTTCTGATCGATATGGGATGCATCTGGAACGGTTATTGCTCAGATATGACAAGAACCTTCTACTGCAAGAGCGTAGACGAAGAACAGGCCGCAATCCATGACCTTGTTCGTACAGCGGTTGAGAAAGCAGAAGCCATCATCAAACCAGGCGTACGTTTCTGTGATATCGATGCGCAGGCAAGAGATCTCATCGGCGAAGCAGGATACGGAGAATACTGGAAGATTCGTCTTGGACATTTCATCGGCCAGGAAGACCATGAATACGGTGATGTAAGCCCGATCAACAAGAACGTAGCTGAACCGGGTATGATCTTCTCGATCGAACCGGGAATCTACATCGAAGGCAAATACGGTGTACGTATCGAAGACCTCGTTCTCGTAACAGAAGACGGATATGAACTTCTTAACGTAGTAGATAAAAAATATAGAACAGTTGGTTAATTGTTCTTCCATTACTTCAATATAGAACCAAAAAAGACACGCATTACTGCGTGTCTTTTTTGGTCAACCCCTGGATCGCGTTAACAATTTCCATATACGTTTCTTCGATTGCATCCTGTCCGGGAACCCCACGTAAAAGTGTATTTCCCTTCTCTACAGCTGCTTTCAGCTCATTTACGGATTCATCGGTATAGGTCTCTGTATTAATAGATTCTGTGTTGTCAATTAATGCTTTTAACTGCGTCTTGTCTAACTTCTGTGGTGTGATGGTAATTGTATCGCCAACTTTTTGTGTGGTATTCTTTCCCCCACTCAAATTTTGTCGTACAAAATAAATACCTCCACCAATCACCACACATGCAAGAAGTATGACAAGAACAGAACCTATCTCTGTCCCGCGGTCACGATGAGTTTTCTTTGGTCTTTTTACGATAGTTGGATTCGTATGCTTATTCATATAGAAATATCCTTTATAAACTTCAGGTAGCTGTGAGAGAACTCACAGCCACCTGATTAAATTCACATCATCTGTGCTTATTGCTAAGACCAGATTATGCGTTTCTTCTTCTGAAGAATGCTACAACTGCTGCAGCACCTGCAATAAGAAGTGTTGCTACGTATACGAATACGTTGCTATGATCACCAGTCTGAACTGTATCAGATTTCTGCTCATTTGCTTTCTTAGCAGATTCCTTCTTGTTTGTCTTTTTGTCATCTTTTGCTACTGTTGTAGATGTTTTGTCATCTTTCTTGTTCTCTTCAATTGAAGTACCCGGTTTTTCTTCTGGAGTACTTGGTTTTGAAGGATCAACTGATGGCTGATCCGGATCAACTGGAGTTTCATTCTTTTCAAGAACAGCTGTTACTGTGTAGTCATCAGCTACTCCGTATGGGAATGAAATTGATGTTGCATTTGCATCAAGGTTGTAGATTTCTTCGCCAGCTTTGTTTGTTACTTTCCAGCCTTTGAATGTGTATCCATCTTTTGCTACTACTGTCGGAAGGAATCCAAGGTTGTATTTGCTATCCTGAAGGTTTTCGTTATGAAGTTCTGTTGCTCCTTCATATCCTTCGAATGATCCTTCGTTTGAATCGATTACAACTGTTGCATTTGCTACTGCTACAGCCGGTGTTTCTTCAACTTTTTCAAATTCAGGTGTAATTGTTACATAACCAACATTAGATCCTTCTGGGAAATGTGCAAGTCCTGTCACACCAAATGTTTTAGCATCTGCATCCCAATTCTGTGTTTCAGCGCCTTCAACTTTCCATCCAGTAAACTTGTATCCATCATTTGCTTTTACTGCCGGAATTTCAAACTGCTGGTCTGTGTCTGCAGCAATACCTTTGAAAGAAACAACTGTTGATGGTGCATAATCCGGGAATGATCCTTTTTCTGAATCAATAATATTGAAATATACTTCTACTGTTTTTTCTTCAGCTGGTTCTTCTTTAGCTTTTACATTAACATTAACATCTGCATCCTTACCATATTCTACAGAAGTACTCCACTTATCATCTGCAAGTTCGTATCCTTTTGGAATTGTAAGATCTTTTGCAGTAAACTCAGCGCTTTCTCCAACTTTACCATTCTTTTTAATGGTCTGGATATTATCTTTAATATAATTGTCTGAATTTACATCAACGTAATGTACACGTAATTCAGCATCTTTTTTCTCTACTGCAGCTTCTTTTTCTTTGAATGTCGCCTCGAATGTCACATATCCATCATTCTTGTCTTTTTCATAGAATGCTAATCCTGAAACATAAAATGTTTCTGACTCTGGTAACCAATCTGCTTCATTAGCTCCACTAACATGCCATCCAGTAAATTCATATCCTTCTTTTGCTTCCACTTTCGGAATAGGATGCGCGTCTCCGTCAGTTTCATCTAAATCATAAGTTACTACTTTAGCTCCAGCCGGGTCTGTAAATTTTCCTTTTTCAGGATCAACATTGAAAGCAACATGAGCAGTTTTCTTTATCTCTACTGGTTTAATAACTGCTTGAATAGCTACAAACTCTGAAGTACCAGCAGCTCTTACAATATCCTCATAACTCATTTGGGCAGTAGCATCAAAAAACTTATCATTAATTGTCCATCCCTTGAGCTCATATCCCTCTTCAACAGTAAGTGTTGGTGGCGTGATAGTATCACCGCTCGTCATCTCTTTAGTTAAAAAGTGTTGTCCGTCTGCACCCACTGCATAATCCCAGTAATTGAAAGTTACTGTAATGTTAAATGCTTTTTCATCTGTAGCAACAGTTGTAGCAGAACTATTGTTATCAGCCGCAACAACCGGTACAGCATTTACTCCAACGAGCATTACTGCGACAGAGAACGCACATGCCTGATGAAGTACTCTTCTCTTTTTCATCTCTAATTTCCTCTCTTTCTCATCTTAAAAAATTATATGCTTTTGTGCATACGTATCCTATCTTGGTTATTATAAGTCTTAATTTTTAAGAAGTCAACAGTATTATCTCTTTTTCTAGGACTTCCTGGTCTTTTTAACATACTTTTTTCAAAACATTTTATTTTTTCTTTTCTTTTTCAAAACAATTAAATGTTTTATTAACACTTTCACTATAATAGTGGGTTTTTAATGTTATTTCCCCTATTTTTCAGTATTTTAATAGGTAAATTCTTTATAAATAATTCGATAAAAAACCATAGTTTTCAAAATTGCATCTTCTTATCTTTGTGCTTTATAATAAGAAAGTAGTAAATTTGAAAGGAAACCGTTTTCATGAAAGACATTGGCAAGATTCTGAAATATGCCCGTGAGAATAAAAATATACACAAAACAAGTAATGGAATTAACCGGCATCCACAGGAAATCGCTTTCTGGTTAAGAGAACAACGTTGCCGAGCCAAATCTATCAACCTTTGCGACTCTTGCCAATCTCTATGGTATTTCTGCCGATGAAGTAT
Organism: Coprococcus sp. AF99-45; assembly: GCF_027663865.1. Lineage (NCBI taxonomy): Bacteria > Bacillati > Bacillota > Clostridia > Lachnospirales > Lachnospiraceae > Coprococcus > Coprococcus sp. AF99-45. The sequence goes on from NZ_JAQDGZ010000002.1 coordinate 165,780, forward strand.
TAGATATTGGTGGAAAAGCTTCTTCCGACTCTCTGCCTCAATGTGAATTCCAGGTTCTTTCTTTATTTAAAGAACTTGACCCCAAACATCAGGAAGAACTCCTGATTCAAATCACCGCACTTGTCAGATTTTTGCATACAAAAAATATGGCGCCGCAAGTCTCACAATTCCTATTTCGTTAGAGATCATAGGCGGAAAAATTAAAGTTTAGAGATTAAAGTTTGAATATGATAGCACATGTGTATCTTTAATTTTAAGACTTTTTGATTTATTAGTACTTTTTCTAAGAATTCTACTCTTTTTAACGTCTATTTCTTATATAATAGCAATAGTACATACCACTTCACTTATATTATATATGAAATCTTCGAAAGGACGATCGCCCATGGAACATATAGGAGAAATTCTCCGGACAGCACGTGAAGATAATTTTTATACTCAGAAGAAAGTAATGGAACTGACCGGTATCAACCGCAAGACTCTGTCCGGCTATGAGAACAGTGTAGCTGAACCAGATCTTGACACATTTGCCAGATTACTCCGCTTATATCAACTTTCTGCGGATGAAGTATTAGGAATTAAGACTTCTACCCCCCCCTCGCATTTTTCCCTTTCGCGCTGCGAATGAAAAATGCTTACTCTTTTCCAAAAATTTGACACCAGCCACCAGGAAGAGCTTTTGATTCAGTTTCAATCTCTCGCAGACTATCTCGATAAAAAATCAAAATAAATTGTCATTGCTTTTTCCTGCTCTGACCATTTATAATGAACTTATACTATGTTTGAAGGGGGAACATTTTCATGAAAGATATTGGTAAAATTCTGAAAAACGCCCGTGAGAATAAAGAATATACCCAGAAACAAGTGATGGAATTGACCGGTATCCACAGAAAATCTCTGTCCGGTTATGAGAATAACGTTGCCGAGCCGGATCTCTCCACTTTCGCAACCCTTGCCAATCTGTATGGCATCTCTGCAGATGAAGCTTTGGAAATTGGTGAACCGGATCCTTCTGTTTCTTTGCTTCGTTTTGAATTCCAAGTTCTTTCTTTATTTAAAGAACTCGATGCAAAGCATCAGGAAGAACTTCTGATCCAGATCACCGCACTCGTCAGATATTTAAATGCAAAAAATATGGTGCCGCAAAATCATCAATCCAGATAATTTTGCGGCACCACCGATTTATACATGTAAATTCTTTTCCATTTCCTGACGCATTTCTTTTCCCTTGAAAAGCACCAGTCCGATCAGCATCAGCACGCCCATCCCAATTGAAATCACAGACGGAAATACAATTCGTACCTTACCAGTCAGCAAAAAGATAAATGGTAAGATCATTCCGTAAAGCGCCGCCATCACAAAGTACACCAGATAGTCCTTCGCCTGACGGTAATACACCCTCGATATGATCAGCATCGAAATCATAATCAAGCCACTGACTCCCGGAAGCACAAAGTCAATCGACCAACCATGCCAGCCGGTCAGCCAGTCCCAGATAATACAGCCGACTGTCACAATGATCAGCTGCCACATGGCATTCTTCAGCAGATTGTACCGCTTGAAGAAACCGACTGCGAGCGCCAACCACATACTGAACGCACCGCCGCACACAAACAGTGACAGATGGAAATTCGTATCAATGCTATAATCCACTCCCAGTGCCGCCACAATCGCGATCATGCAAAGAAATGTAAATATTTTGAAAATCTGCATTCCTTTCGCTTCTGTCATCACACTTTCCGGATACTCCACTTCAAGGATCTCAGGCTTTACTTCCTGCTCTTTCAGAATCTGGAAAAAATTCTCTTTGATTGCATCACAGTCATATCTGGACGTAAATCCCAGATAAATCTTATCCCGGAAAGAACACATACAAAGCTCTACTTTCGGCGTACTTGTGTAAACGCCAAAATGCGCGATATACGGCTCGTAGCTCTCCGGCATCCGGATGATTCCCATGTTGGAAAAAATAGCGGTCACATCACTTTCGGCCGTCCTCGCCCCGATATTGATACAGACATTTTTCAGTTCCAGCGGCGCAAATTTCAGGATTGGGTGTACCTGCAGGGCGAAGTAATCATTCATCCGCTTCTCCATCCTTTCCGCTGTCAGTTCTTCTTTAAAGCATGCATTTACTTTTTGCACAACATCTGCGAACTCTTCTTTTCCACCTTGAAAATGATATCCCGGTTCGATCCAGTTGAAAAAATTGAGCATTGTATTGGTCGGAAAGAAATTGCGCAGATTAACCGGAACCATCAGTACAACCGGCTTGCTTTCCTGCCGTCTTGTCATTGTCCGATGAATCGCACACAGATATACCGCAGTCAGAAATACCGTCATCGACACACCATAAGTCTTTGCCTGACGTTTCAGTTCTTCGACCGGAATTTCTGCCTCTGTCGTCTGCAGACTTCCAAGCTCACGCCGGTTTCCGCGAAGCTGATGCGCTGCCGGTTTTTTCTCCTTTTTGCGGTCTGCCTGGCGGGAATAATATCTTTCAAATCCATCCGCTTCCTGATCGGAAAGGCTCTCCGAATACTCTGACAGAACCACATCCTCCAGTCCATCCTCATGATGTGCCAGATACAGATAATTTTTCACCAGCTCCCGTACAAATTCACTGGCACCGGTTCCGTCCGTCAGCACATGAAAGACCTCAAAATTGATTCTCTTTTTGTAATAAGTCACTTCAAAAAGCAGATCTCTCTTATCACGGATATAAAGGCTGCTGCACGGCTCCTTATACTCTTCTCTTACAACCGGTCTTTTATTACTCTGTTCCAGATAATGCCAGAACAGTCCCTTTCGCAGCACGGACAGAAAGATCGGATATTTTTCCAGTGTCCTGTCTACCGCCTTCTGCAGGATCTCCTGCTGTATATCCTCTTTCAATTCACAGTAGAACCGGAATACACGGGTATCCCTTTTACTGCTCGCCGCCGGAAAAAGCTTCGCTGCATTGTCCAGCCTTCTCCAGTGCTTTACATTTGCTTGCGGCATTTTCTATTCCCCCTCCAGAAAATGATTGATATATTCAAAACTTTCCTGTACATGCAGACTCCGGATTCCCAGTGCAAAATATCCGTGAAGTGCATCCTTGATCCGGTGTACTTCCACCCGGTTACCTGCCTCTGCAAGACGTCTTCCATACGCTTCTCCCTCATCCCGGAGCGGATCAAATTCTGATGTCAGGATCAGTGTATCCGGCTGTCCTGACAGATCTTTCTCCAGAATCGGTGCAAAATATGGATTTAACTTGTCCTCTTCCGAACCTGCATAAAGATTGATATAATCTTTTAATTTGCCTGCCGTCAGAAGATAATCCTGCCCGTTCTCCCTTACAGAAGAGAACAGACTCTTCTCTGAATAATCATTGTTGACTGCCGGATAGATCAGAATCTGTCTCTTTGGCATAAATTCGCCACGGTCCCGTGCCATAATGGACAATGCAGCTGCCAGATTGCCACCTGCACTGTCTCCAATCAGAGTAATATCCTCCGGCTTTGTATCCGGATGCATATACAATGCTCTTGCCACGGCATAGCAGTCCATAAGCCCGGTCGGGAACTTGTGCTCAGGCGCCAGGCGGTATTCTACTGCTGCTACAGTCTGCCCCGTCGCCTGTGCCATCCGGGAACATACTCTCTCATAATTTTCCACATGCTCAGTCGCCCATCCTCCTCCGTGAAGGAAAAGCATGATCTTTCGTCCCTTGATCTGATCTTTTTTCATACACGATGCTTCATCCGGGAAAAATACCCGGATCGGAACTTCATAATCGCCGTTATATACCTGCAGATCCATTTTTTTATAAAAAATTTTCATCGGATCCAGTCTTTTCAGATCCGCAAGCTGCCTTGATACTTCTACATCAATCCCTCCAAAAGACAGGATTTTCAGGATTGCTTTTGTTGCTATATTGATCGCCATATTTTTCTGTCCTCATTTATTTTTTCATACAGATTTATTCTACCATAGAATGATGTCCCCTACCACTCTTTCTCTTTCCATCTTTGCTACATTAACCCATTTTCAATTTCTCAGATTTCACAATTATCTCACTATTTATTTGACACAGACTGTCAAAACAGTTACCATACACTTATGCACAAGGAGGGTGTATTTGTTTTATGAATAATAAAAAAAATATAGACGACTATTTTGATGACAACTTTGAAGTAACTTATACAGGCGATCTCCCGTCGATCCCTGTGGGGCAGGATGATTATGACGACCGGTATGACGACACAGACTACCTTAACGATTATGAAACTGACGACTACTACGATGAAACAGACAGGCTTGCTCCTGATTATGACGATGATTATGAAGAAGAGGATTCTTATTATGACCGCCAAAGACCAGCCAGACGGACAGAACGGAGAAATTCCCGCAGACGTCCCGATTCCTCTTCCGAAGAACTGGCAGCTCCAATTCGGAATATTGCCCGCACCGGAAGTACTGTCGCTGAGAAACTGACCACTTTCATCCTTCGCCCGGCACCGGTTCTGATGTCCGCCATCATCCTGGCGATTACCTTTTTTTCATTCTGGAATCAGCTGTCTGATTATGGAGATATCAATACACTGACATCCAATCCAGATCTTACTCTGATTGCTTATCTGGCTGTCGGAGCGGTTATGCTGATCTGGATGCTGTCTACGTTCTTTTTCACATTAAGTGGCATCCGACACGGAACCGGACGCGGACTTACTTATTTTGTCCTGGTATATGTTCTGTCCTACCTCTTCAGTCTAGCCGCAGCTGCAATTCCTGCTGATGTTCAGTTACTGACCGGTATCAGAGGCGGTATCCTGGTATTTGGTTCCCTTTATCCGACATACTTTCCATTCTGTGTCGTTGGAATCATTACCTGTATCCTGCGAAAGATTTTGAAGTAAAACATTCCTCATACTAAGGCATATGCCTTAGGGCATCCTCATATGGTGTTTTGCTTTATAAGTGAACAACAACTAATTACATGCGAAAAAAGAGTAAGTCAAATCACTCATCTATCTGATTTGACTTACTCTTTTCTTACTTTTGTTTCATTCCTGATGTGTTTTCCAACTTTTGTACTATTTTTTCTATATCATATTCCGGTGCATAGGTATTGGCAATATCATAGATTCTCTGTATCGTCAAGACATCCTCTTCCAGAAAATCTGCAATTTCCTCTGCTGACATCCCTTTTTGCAATTTTTTTATAACAATTGAAACTAATGCTTCCCTGTACCCTTCTTTACGTCCTTCTTCACGACCTTCTCGTATCCCAATTATTTTTGCACTTTTCATAAACGAATTATGATCCCACAAAATTTTTTGTCTTTCTTCGTATTCTCTTCTTTTTCTTTCATCTGCACTCATCTTCTCCAGACATTCATAAGCTTCTTTAATATATTCATTTTGCTCTGCCATCTTTGCAAAATCCTTTCTGTTCTTTCCGCTCATAAATCGCATCCACTGGATGATCCCAGTTTCATTCTGACTTTTCTACTATAAATATTTTAACATACTGTCATCCTTTGTAAAGGCAAACTCCCATACTTCTATATTTTCTTTTGCTTTGTTCATTGTCGGGAGTTTACTCGAAAATTGAGCACCGAAAATGAGATACCTTCTGATTATGGTTAATTAGATACTTTTTCGATTTTAGAAATAAATCGAAGTAAAATAACTCTATCACATTTTCCTGAAATCTTATACCCTGCATAACATTTTCGAGCACTTTCGTTGCATTTCAATCATCAGACCATTTTATATGCATATCCAAAAAAATCCCGTACTCCATGTACAAATCACATGAAATACAGGATCTTTTTATTTATCTAACTAGAATTTGATAACTCCAAGAATTATACCTGAGATCAGACAGATAATACTTACACCCCAGATCCAGAAGAAACTGTTCTTGATGTGATCTTTGATCTCCACACCGGCAAGTCCGGTTCCAAGGAAAGTAGCAGGAACAACCGGGCTGATGAAAGTTGCACAGTTACGGCAAACAACCATTGCAATGGCAATATGTGCCGGATTTACACCGAATTCGTTTCCGATTCCGATCAGTACCGGAAGCATTCCGAAGAAGAAGGAATCGGTATCAAACATCAGTGTAAGCGGTACAGCTACCAGACCTACGATAAGCGGTAAAAATCTTCCCATAGACTGTGGAACTACGTTTGCAAGTACGTTAGCCATATGAGTCATGATCTCTGTTTGCTGCATCACTCCAAAGAATACACCTGCACAAAGAATCGTAGATGCCATGGTAAGTGCCGGACCTGCATGGGATTTAATAATCTTACCCTGCATTTTTGCACCCGGGTAGTTTACAAAAAGTGCTACTGCACATCCTACCATAAAGATATAGTAAGACGGTACCTTTGCAAGAACCAGGTTTACGATCACTACCAGTGTTACGATTACATTGAATACAAAGAGTTTCGGTCTTGCAAGCTCATTCTTTTCATCATCTGTTACGGCTTCATCTTCAATTCCGCCATACTCGATCTTTTCTGCTGAAGAAGTGCCCGCACCTCTCTTCTTTTCGATATTTCCCCAGATAAATGCTGTTCCAAGTGCAATAAAAATACCTACAACCTGCATTGGAATGATCTGTTTCCACAGTGCATTTGGTTCAATTCCAAGGACAGTAGCCGCACGCATTGTCGGTCCGCCCCATGGCAGAAGGTTCATTACACCCATTGCAGATACACAGACGAGCATCAGAGTTGTCGGTCTCATATTCAGACGTTTGTAAACCGGGAGCATTGCCGGAATTGTGATCAGGAATGTAGAGGCACCGCCTCCATCCAGATGTCCGATCATAGCAATGATACAGGTCATCATGGCAACACCGACTACATTACTTCCGACTTTCTTCATCAATGCATTGATGATCTTGTCGAACATTCCTACATCTGTCATAATTCCAAAGAAAAGTACAGAGAAGATAAACAGCGATGCAGTACCATGTACTCCGGCTACACCGGCTGTTACAAATTCCCCCATTTCTTCAATCGTAAATGTTCCGGTTGCTACAAGGATCGCACCTGTTACAGTTGATACACTGACAAATGCAAGAGCCGGTACCGTTACATTTCTTAAGAGCAACGCAATCACAATAATGATGGTTGCAAATCCCAATAAGGCAAGCATTGCTTCACTCATGGCATTTTCTCCTTCCTTTTGTACGGGTACTTTTTCGTACCATTTATTTGATGATTCCATTATAAAAACCCAACCTTACACTCTTACAGATTCCTCCTTACATTTTGTTAAGGTAAATCTTTAAAAGTATTAAGGTTGGGTTTGTCTTATCTTACACCTTACAGATATCTGCGTCTTTTTTCTTATACCGGCTGGCTGGCACAATTCCGAATTGCCTCGAGAATTGCGGTATCCGATACCGGTTTTTCTACATATCCGTCAATGATTCCTTTCTGCCGGGCCTCTGCCACCTCACGGCTGACTCCATCAATAATAATAAGCTTCAGCATGTCCGGATATCTGCCTGCAAGCGACATACAGAAATCCACTCCACTGCAATCCTCCATCGTCTCGTCTACTACCAGCACATCTGCCTCCTGCTGTTCCAGACATTTTTGCAGTTCTTCTCTTTTCATACAGGTCTGAATCTGGATCCCGATCTTCTCAAAATTCTTTTTCAGCAGCTGCAATACCTTTGCATTGTCATCTGCCACCACGATCCGATAATCCTTTCTGGGAATATTCTGCACAATCTGTGGCATATGCTCTGTATCCAGTACCGGAAGGTAGATATGAAAGGTACTTCCTTCTCCTTTTTTGCTCTCTGCATAAATATATCCCTTATGTGAAGTAATAATCTGCTCCGCAAGTGCCAGTCCAAGTCCGGTACCCTCTCCCCCTTTTTTCGTTGTAAAAAATGGATCAAAAATCTGACGCAGCGTCTCTTTATCCATTCCACACCCATTATCTTTCACCTGGATATGGATATACTTTTTCCATACATCCGAAAGCTTTTCAATCACTCCCTGAGCCAGTTTTTCTTTTTCTTCTGAATGGCAGGATATTCTGATATTTCCTTGATTTTTTCCAATCGCATGCACCGCATTAACGCAGACATTTAAAAGCACCTGGTTCAGCTGTGTCGCATTTCCAAGGATCATTTCATCATCTACCCGAAACTCACTTTCCATATGGATCAGAGGCGTGCAGACAGATTCCATCATCCTTTCTGCACGCGTCATGAATTTCTTTATCGAAATATTTTTATAAACGGTCTCTACATTCTTTCGACTTAGGGACGAAATCTGGCGCACTACATCCTTTGCTTTTTCCGAAGCCTCATAAATTTCTTTTGCACTGTCCTGTTCTTCTGATCCTTCCGGAAGTTCCATCATCAGAAGCTCTGCATATCCCATGATCGGAGTCAGAAAATTATTGAATTCATGTGCGATACCACCTGTCATAGTTCCCATGATCTGAAGTCTTTGCTGATGTGCGATACTCTGCTCACTCCGATGCATTTTTTCCAACTGCTCATTCAGTTCTTTCAGATCATTGATCTCCCGCACAGCTCTTCTCATATCACGCATCACTCTGCCAAATAAGACAACCGCAATACCGGCAGCCAACAAAATACCAACAAAAATACATACCATTTTCAAGAAACCTTCAGCTATCGGTTCGTACAGATCATCGTAGTCGATCACCGCACTGACTACCCAGAAGCTGTCTCCGATCTGAACCGGAGAATATGCACTGATTTTCTGTACTCTCGGACGTTCTTCATTTGTCCACCAATACGAATAATAATGAGAAATACCTTCTTTTCTCTTCTTCTGATCCTCAATCATCTTCTCCAGACTGGAGTAATCCAGATCCGGATACATTTTCTTCCTTCCTGCAATAACCGGAATTCCCCACTGTTCTTTCTTCGGATGCATGATGATCGTTCCTTCTGCATCTTTGACTACAATGTATCCATTCGTTCCGATGTGAATTCCCGAAATCAGGAAGTTGGGCAGAGCTATGGTGTAGATGCACTCAGTACTGCACTTACTATGGTAATCGGTAAAAATCTTGCTCTTATGGTAAGCCCTCTGGTTCCCGCCACCTATCTGGCAACCGGTCTTGCCAATGTTGAACTGAAAGATCATATGAAGTTCAGTATTCCGTGGTACTGGGCAATCAGTGTGATTATGATCGTTATTGGTGTGATTCTTCAGATTATACCACTGTAAATGAATAGGAAGTTCCTTCGGAATTTCCTATGAAATGAAAAGAAGGGAAACCGCAAGCGGCTCCCCTATATAGTAACAGCTATTTATATGACAGCCGTCAGCTATTGTAGTTGGCGGCTATTTCCATTTACCCTTGAAAATCTCATAACAAAGACCTACAAGGCAACTTTGTTTTCCTTACACTTCCGTAAGCTCTCCGGTCTCCGAATCCATAATGAATCCCTTGATCTCAATATCCTTCGGCATCAATGGATGTGTCTTCAGTGTATGCACAGTCTCTTCTACCGACTTCTCCACCGATTCAAATCCACCCAGCCATTTTTCCAGATCAATTCCACTGTGTCTTACAATATCAATATGTTCTTTGTCGATTCCGCGCTCTACCAGTTCTCCTAACAGTTCATTTCCATCCATTCCCTGCACACCGCAATCCGTATGTCCAATGACCATAACCTGCTCCACACCAAGCTCCAGAATGGCAACCAGAAGGCTTCTGACCACACTTCCGTATGGATGTGTAATGACTCCGCCTGCATTCTTGATGATCTTTGCATCTCCGTTTTTCAGTCCCAGCGCCGCCGGAAGAAGCTCTGTCAGACGGGTATCCATACAGGTCAGTACGGCAAGCTTTTTGTTCGGGTACTTGCTGGTCAGGTACGGCTCATAGCCTTTATTTTCCACGAATTTCTTATTATACTCTACAATCTGTTCTATCATCCTGTGTAACCTCCCATTTGATTTTCACAACGATATTTCATAAAACAGATTATAGACTTTTTTTCTCTGTAAGTGCAAGGATTCTTAATGAATTTTAATGATGTTTTTTCTTCCAGTACTGAAAAAATGCCTCCTCCTGCTCTGAGCGGATTCCATACTTTCTTCTCGCAATGTAGAATTTGGAATTCCACCCTGAAGTCTTCACCGGAATCGTCACCACATTATGCAACCGCACGATATCCATATACGGCAATACGGAAATCCCGAACCCATTCTCCACAAGTCCTGTGATAACTTCAATCTCTTCCGCAGCACATACCGGCTTTACCTTAATTCCTTCTTCTGCAAAAATCTGCTCCTGCAGAGTACGAAAACCGCTGGTCTTGGAAAACATGATCTGTGGGTATCCGGCTGTCTCTTTCAGACTGATCCGTTCTCTATTTTCAAGCGGATGTCCCTTCGGAACCACTACTGCGATATATGAATCCCGAATCGGATAATATTCGATCTCATCCGATTTCAAAAGATCCGAACAAAAGCCGATATCATATTTTCCATCCAAAAGTCCTTCTGCAATCTCCGGTGTCATCCGATTGTAGATGATAAATGGAAATGTCGCCCCAAACTCTTTCAGCATATGTGGAATCGTCCCCGGTGCCAGAGGATACACACTGCCGATCCGCACCGTTTTCTCTTCCGTCCGAAGTCCTGCCGCCCGCTCTTCCAGACGAAGATACGCTCCCAGAATTTCATCCACATCCTTCATCAGCTCTTTGCCGTAATGACTCAGGCTCACATTTCGCCCTTCTTTTTGAAACAGCGGAACTCCGTACTCTTCTTCCAGCGACTTGATCGCATGACTGAGTCCCGGCTGTGAAATATTCAGTGCCTTTGCCGCCTTTCCGTAATGCTGGATTTTTGCCAGCTCTGAAAAATATTTTAAATATTCGATATTCATATATTCCCTCTTTTATCTTCCGCAGTCATCTTATTTTTCAAAATCAACTCTTTACTCTCCATTATCTTAGCATATTTCATTCTATTTTAGAATCAGTTCATTCAAAATAATCATTTGTTTTTATCAGTTTTCTTCATTATAATGAGAAACAGATTAAATATAAAATTTTTGTAAATTATTATCTATCAGGAAAGAAGGATTTGTACCTATGAATAAAAAAAAATTTCATCTGGCCGGAGAAGTCGCTCTGCTCATCGTCCTGCTGATCAATTCACTCGGCGTGGATCTGATGTCAAAAAGCGGATTCGGGATCTCAACGATCTCCTCAGTGCCGCTTGTATTTAACATCGCCTTCCCGGTGTTCAGTTTCGGAACATGGAATTATATTTTCCAGACACTGCTTGTCATTACACTGATGATCCTCAAGCGTTCATTCTGCCCCGGCTACCTTTTCTCTTTCGTAGTCGGGATCGGATTTGGAAAAATGATCGACGTACACAACGCATGGATCCAGGCTCTGCCGAACTCCCTGCCTCTTCACACGATTTATTTCCTGGCAGGATTCTTACTGGTGTGCTTCGGTATCTGCCTTGCCAACAACTGTATGCTTCCAATCATCCCGACAGATATCTTCCCTCGCGATCTGTCCGGTATTGTAAAAAAGAACTATAAAATCGTTAAGACAACCTTCGATCTCACCTGTCTGACGACTACTGTGGTTCTTTCCCTTGCAATCCTCCACGGATTCTACGGCATCGGAATCGGCACTGTCTTCTGTGCATTCCTGACTGGAAAAACCGTTTCCGCCATCCAGAGTTTTCTTGGAAAACACGTGGAATTCTACCGTGCAACTGGGAAAAAGAGAGTTGCTCTTGAAAAGAATATGAGACATGCATAAAAGAAAAAAGATTTCAATTTTGATACATACCAGATCGGATACATCAAAACTGAAATCTTTTTTGGATTCTGTAGCCAGTCTTATTTTCTCAACTTCTCCTGTCGCATTGACAAACCTTTTTCCCATCCCGTATACTAGAAGCAAACTAATATCCTGCAAGGAGGCTTAACTACTATGATTATCAAAAACGGACTTGTCATCGATCCTGCTTCCGGACTTTCCAAAAAAATGGATCTTCTGATTGAAGATGGCATCATCAAAGAAATGGCATCCCTGATTACAAAAGAAGGAGAGGAAGTCCTTGACGCAGCCGGGCTTGTGGTTGCACCGGGACTGATTGACACCCACGTTCATTTCCGTGATCCGGGATTTACTTATAAAGAAACCATCCACACCGGCGCACTTGCCTCTGCAAAAGGCGGTTTTACTTCCGTGATCTGCATGGCAAATACTTCCCCGACTGTGGACTCTGTTCCGGTTCTCAAAGACAACCTTTCGCGTGCTTCCAAAGAAAAGATCCGTATCTTCCAGGCTGCTTCGATTTCCTGCAACCTGAAAGGGCAGGAAGAAACCGATATGGACGCCTTAAAAGAAGCAGGCGCATGTGGATTTACCGATGACGGGATCCCACTTCTAAACGCAGAATTCTGCTTCCACGCAATGGAAAAGGCGGCAAAGCTTAACGTACCGGTCAGCCTTCACGAAGAAGATCCTTCTTTCATCCGCAACAACGGAATCAGCCACGGAAAGGTATCCGATGCGCTTGGCATCTACGGTTCTCCTTCCATTGCAGAAGAATCTCTGGTTGCAAGAGACTGCATGCTGGCACTGAAATCCGGCGCCGATGTTGTGATCCAGCATATCAGCTCCGGTATCTCTGTCGATCTGGTTCGTACTTATAAGAAAATGGGTGCAAAACTTCACGCCGAAGCCACACCGCATCATTTTACACTGACGGAAGACGCAGTCCTTGAGCATGGAACACTTGCGAAAATGAATCCGCCGCTCCGTACCGAAAAGGACCGTCAGGCGATTATTCAGGGACTTGCAGATGGAACCATCGACTTGATTGCCACCGACCATGCACCGCACAGCAAAGAAGAAAAAGCAAAACCAATCACCGAAGCTCCAAGCGGAATCATCGGTCTGGAGACTTCCCTTGCCCTTGGCATCACAAGCCTTGTAAGACCGGGACATTTATCTCTTATTCAGCTTCTGGAAAAGATGACCATCAATCCGGCAAAGCTTTACCACCTTCCATACGGACAGCTCGCCGAAGGAAAGGCAGCTGACCTTGTGATCTTCGATGAAAACGAATGTTGGACTCCAACCGAGTATGCATCCCTTTCATCCAACTCACCATTTACCGGAACGCCTATGTATGGCAAAGTGAAGTATACGATCTGTGGTGGGGAAATCGTATATCATGATTAAAAAAATCCACGGACTTTGAATCTTCTAAAGTCCGTGGATTTTTCCATCTTCTTATTTTTCTTCCAGCATAAAGTATTTCATACTTGTTCCGCTTTCCGCCACATCCGCAAGATTGATACAACTGTTTCCCATACGGTCGATCAGATGCAGGATATTGGTAAACGGAGCAGTAAGGCTTGCCTTACATTTTCCTTTATTGACACGCTCAATATGCGCTTTCCGCATCTTGATATCCAGATCCAGAAGCTTATCCTTTCGCTTCATCATCTTGCCTGGTTCGATACCATCATCTCCCTGCAGTGCCTTCAGAGAATCACAGAACATCTTATTCAGTACCTTCAAACTCTTCTGCAGCTCATCCATCGCTTCCGGTGTATATTTATACTTCCGGTCTGATCTTTCCAACATACATTCTGCCATTTCCACACTTAAGGTTCCCATACGTTCCACATCGCTGAGTACACACATGAGGCTCGCCGTCTGCGCTGCCTGCTGCTCGGTCAATGAACCCGAAGAAAACAAAGCTGCAAGATATTCGGTAATACACTTTCCAAGACGTTCAACCTGTTCTCCGTTTTCTTTCAGACCGTCAATGGATTTCACTTCTTCATTTTTCACAAGCTCAATCGTTTTCTTCAGAATATCTCTTACCTGGTCACTCATACGGAAAATCTCTTTTGCCACAAGCTGCAGCGCTGCTGCCGGCTGACTGATGATATTTTCATCCAGATAAATCGGGCTGCCTGGATCTTCAACACCTTTTTTGCCATCTGGGATCAGTGTCATGACAATCTTCACCATCAGTTTAATCAGGCATACCCAGATCAGTGTCATTGTGATGTTAAATACAGTATGTGCATTTGCAATCTGTCTGGAAATCACTTCAATCTCCGGACCTTTCGGCGAAATGTTCTGGATCAGTGCCGCAAATGGTTTTACGAACCAGATAAACAAAACGCAGCCGGAAATATTAAAAATGCAATGCGCCACAGCGGTTCTCTTCGCATCTTTTGACTGTCCGATACTGGCAAGGAGTGCTGTGATCGTTGTACCGATATTATCACCTAAAAGAATCGGGATTGCTCCTGCAAGCCCAAGTATACTCGTAACCCCGTCCGGTCCCGGCTGGGAAGCGAAGTTCTGCAAGACTGCGATCGTTGCACTACTGCTCTGTACAACCAGCGTCATAAATGTACCAACTGCCACACCAAGTACCGGAATATGTGCAACCCGTCCGATCAAGTCTGTGAATACCGGACTGGATGCCAATGGTTTCATGACATCTCCCATTGTTTCAATTCCAAGGAACAAAAGACCAAAGGCAAAAATCGTCTGGCCGATACTTTTTACTTTCTCTGATTTTGTTACAAATGAAATCAGAAATCCTATAAAAATAATCACATAAATATAGTCACTGATCTTAAACGCAATAATCTGCGCTGTCATGGTTGTACCAATATTTGCACCAAAAATGATGGAAATTGCCTGTGGCAGGTTCATCAGTCCCGCACTTACGAAACCGATCGCCATAACTGTCGTCGCACTGCTGCTCTGGAGTACCGCGGTTGTGAGCGCACCGGCAAGCACACCCAGAAGCGGATTCTTCGTCAGAAGTGCAAGAATGCTTTTCATTTTATCGCCCGCCGCCTTTTGCAGACATTCACTCATCATATTCATTCCATAGATAAAAACTGCCAGACCGCCAAGCAGTCCAAAAATGATCTGAATTTTCTCGTTCATATTAATTCCTCTCTCAATTTACCCTGTGTTTGTTAATATCTTTTAAACTTACTTTTTACAATGATGTCTTCCCTTTCAGCTCATTTTCCATTTTATCTGTGGTCTATGCAATTCCAATCAAATCTATGTTAAGTTTAGGTTAAATTTTCTTTCTTCTATCATTTTTTCTTTTCCATGATCATAGTTATGTAAAATCGCATTCTCGCGCCGAGCGCGTTGCTGAGCGCCGGTGGCGCTCGTTAAGCAACGACCGAAGCGGAGCGTAGAGCGCTTGCGACATTCTTCATCTTCGTGCGATTGCTCATCTCCGGCACGCAGTGCCTTTTGTTTCATAGGAAGTTCCTTCGGAATTTCCTATGAAACAAAAAGAGAGTTACCCTCTTACAAATCTTCAAATTTGCAAAAGAATAACTCTCCTGTTCTATCTATAAATCTATCCAATCCCAAGCACACCATATCCAACTATTCCAAACACCGTCGCAAGAATGATCACCTTCGGTACTGACCAGTTCTTCTTCAATATCAGATAGAACATCACCACTCCGATCCCGCACCCAAACCAGTCAATCCTCGCATCCGGAAAATAATTTTCCTGCATCAGATCCAGAATCACCGCAAGGATCATTGCGATGCAGATCGGCTTGATCACATTTAACATACAGCTCATAATATCATTGCCACGGAACTTTGCGAAGCACACCGCTACGCCAAGCGCCAGCGTATAAGCTGGCATCAGCACGCCCATAACCGCTGCAATCCCACCCAGAACATCTGCAGTCTGCATCCCGGCAAAAGTCGCACAGTTAATCCCAAGCGGTCCCGGTGTCATTTCTGCGATAGCGATCAAGTTAGTCAGATCCTCCGCCGTCATCCAATGATTGACCTTCATCTCCTGCATAATAACCGGGATCATCGACATTCCGCCAAAGCTGGTAAATCCGATTTTCATAAACGCTGTAAAAAGTCTGAGATAGATCATGCCGTCTGTCCTCCTCTTGTCTTTTTCACCGCTCTTATAGAAAGCGCCAGTATCACTCCCGCTACGATCATCACCACATTACTGATATCCGTAAATACACAGAGCGCCAGTGCTAACGCACAGATCGGGATTGCTGATTTTCTGCGGAACGCTTCTTTCCCCAGTGAAAGTGCCGCACTTCCCATAATCGGAACTACCGCACAGCGGATTCCGCGAAGTGCCGCATAGCACCAGACATTACTATTCAGCACCTTATAAAATGCAGTAACAAACGACAGGATCAGAACCGCCGGACAGGTCATTCCGAGTACTGCACAGACACCTCCGAACCAGCCACCTACATAATAGCCAAACAGCATACTGATATTGGTGATCATAATTCCGGGAACTGACTTTCCAACTGCAACCATATCCAGCAGTTCCTCTTTTGTGATCAGCTTCCGTTTATCTACAAACTCCTGCTCCATCTGCGCCAGAATACT
Source organism: Coprococcus sp. AF99-45 (assembly GCF_027663865.1). Taxonomy (NCBI): domain Bacteria; kingdom Bacillati; phylum Bacillota; class Clostridia; order Lachnospirales; family Lachnospiraceae; genus Coprococcus; species Coprococcus sp. AF99-45. Next base: position 182,218 of record NZ_JAQDGZ010000002.1, read on the forward strand.
CCATCCGCCTCCAAATGTAAAACATCCTATCTTAAAGAAAAATGCAAACAGCATCAGTCCATTTTTGATTCTCTCTTTACGCATCTCTTCTTCCTCCTGTTTCTTTACTTTATCATCTCTATTGACATTAGTAAAATATATGTTTTATTATAAAAAATATAGTTTAAACCTATGGAGGATTTTTTATGAACTGGAATCAGCTGCAATATGTTATCACCATTGCCGAAGAAAAAAGTATCACCAAAGCGGCGCAGAAGCTTTATATTTCCCAGCCTTCCCTTTCCTTAAGCATTCAGGCTCTGGAAAAAGAAACCGGAACCTCTCTTTTTGAGCGGAATCGTGGCGAGATGAAGCTTACCTATGCGGGCTCCCTTTTCTATGAATGGGCAGTTTCCACCCTCCACTCTCATACTCAGTTAGAATGGAAGCTTGGTGATATCGTTTCCGGTTCCCGGACGCTGATCCGGCTGGGCCTCAGTCCCCACCGAAGTGAACGGCTTCTGGCACCGGTTCTGGAACGCTTTTATTCCATGTATGAGAACTGTGATATCCAGATCATTGAGCAGCCGACTTACATCCTGCGTCAGATGCTGGAAGAAGACAAGCTGGATCTGATTCTCGATATTTCCAGCCCAGATACTATCAATTTTGAGAGTGAGCTTCTGGTAAAGGAAAGTTTTGTCCTGGCAATTCCTGACTCTCTGTGTCCTTTTTCCGATCCATCACCAAAAAAGGAGGGCATCTCTGCCACTCCTCAAATTCATTTACCTGCGTTATCTGCAGTTCCATTTATTCTGCTTTCAGAAGATCACGATCTCGGAAAGATCAGCCGGAAGATCTGCGATACTGCTGCCTTCCATCCAAATATCCGCTGCATCTGCACCAGCAGTAATACTGCCTTTTCTCTTGCAAGACGAGGGATGGGGATTGCCTTTCTTCCTGAAATTTATGCACGGACTACTTCCTTTCCGGACATTCATTTCTTTATCCCGGATCACTTTCATGACACCAGGGATATCTGTGCCGTCTACCGGAAAAACATTTATCATCATGCACAGTTTCAGGCGCTTCTTGCTCTCCTCCGCGAGATCGTTCCGGCAATCTACAGGGCAGCTTAGTCTGCCCTGATCCGTACCTTAATTCTCTTATTTTCTGCCTCTTACTCTACATTTTTCAGTGCCTCATCCATCGGCACATGTTTAATCCTTCGATATTCTAACATTGCCACAACTGCATAGGTTCCGATTCCGATTAGGAACATTTCCACATAGATCTTCGGATCGATCCAAAGTGCGATCCAGCCGGAAATACTGGTCAGCATCATTTCCCGGAACAGCACATTCATAACTGCTTTCTCAATCGGCAGGCTGAGAAGCAGACAGATGATCACCACGATCGTCGTCGACCAGATATAAAGCCTGCTGATCTCTCCATTGGTATATCCCAGGATCTTCGTCATGGAAATAGCCTGTGCATTTTTCTCAATAATGATCTTGGATAACAGATAGATCACAACCATATAAATACCGATTGCAAATGCGTTGACCATCCCCATCATATTTCCCATAGATACATCCAGCTGTCTTGAAATCTTTGTCAGTGCTTCCAGATCAAGCACCGAACCGATGTATTTTCCGTCAATATCCTTGATCTTCGAATTGGAAAAATATCCACTGAAATAATCGTTTCCCAGATCAAAGGTATCATTCAACTTCTCCTGTGGCATAAAGACACAGATTCCACCGCTGTATTTGTAGATTCCTTTAACCTTGAATGTATACTTTGTCTTTTCATATTTTTCTTTCAACGTGATCGAGTCGCCCGGCTTCAACAGAAACTTCTCTGCATAGGCACTGGAAATATAGACACCGTCACCGTCCTCCAGATCTGCATCGATATATTTACTGTCCGGTTTGATTCCATACAGGATCACTTCATCTGTCTTATATTTGCTTGGCAATGTTTCCAATGAGTAAGCGCTGAACGCTTCCGCATCTTCATTTTCCGTCTTTGTTCCATAAGAGAACTGTAAAAGCTCCAGCATACTGTCCAGTTTGTTTCCGCTCATCGCACTTACCGGAACCTCCAGCATATACTGGTATTTTGCAAGCATATTGCTCTGGATATCCTGCTGATAGTGCGAAAGTACTGACGGCAGCAAAAGTCCAAAGAATAAAAGCAGATTCGCAAATATGATTCCAATAAAAAGTACAATGTAATTGCTCATATTCTGGAAGATTACACGGAGCCGGAATCGATGGAAGATTCCAAGCTTCGGACTTAGCCGGACTGCTCTTTTCCGCCTACTTCCAGAAAGATCTCTTCTCAGAAATTTCAGCGGTGAAAGCCTCAGCTTGTAACGAAGGATTCCATAGTTGACTACCAGCATGATCAGCACCGGAACCACCGTTGTCATCCAGAAAGCCTCTGCATTCCATACTGTCACATAGGTCGGCAGACTATAGCTTCCATAATACATCCCCGCACATACTTTTTTCAGTGCTGTATAACCCAGAATATTTCCGATCACCGCACCGATCAGCGTGACGATCACCGGAAGTGCCATGTAATGTCCGATCAGTTCTTTTCTTGTATACCCAGAAGCCCGCAGAGTTCCGATCACGCCTGCTTCTTTCCGGATTGTATTGCTGATCGTGATTCCAAATACAAACGCAATGATCACAATGATCATATAGAGGAGCATTGTGATCATTGCACGGTCACTCCCCATATCATCACCGGTAAATGTAATTGCCTGGTTCAGATACTGTGGCACAAAAGACTCCAGAGTGACTTCTTCCCCCAGTGCTTCCATCAGATCTTCCGACATCTTTTTTTCCTGTTTTTCATTTTTCGGTTCTTTGTCATACACCCAGGAATAACTGTACTGAATCTTATCCTGATTCAGAGATTCAAACTCTTCCGGTGTTACAACCGATACCCCGAATTTGACTGCATCAAACATACTGTCATTGTTGTTCTGAAACAGACAGCTATAATCAGAAAGTGCTACAAATCCTGTGACTTTCCACTTTTGTGAACCACTTTTCAGTGTATCTCCGACAGAAATCTTATTATTGTCCGCATACATACGGTCAATTGCCATTTCTCCTGCTTTTTCAGGAAGCTTTCCTTCCATCAGGCACACCAGGTTGATCTCTTCCCTGTTTTTGAAAATACGCATGGTACTTCCATTATCCAGTGCCTCTTCCAGATAAAAGTTTTCATACAGTGTCACACCATTTTTCTCAATGTTTTCCTGTTGTGCTTTGGTAATTTTTTTCTTTACCCGGAAATTTCCATCTTCAATCTTGTATTTCTCAAAGCCTTCATTATATGCTTTTATCATGCTTCCGTCAGCAACCAGAAAGCCGGATACAAACCCAATCGTTGCAATCATAAGGATCAGAACCACCAGGTATTTTCCAATTTCTCCCTTCAGTTCTCTCGGAAGCCGTTTTCTCAACGGACTCTTCATAACACGCGTCCTCCTTACCATTCCAGCTCACTTGCAGAAAGTTTATGCTCATTACAGTAATTTTTGCGGATCATTCCATCACGAAGTTTTACCACCCGGTCTGCCATATCCTTGATTGCATCGTTATGGGTAACCATAACAATGGTATTCCCATATTTCTGATTGACTGTTTCGATCAGCTTCAGAATTTCCTTGGATGTCTTATAATCCAGCGCACCGGTTGGCTCATCACAGAGCAGGATGTCCGGATTTTTGACAATTGCACGTCCAATCGCGGTTCTCTGCTGCTGTCCTCCGGAAAGCTGGTTCGGCAGCTTGTTCTGATGTTCATAAATACCCAGCGTTTGCATCAGCTCATCCACATCCAGCGGACGATTACTTAAATAAGCACCGATTTCAATATTTTCTCTAAGTGTCAGGTTTGGAATCAAATTGTACATCTGGAATATATAACCCAGATGCTTTCTCCGGTACAGGGACAGCTTCTTCTCTGTCATATTCTCCAGCTGTTCTCCATCAATCGTAATACTTCCTTCATCTGCCCCGTCAATACCGCCTATAATATTCAGAAGAGTCGATTTTCCGGAACCGGATGGTCCCAGAAGCACACAAAACTCTCCTCTTTCAATTTCCAGATCAAATCCTTTCAGAACATTTACCCGGCTGTCGCCTGTTCCAAACGACTTTTTGATCCCCTTAATCTCTAAAAACATTCCTCTACTCCTTCCTTTAGTTACTCGTATCATAGTAATGTTATATTTCATACACTCATGTTAGTTTAGGCTTACTTTTTTGTCAATATTTTAATTGTTATTTTTTCAAAAAGATATTGACAAATGGAAGGAAAATTTTTAAAATAACTATCTGTGTAATTTTATACCAAAATCTTTGTGGATTTTTCTGGATATCAAAATAGATATCTACTTTTCGCCACATAACTTGTTGCATACAGCGGCAGTTATGTGGCTTTTTATGTATCGGGCTTCTGCCCTTTTTTACAGATTTTGTACCTTATGCTTTACCTTTATCAGGAGGAATGTTTATGAACCAGACTTACATGAAAGAAAAACCGATTCTGCCGCTTCTGCTTTCCATGGCTCTGCCAATGGTGATTTCAATGATGGTCAACTCTCTTTATAATATTGTTGACAGCTATTTCGTTGCACGGATCAGTGAAGAAGCAATGACTGCTCTGTCCTTAGTCTACCCGATCCAAAATTTTATCACCTCAGTCGGTGTCGGCTTTGGAATCGGGATCAATGCTGCCATTGCCTTTTTCCTTGGCGCCCAGGATCAAAAAAAAGCGGATGCAGCTGCCACACAGGGACTTTTTCTCTCTGTCATCCACGGTATTGTTCTTACCGTAGTCACAATTGCCGTAATGCCGCTATTTTTACAGATTTTTACAAAAGACGTGACCGTTATTCAGATGGGAAATGCCTACTCCCGGATCGCATTTGGATTTTCCATTGTAATCTCTCTTGAAATTACCTGGGAAAAAATTTTTCAGGCAGTCGGACGGATGCGCGTGTCCATGATCTGCATGATGAGCGGATGTATTTTCAATATCGTACTGGATCCACTTCTGATCTTCGGAATCGGACCGTTCCCGAAAATGGGAATTGAAGGAGCCGCACTTGCAACCGGTCTTGGTCAGGTTGTCACACTGGTACTGTACCTTGCCTTTTATTTTACCAGACCGCTTCCGGTGAAGATTCATAAAAGCTGCCACGTAGATCGTGCCATGGCCGGACGGCTTTACGCGGTTGGAATCCCTGCCACTTTGAATATGGCACTTCCATCCCTGCTTATCACCGCACTGAATGGGATTCTCTCCGCCTACTCCCAGGTTTACGTGGTGGTACTCGGAATCTATTACAAGCTTCAGACCTTCCTGTATCTTCCGGCAAATGGAATCATCCAGGGAATGCGTCCGCTGATCGGATACAACTACGGTGCCGGTGAGACAAAGCGTGTCCACAGACTGTTTGCCGATACCCTTTATCTGAGTCTTGGGATCATGCTCTTTGGTACCGTTTTCTGCCAGCTCTTCCCGGATTCACTGATTGCACTGTTCAGTTCTAATCCGGAAACCATTCATGCAGGAGGAATGGCACTTCGGATTATCAGCCTCGGATTTTTAGTTTCTTCCGTGTCCATCACCAGCTCTGGTGCACTCGAAGGACTTGGAAAGGGAACACCGTCCCTGATCATCTCACTGTGCAGATATACGATCATCATTATTCCGACCGCATTTATCTTAAGCCGGATCTTCGGGGCTTCCGGGATCTGGTACGCATTCGGAATTACCGAATTTGCAACTGCTGTGATCGCCTATATGACTTACCGGCGGGCAACCATAAAAAACTAGGCATATCTGCATCAAAAAGTTCTACTACTTTTTCGATACAACAAAAAACCGTAAATCCGGATTTGCTTTTTACAATACTGCAAATCTCCGGATTTACGGTTTTTAATTTTCTCTTTATTTTACTTTTCCATCCCAGTCCGACTTTTTATTTGCAGACTATTCTTCTTCGCTGATAATATGTCTCGCAACATAAACACCACTTGCAGATGCATGGGACAGAGAATGTGTAACACCACTTCCGTCACCGATCACATACAGTCCCTTATAGCAGCTTTCCAGATTCTTATCGATCTCTACTTCCATATTGTAGAATTTTACTTCCACACCATAGAGAAGGGTATCGTCATTTGCTGTACCAGGTGCTACCTTATCCAGAGCATAGATCATCTCAATGATTCCATCCATGATTCGCTTTGGAAGAACCAGACTCAGATCACCAGGTGTTGCTGATAAGGTTGGTGTTACCAGACCTTCTTCAATACGCTTTTCTGTACTTCTTCTTCCACGTACCAGATCACCAAAACGCTGTACGATCACACCACCGCCTAGCATATTGGAAAGTCTTGCGATACTTTCACCATATCCGTTACTGTCCTTAAATGGCTCAGAGAAATGCTTTGCAACCAGAAGGGCAAAGTTGGTGTTGTCCGTCTTTTTTTCATTTCCTTCATAGCTGTGTCCGTTTACTGTGATGATACCGTTGGTATTTTCATTTACCACAATACCGTTCGGATTCATACAGAAAGTACGCACATTGTCCTCGAATTTTTCTGTACGATATACGATCTTGCTCTCGTAAAGCTCATCTGTCAGGTGTGAGAAGATCACTGCCGGAAGCTCTACACGGACACCAATATCCACACGGTTTGATTTTGTCGGGATTGCAAGATCCTTGCAGACCTTTTCCATCCATTTGCTTCCGCTTCGTCCGACAGAAACCACACATTTCTTACATTCATAAGCGCCATTTTCACATATAATGCGGTATCCGCCATCAGTGATCTCGATTGTCTCAACCGGTGCATCAAAGAAGAAGTCCATTTTATCCTTCATTTGATCATAAAGATTCTGAAGAACGACGTAATTGATATCTGTTCCCAGATGACGTACAGATGCATCCAGAAGATTCAGCTTGTTCTGAAGACAAAGCTTTTTAAATTTTGTTCCGGCTGTGGAGTACAGTTTTGTCCCTTCTCCACCATTTTCCATATTGATCTCATCGACGTACTTCATCAGCTCAACAGCCTGTTTTTTACCGATATACTCAAATAAAGTTCCGCCGAAATCATTGGTGATATTGTATTTTCCATCTGAAAATGCTCCGGCTCCGCCAAATCCGCACATGATCGAGCAGCGTTTGCAGTTGATACAGCTCTTTACTTTTTCGCCATCAATCGGACATTTTCTCTTTTCCAGCGGATAACCTTCTTCAAATACTGCGATCTTGCAGTCTGGTTTCTTTTTCATCAACTCATAAGCAGCAAAAATTCCGCCTGGTCCGGCACCGATAATAATTACATCATACTTCATCCGTATATCTCTCCTTTTATTTGCATGATAAAATATAATTTTCACTAAATTGCCTGTGTCATAAATATAGACTGTAATATATGTACAATTCTATACTATGTCACATAATAAAACTGCCGCATATCTGTCTGTATCCAGATGATTCTGCACGGCAGTTGTTCTTCTTTTGCACAACCTTTCATATTTTAAGAGAAATCTTTCTTTTCGTCAAGGTGTTTCTTTCTTTTTTGTATGAATTTTGCATGAATTTATTTTGTTTTTTATATAGATTTTGTTATATTTTTCATTATCCAGTTTTTATATTTGCACTGTCAAAAATCTTTCTGTTTCTATATTGCTGTTTCTGCTACTCTTTTCATTTTCTGGCGGATTTACAGCTTCACGATGGTCGGCTCATGTTCCATTGCCGGAATAATCTTCTCTACCAGATCTTTTGTCTTAAGTCTGAGACTCGATGTATTGATACATGGATGACATCCGATATATTCTCCTGTAAGCACATCTTCATCAATCAGAAGCCGTACCATCTTGTCCTTATCATTCATCAGTCCAAGCACACTTAAAGATCCCGGCGTGATGTCCAGATATTGTTCCATATACTCCGCTTTTGCAAAAGAAAGTCTGGACGAACCAATCTGCGCTGACAAATCCTTTGTTTTAAACACCTTATCCCCCGGAAGCATCAGTAAATAAAACTGTGTCTCCTGTCGGTTGCATAAAAGCAGATTCTTGCAGATCGTCGCCTCCAGCGTCCGGTCGATTTCCTCGCATGCCTCCATTGTCATTGCGGCTTCATGGTCGATTCTCTGGTATACGACTCCAAGCGAATCAAGGAAGTCATATACGCGGATTTCCTTGTCCAATCTGCCTTGTGTGTCTGTTGGTCTTCCGTTTACTAATTCCATGTAGTTCTCCTCCGTCCTAGACTTTATTCTTTTTAAACATTTCATTCTCTGCATACTTGTATAGCAAATGTTCATCGCGGTGTAAGATTTTTCCAAACAGCTCTATCTCTCCATCAGGGTATCCTTCTCCCCAACAAGCTAATTATATCATAAGTCCTTTTATATCAAATATTTTTCTATCAGATTCTCTATTATCTTTGAATTCAATACATTTTGTTCTGTCTCAAAAGATATAATCAACCGATCGCCTGGATATATATGATTTATTTGATACAATTCTATTTTTCGCACAGCTGCTCTTGCATAATCCTGTTTATCCATCATTCCTTCATGTTCCCAATATATTTCCCGGTAAGTCTTTCTTGACAAAAATGTAAAATCTGGATACACGGTACCATACCCTTTCAGATGAAGTGGCTTTTCATATTTGTAAAGAATATTCTTTCTATAAAAATAATCTGCTAATATCTTCTCTGACTTTGATCTGACACGTTCTCCCTTCTCAGTAAGAATTAATGGTGTTCCCTCCTTAAACTCTTTCCCCTGATATTCTTCTTCATACCATTTTGTAAGCAGCTGATCCCATGTTGGTTCGATCGGAGTTACCAGTAATTGTCTCGCTTTATTCATAGACGTATAAATTTTCTCAATTTCATCATCCGAATAATTTTTTGTTATTCTCTTTATTTGTTTAAGCCTTGCTTCTCCCTTTTTTACCACTGCCTTATTATAACCTTTTTGCGCCAGGCGCTTTGGCAATTCTTTATTATCTCTTGGAATGTAGACTCCTTTGTTATCATCTATACATTGATAATAGCGCGGCTTATTTTTATCTATTGAAATTCTGAGGTGTCCTTCTGGTACTGTTGTATTCAAATCAGCTTTAGCTTGCGTAACAACTTTCTCCAAATGTTCCTGCATCTGAAGAAGCATGTTTTCTAATTCATACATATATATACATTTCTCCTTTGCTTTTCTATTTTTCAAATCCTAATCAATTCATTTCGAGAATTTTCTTGATTTGTTTCGAATTTTGAAAATTATAATCAACTCATTCCTATAATCTTCTTGATTTATTTCGAGTTTTGTCAATTACAATCAACTCATTTCTGTAATCTTTTTGATTTTCTTTGAGTTTTTTAGAATACAATCAATTTATTTACATCATCTTCTTGATTTATTTTCATTTTTCCGGTATGCAATCAATCTATTTCTGAAATTATCTTGATTTATTTTCATTTTCAGGAATTATAATCAATCCATTTCTGGAAACTTCTTGATTTATTTTCATTTTTTTTGGAATTATAATCAACCTATTTAATTAGACTGTCTTGATTTGTTTTAGCTTGTAATAATTTGCAATCAATTTACTCTTTGCAAAAATGATTTGATAAAAGATTTTTTGATTTGGTGGATTCAGTGTATCATATATATTCTGAAAAGAACAGTAAAATTTTCATTTTAATCATAATTTAATATTTCTAATCTATAACTAGATAAAATAAGAGAGCGTGTGAAAAAACGAAAGGTTTTTTCACACGCCCTCTTATTATTTATTTCTTGCTATACGCAATATGCTTATTTTGCATTCTTCTGAGCGATTGCAGCCTGAGCAGCAGCCAGACGAGCGATCGGTACACGGAATGGTGAGCAAGATACATAATCAAGACCAATGCTGTTGCAGAATTCTACAGAGCTTGGATCTCCACCATGTTCTCCACAGATACCAACGTGAAGTTTCGGATTAACCGGTTTTCCGAGTTCGATAGCCATCTTCATAAGTTTACCAACACCTGTCTGGTCAAGTTTAGCAAATGGATCGTTCTCGAAGATCTTAGCGTCATAGTAAGCGTCAAGGAACTTACCAGCATCATCACGTGAGAATCCGTATGTCATCTGTGTAAGGTCGTTTGTACCGAAGCAGAAGAAGTCAGCTTCTTTTGCGATGTCATCAGCTGTAAGAGCAGCTCTAGGAATTTCGATCATTGTACCAACTTCGTACTCAAGGTCGCTTCCTGCAGCAGCGATTTCAGCGTCAGCTGTTTCTACTACAAACTTCTTAACATATTTAAGCTCTTTGATATCGCCAACCAACGGGATCATGATTTCCGGTTTAACATTCCAATCCGGATGAGCTTTCTTAACATTGATAGCAGCACGGATAACTGCGCTTGTCTGCATCTTAGCGATTTCCGGATAAGTTACAGCAAGACGGCATCCACGATGTCCCATCATTGGGTTGAATTCGTGCAGAGAGCTGATGATTGCTTTGATCTGGTCAACAGATTTGCCCTGTGCATCAGCAAGTTTCTTGATATCTTCTTCTTCTGTTGGAACGAATTCATGAAGCGGTGGATCAAGGAAACGGATAGTAACCGGATTTCCTTCCAGTGCTTCATAAAGTTTTTCGAAGTCTCCCTGCTGTTCCGGAAGGATCTTAGCAAGTGCAGCTTCTCTTTCTTCTACTGTTTCAGAGCAGATCATTTCACGGAATGCATCAATTCTGTTGCCTTCGAAGAACATATGCTCTGTACGGCAAAGTCCGATACCTTCAGCACCAAGTTCGCGGGCTTTCTTAGCATCAGCTGGTGTATCAGCATTTGTACGAACTTTCATAGTTCTGTACTTGTCAGCCCATCCCATGATTCTTCCGAATTCACCTGCGATTGTAGCGTCTACAGTCGGGATGATTCCGTCATAAATGTTACCTGTAGATCCATCAAGAGAGATTGCATCTCCTTCATGGTATTCTTTTCCACCAAGTGTGAATTTCTTGTTTTCTTCATCCATGTTGATGTCACCACAACCAGATACACAGCATGTTCCCATACCACGTGCAACAACGGCTGCGTGTGATGTCATACCACCACGAACTGTCAGGATACCCTGAGCAGACTTCATACCTGTGATATCTTCCGGTGATGTTTCAAGACGTACAAGAACAACTTTTTCTCCTCTTGCAGCCCATTCTACAGCATCATCAGCTGTGAAGACGATCTTACCACAAGCAGCTCCTGGAGATGCTCCAAGTGCTTTAGCCATCGGTACAGCAGCTTTCAGTGCAGCAGCATCGAACTGTGGATGAAGCAGTGTATCAAGGTTACGAGGATCGATCATAGCAACTGCTTCTTCTTCGGTTCTCATTCCTTCATCAACGAGATCGCAAGCAATCTTAAGAGCAGCCTGAGCTGTTCTCTTACCATTACGTGTCTGAAGCATGTACAGTTTACCATGTTCTACAGTAAACTCCATATCCTGCATATCTCTGTAATGTGTTTCCAGAGTCTTGCATACTTCTTTGAACTGCTTGAATGCTTCTGGGAATTTCTGTTCCATTTCTGAAATGTGCATTGGTGTACGAACACCTGCAACTACGTCTTCTCCCTGAGCATTTGTAAGGAATTCTCCGAACAGTCCGTTATTTCCTGTAGCTGGGTCACGTGTAAATGCAACACCTGTACCACAGTCATCACCCATGTTACCAAATGCCATCATCTGTACGTTAACAGCAGTTCCCCATGAATACGGGATATCGTTGTCACGACGGTATACATTTGCTCTCGGGTTGTCCCATGAACGGAATACGGCTTTGATAGCTCCCATTAACTGTTCCTTTGGATCTGTCGGGAATTCAGCACCGATTTTTTCTTTATATTCTGCCTTGAACTGGTTAGCTAATTCGTGAAGATCTTCTGCTGTAAGTTCAACGTCCTGTTTAACGCCTCTTTCAGCTTTCATCTTGTCGATCAGTTCTTCGAAGTATTTTTTACCTACTTCCATAACTACGTCAGAGTACATCTGAATAAATCTTCTGTAGCAGTCCCAAGCCCAACGTGGGTTGCCTGATTTTTCAGCAAGTACATTGACAACGTCTTCGTTAAGACCAAGGTTCAGGATTGTATCCATCATACCAGGCATAGATGCTCTTGCACCAGAACGAACGGAAACAAGAAGTGGATTCTCTTTATCACCGAATTTCTTTCCTGTGATTCCTTCCATCTTTGTAATAGCTTCCATGATCTGAGCCATGATTTCTTCATTGATCTGTCTTCCGTCCTCATAATACTGAGTACAAGCTTCTGTTGTGATTGTGAAGCCCTGTGGCACTGGAAGACCTAAGTTTGTCATTTCAGCAAGGTTAGCGCCTTTTCCACCAAGCAGGTTTCTCATATCGGCATTACCTTCTGTAAACATGTAAACCCATTTTGTTGCCATTTTACAATTCCTCCTCGTTATTGGTAATTGATATATATAAAACTTGAAAATCACAGTCAGACTGGTAACTGTCTGCTCTTTTCATATCTTATATCGCCCTTAAAAAACGGATTTTACCGCACTAATATTGTAAATGTTTTAACTGTGATAGTCAACCCTTATGCACTTTTTTTCGTACAAAAAAAGTGAATTTATCGAAGAGTTCAATTCCTTCAAGTGATTTCTTCTATAAAAAAAATCTCCGTAATTAAATTTCTTTTATATACTATAAATTTTGTTATTATCAGAAAAAACTCAGGCAAAACCGGACTGTATCCATTGTTTTGCCTGAGTTCTTTTCATCTCTTACATATTCAGAAGGAATGCTCTGTATCCCTTTACTGCTTCATACACATCAGCTTTGCTGCTGACTTCATAAGGTGCATGCATGGAAAGTACAGCAACACCGCTGTCGATCACTTCCATACCATAATTTGCCATAATATATGCGATGGTTCCGCCGCCGCCTACATCGACTTTACCAAGTTCTGCGAACTGGTAAGTAACGCCTGCATCGTCCATCACCTTGCGCAGTCTTGCAAGATATTCTGCATTTGCATCATTGGATCCGCTCTTTCCGCGGCTTCCTGTAAACTTGTTGAATGCAAGTCCCTTTGTAAAGAAAGCGGCACTTCTCTTTTCAAATGCTTCTGCAAACATCGGATCATAAGCAGCGCTTACGTCAGAAGAAAGCATTCTTGAATTAGCAAGTGCACGGCGTACCTTCAGTTCAGATTCACCTTCTGTAAGTGCAACAAGCTCTGCAACTGTATTTTCAAAGAAACGAGAATGCATTCCTGTTGCTCCGACGCTTCCGATCTCTTCTTTATCTACTAACAGACAGCATCCTGTACGCTTTGCATTTTCCACATCCAGCATAGCGAACAGAGAAGTAAATGCGCAGACTCTGTCATCCTGTCCATAAGAAAGGATCATGCTGCGGTCAAATCCACAATCTCTTGCCTTTCCGGCCGGAACAATTTCCAGCTCAGCCGATGCAAAATCCTCTTCTTCGATTCCATAGTTCTCTTTTAAAATATGAAGTACGTTAGCCTTGATCGTTTCTTTTTCTTCTTCATCAAGTCCCTCCGCTTTATCAAGTGGACTGTTTCCAATCAGAAGATCCAGCTTTTCTCCTTCGATCACTTCACTTGCTTTCTTTGACATCTGGTTTGCTGCAAGATGAACAAGAAGGTCTGTAATAACAAATACCGGATCAGACTCTTTTTCCCCAATGCTGATCTCTTCTACGCTTCCATCTTTTTTCGCAACAACACCATGAAGTGCCATCGGTCCTGTTACCCACTGGTATTTTTTGATTCCACCATAATAATGCGTATCCAGATAAGCCATTCCTTCACTTTCATATAATGGATTCTGTTTCACATCAATACGTGGTGAATCGATATGAGCTCCAAGGATATTCATACCGTTTGAAAGCGGTTCTTCGCCCATACGGAACATGGCAAGCATTTTTTCCATGCATACCGCATATACTTTATCTCCTGCTTTCAGGCTCTTTCCTTCTTTCAGAACATCTTTGATATCCTGATATCCTGCTTCTTTCGCCATCTCAACCGCAAGCTTTACGCATTCACGCTCTGTCTTTCCGGCATCCAGGCAGGCTTTGTACTTTTCATTGATTTCATGAAGTTCTTTTTTGGCAGCTTCATCATAAGAGCTCCAGAGATTCTTTTTTTCTTCCATTTCTATACCTCTCTTCAATTCAGTTGGGATTCCCCACAATGCTTTCAGTATAACCCTCTCCCGATAAGAAGTCAATTATTACCCTTTAACTTTACAAGCATTTCCGTCATCGTTTTCTTCAAAACCGGATGCCGTTTATGCGGTGCGATCTCACACATTGGTCCAAGCACAAATTCCCTGTTCTGCATATCGATATGTGGTATACATAAATCATCCTCTTCAATGATCTGATCCCCATAGAAAATGATGTCCAGATCCAGTGTTCTCGGTCCCCATCTGCGGATCCGCTTTCTTCCGGCTTCCTGCTCAATTCGGTGTAACAGCTCCAGAAGCTCATGCGGGGTAAGCAGTGTTTCCATTTTCAGTGCCCCGTTCAGGAATTCATCCTGATCCGTCACGCCATATGGCTCGGTTCCGATCAGTTTCGATACCTTCAGGACTCTGCAAAGTTTTTCATTTTTCAGCTCTTCTACCGCATTCTCAATGTATTTTTTCTTATCACCCATATTCGATCCGAGTGCGATAAACGCTTCATTCCAGCAACGTTCAATCTTCACAGAAACCGTCTCAAGCGGCAGTCCTACCGGTGCCCATGGTTTCTTTACTTCCACCATGACTTTCCGGATCTTCTCATCAAATAATAAGATCTCTTCTGCAAGCTGCTCTGCTACTGCTTCGATCAGCCTGTAATTCTTCTCTTCCATCTTTTCTTTTATCAGATGGGAAATGGTTCCGTAATTCACAGACGCTTCCAAGTCATCCGTTTTTCCCGCCTTGCGTGTATCCACATACAAAATGCAGGAAACCAGAAACTTCTGTCCCAGTCTGTTTTCTTCCGGATACACCCCATGATTTGCAAATATTTCCAGGTTTTCAATTTTTATCTGATCCATCTTTTTCTCCTGCTTACTCTCTTGCCAGAATCACTTCTGTCATCTTGATCGCTCTGCGGTTTTTCTCAGCATCATGAACGCGCACAAATCCATAATGACTCTGTACTGCCATCACGGTTGTGACAAGAGTTCCTTCTTCTCTTTCTGTTACCGGCAGATCCAGTGTCAGACCGATCATGGATTTTCTGGAAGTTCCAAGAAGCATCGGATATCCAAGTCCGTTAAAAAGATCCAGATGCTTCATCACATCCAGGTTCATCTCGTAGGTCTTTCCAAATCCAACCCCCGGATCCAGCATGATCCGGTCATCTTCAATCCCAGCCGCTTTCGCTGTATCTACACACTTCTGCAATTCTGCATACATATCCTTCAGGAAATCCTTGTACACCGCCTCATTTTTATTATGCATCAGACAGCATGCCGCATCATATTTTTTCACAAGACCTGCCATCTTTTCATCGTACTGGAATCCCCAGATATCATTTACCAGATCTGCCCCTGCCTGAAGTGCTGCCTCTGCCACATCACTCTTATAAGTATCAATCGAAACCGGCACATCAAAATTCTTTTTGACAGCCTCGATAACCGGCGCAGTTCTTGTAATTTCTTCTTCTGACGTAATCTGCTGGTGTCCTGGTCTTGTGGACTCTCCTCCGATATCCAGGATATCGGTTCCGCCTTCTAAAAGCTCTTCTGCATGACGCATTGCCGCTTCATAACCGTTCCACTTTCCCCCGTCCGAAAAAGAATCCGGTGTCACATTCAGTATTCCCATAATATAAGTATGTTTTGCTGTGTCAAATTCTTTATTCCCAATTTTCATTTTGTTTCCTCGTTTTCTACCAGATGATTTTCTGATTCTTCTTTTCTCCGCTCCAGTTACAGTCCTTCTCAGCCGGACACGTATAACACGCACGGGAAATCTTATCTGCATCATAAAGGATTTCTGCAAGCTGCCACTTATCCTGCCCTGCATTTTCTGTCTCTTCTGCATTGCCCCGGTGACTTAAAATTGCAAAAAGAATCCTGTCCGACTCCTCCTTTGTAAATCCAGTCTCTTCCAGAATCCTTTTTGCAATTTCAGCACTCGCTATCTCATGGGGAACTCCCGCCTTATATTGCTGCCATTTCCCGATGTCATGAAGTAATGCCGTCGCATAAATCTCTTCTTTTCCAAAGGCATATCCACGCTCCATCGAAAAAATATACATCAGACGTGACACGTCCAGAAAATGGTTCATATCATGATGGCAGAATATTCTTTTCTTTTCTGCATCTTTATTCTTTACCAGTCCTTCTATAAAAAGAGGATGCTCATATATTTTCCAGATTCTCTGCATCCTCCTCTGCTCTTCCAGTTTTCGTTTTATTTCCATCGCACTAACCTATCATACGAAAAAACATGTTCTGCAGCTTTTCATTTTCTTCAAATGCACCTCTTGTAACAACACTGACCGTCTTGCTTCCCGGCTTCTTGATTCCACGCATGGTCATACACATATGCTCTGCCTCAGCAAGTACCATTACTCCCTTTGGATGAAGATTCTCCATCAGGGCATCCGCGATCTGTGCTGTCATCTGCTCCTGCAGCTGAAGTCTTCTGGCAAATACTTCCACAGTCCGTGCAAGCTTGCTAAGTCCCACTACCTTTCCATCCGGAATATAGGCAATATGAACCTTTCCGTAAAATGGCAGCATATGATGTTCACACATGGAATAAAACGTAATATCTTTTTCCACAACCATCTCATTGTTTTCTGCTGTAAATGTCTTTTTCAGGTGTTCCGCTGCATCCTCATTCATTCCGCCACAGATTTCTTCATACATTCTTGCAATCCGGTCCGGTGTCTCAGCCAGTCCTTCCCTATCCGGATCTTCACCGATTCCTTCCAGTAAAAGACGGATTGCCTGTTCTACTTTTTTATGATCTACCATAATGTTCTCTCTTCCTTTTTTCTTTCAAACACGTTTGTTTCCCGTTCAAGTCTTATCACTTCTCCCAGATAAGATAAGGAACCAAACACCAGAACAACATCTTCTTTCCCACATTCTGCTTTTGCTTTTTCAAGCGCATCTGCAATGTTCTCTGCCGGTTCTGACTGTACGTTCTTGGCCTTTAATACTTCACATAATCTCTCTTTTCCCAGATTCCTCTCCCCATTTGGAAGATCGATCGTATACACCTTTGAAAGATACGGAGCCATGATCTCTGCGATTTGTTCATATTCTTTATCTTTAAAAACCCCCATCACACCGACAATCTTTCTGTCCGTCAGATAGGTTCTCACATTTTCCGCAAGTCTTCTTGCGGCATCCCTGTTATGCGCTCCGTCGGCGATCACGGTCGGTTCTTTTTCAAGTACCTGAAACCGTCCAGGCCATGTCACTTTCACAAATCCCTTTCTTACAGCGTCTTCCGGAATCGGAACACCGCTCCTTCTTAACGCATCCACAGCTTCCAATACTGTCGCCGCATTGTCAATCTGATATCTGCCAGCCAGGCGAAGACGGATATCTTTATATTCTCCATAAGAAAAAATCTGTCCATCCATCGTTTCTTCAGAAATCACAGCCTTTTCCGGATGCGAAACCACAAACCGGCATCCACACTCTCCGGCCTTTTTCTGGAGGATATCGGTCACAGACATCTGCTGTGGCGACGTGACAACTGCCAGACATGATGGTTTTATAATTCCGGCTTTATTTTCTGCTATCTCTTCTAATGTGTTTCCCAGCACTCCGATATGATCCATACTGATCGATGCAAAAATACTCAAAACAGTTGTATCTATTACATTTGTCGCATCAAGAAGCCCACCCATCCCGGCTTCCAGAACGACATAATCACACTGTTTTTCTCTGAAATAGAGAAATGCGATCGCTGTTTCTATCTCGAAAACAGTTACGGTGAGATCCGTTTTTTCTTCTACTTTTTCTGTTGCCTCTTTCACCTGAGATACAAAAGGGGCGAGCTCGTCCTCCGCCATCCATTGGCCATCAACCTGAAATCGTTCCATATATCCCATCACGGTCGGAGAACAGTATCTTCCGGTCCGGTATCCAGCCTGCTGCAGGATACCGGAGAGTCCGGCGAGAATCGATCCTTTTCCATTAGTCCCGGCTATATGTATAAATTTCAAATCTTTCTGCGGATTTCCAAGCTCACCCAATAAGCTCTTTATACTATCTAAGCCAAGTACACTTCCGTATTTCGATACATGATCCAAATATACCCTTGCTTCTTCGTATAACATGATTTAATTTTCCTTTTTGTACTTTTCAGCATATGCTGATATCTGAATATTTTATCATATTCCCTTACTGCTGTACAGTTCTATTTCTTTTTCTTTGGTACAACGTGGATCGCTCCACCCTCTGCTTCTTCCAGGGCTTCTCCGATTCCTTCATTATACGTCGGATGTGCACGCATTCCCTTCAAAAGCTGTGCAACCGTCATTTTGTTTGCGATCGCAGTTACAAATTCACCAACCATGTCTGTGGCTCTTGCACACATCATCTGTGCTCCGAGAATCACATCTGTCTCTTCATCTGCCACAATCTTGATAAATCCTCTTTCTTCTTTTGTAATAAGCGATTTACCATTGGCACTCATGATAAATTTACCAGTCTTCACTTTGATTCCCTGTTCTTTGGCTGCATCTTCGGTAATACCTGCTGATGCGATTTCCGGATCTGTATAAACACATCCCGGAACCACATCCAGATTCACAGAAGGTTCTTTTCCCGCCAGCTGTTCTGCAACAACGATTCCCTGTGCACTTGCTGCATGGGCAAGCTGTGCACCAAAGATCAGATCACCGATCGCATAGACTCCCGGAATACTGCTTTCGAATTTGTCATTTACAAGAACGCGTCCTCTTTCCATATCCGGAGCAGCACCTTCTGCAAATAATCCGTCGGTATTCGGGCATCTTCCGACTGCACACAGAACATATTCTGCTTCTACAGTCTGTTCTTTTTCTTTTTCAACGAAAGTACATACACAAGTATCCCCTTCCATATGCACACCCTGTACTGCTGCTAATGTATGGCTTTCTACGCCACGTTTCTTCAGGATCAGTTTCAGGTTTTGTGCGATCTCTTTATCCATATTTGGAACCAGGCGCGGCATTGCTTCAAGAATGGTAACCTTAGATCCAAGTGCGGAATATACGGTTGCAAATTCTACACTGATCACACCACCACCGATGATAACCAGACTCTTTGGAACTTCACTCAGCTTAAAAAGTTCATCACTTGTCAGAACTCTCGGAAGATCCATTCCCCGGATTGGAAGAATCAGTGGTTTGGAACCAGAAGCCAGAATGACATTCTCTGCTTCGACAAACTGTTCTTCATTTCCTGTAATCTTAACTTTTTTCCCCTCAAAAAGTGTGCCTTTCCCATAATATCTTGTTACGCCGTTTGCCTGCAGAAGCTGTTCTACTCCCTGAACAAGCTGTCCGGTTGTCTGCTCCTTATATTCCAGTATTTTTTCAAAATCATAAGTAACATCTGATGCTGAAATTCCGAAACGATCCGCTTCTTTGATTTCACGATATAATGTCGATGCATGAATCATTGCTTTTGCCGGAATACATCCCCTGTTCAGGCACGTTCCGCCGACTTCTCTCTCTTCGATCACTGCGGTCTTCATTCCAAGCTTCGCAGATTTGATTGCTGCCACATATCCTCCCGGACCGGCTCCAATTACTACTACATCAAACTTCTCACTCATTTTATTTCATCCTCCTACAGTTCCTCGCTCCGAATCCATTCGATAATGTCTTTCATCATCCCTTCTTCCTGTGGATCATCTGACCAGAAAAGCCCCAATTCCGTACAGATACTTTCCTTTCTGTACTTCAATCCTTTCAGATACTTCGGAAGTGTATGTATGAAATCCGGATTCAGTGCATCCGACCATGCAATTGCATCCTTGATCTTTCCTGATTCTACTGCAAACTGAAGTGTAATCCCTCCCCATCCAAAACGGTGGGAAAGCTCATACTGAAAATCAATTTTTCTTCCATAAAGCCAGTTCCATGAAGAGAAAAATTTCTCTCTTTCTGCAATTACTCCGGTATCAAGGTCTTCTATTTTTTTATCACGTACCTTTAATCCGTATACCTTTTCAAATGACTGTTTAAGTGCCACCTTCAGTTCTTCCATTGTAAGCTCCGGAAGATAATCTCTTAAATTTGTCACTCTGGATTTTACTGAATCAACCCCCTTTGATTTCAGTTTATCCTTTGATACAGTCAGATATCTGGATAAGGTTTCCATATTTACTCCTACCATGATCGTGCCATGATGATAGCAATGCTTTTCCTGCTCATAAAACGCATTTCCCGAGAATTTCTTTCCATCGATCAGGATATCGTTACGCCCGGATTTTTCAGCCTTCAATCCAAGGATCTCCATCGCTCCTATGATTACCTGAAGCTGCCGGTCCAGATCATATTCTTCTTTATTGATCAGAAATGTGAAGTTCATATTTCCCAGATCATGGTACACAGCTCCGCCACCTGACAGGCGTCTGGCAAGATGACCACCTTCTTCTTCAAGCTTTGTTGTTCTACATTCTTTCCAAGCATTTTGATTCCGTCCGATAACAACTGTATTCTGATTCTGCCACAGATAAAGAATACATTCTTTATCCTCGCAGTGGAGGAGCAAATACTCCTCCACTGCAAGATTTCTATATGGACTGAACTGATCGCTTTCAATATAAGTAATCTTTTCAATCATAGTTTTTCCCTCGCTTTAAGCTATAACTTATTAGTCCTGCCATTCGTATCGCAGATATGGATGTCTTGCTGCTCCAACCTCATCCATTCTTGTAACCGGTGTTGTAACAGGCGCCTGATGAAGCTGTTCGGCATCTGTTTCTGCGATTTCATACAGTTTGCGTAATACTTCTACTGCTTCATCCAGAGTTTCTTTAGACTCTGTCTCTGTCGGCTCTACCATCAGTGCTTCCTCAACGATCAGCGGGAAGTACATTGTCGGTGGATGGATACCGTTATCAAGAAGTCCTTTTGCAATATCCATTGCAGAAATTCCCGTTTTCTTTTTCAAATCTGCAAGACTCATTACGAATTCATGCATACATACCTCGTCATACGCCATTGTATACAGGTCTTTCAGTTTGTTCATC
Source organism: Coprococcus sp. AF99-45 (assembly GCF_027663865.1). Lineage (NCBI taxonomy): Bacteria > Bacillati > Bacillota > Clostridia > Lachnospirales > Lachnospiraceae > Coprococcus > Coprococcus sp. AF99-45. The sequence continues at coordinate 203,516 of NZ_JAQDGZ010000002.1, forward strand.
ATGTAATTTGCATTCAGAACTGCATTCTGGCTCGCTTCCGGAATACCTTCGCGTCCCAGTGTCTTCACATAAGTAAGTGCTTTTACGATGACTGTAAAGTTTCCATAGAAGCTCTTCATCTCACCGATGCTCTGTGGTTCTTTTACAAATTTCAGTTCTTCTTCCCCATCTACTACATAAGACGGAAGGAACGGAACCAGCATGCTCTTGCATCCAACAGGTCCGCTTCCAGGACCACCGCCACCGTGCGGAGTTGAGAATGTTTTGTGAAGATTCAGATGGATCACATCAAATCCCATATCTCCAGGGCGAACAGTTCCCATAACTGCATTTAAGTTTGCTCCATCATAGTAGCAAAGTCCGCCACAGTTATGAACGATCTCCGTGATCTTCAAAATATTCTTATCAAAAAGTCCTACCGTATTTGGATTGGTAAGCATAAGTCCTGCTGTATCCTCTCCGCATACTTCCTGTAATTTTTCAAGATCAACACCACCATCCGGTGCAGATTCAATGCTGACTACCTGGAATCCTGCCATTGCCGCACTTGCCGGGTTGGTTCCATGTGCAGAATCCGGAACGATAATTTTCTTTCTCTTTTCGTCTCCACGGCTCTTATGATATGCTTTGATCAGAAGAAGTCCTGTAAATTCTCCGTGAGCACCGGCTGCCGGCTGGAATGTCATACGATCCATACCTGTGATCTCGCAGAGAAGATTTTCAGATTCTTTGATGACTTCCAGGCATCCCTGTACCGTATGTGTCGGCTGCAGTGGATGGATCTCTGTGAATCCCGGAAGTGCTGCCATATCTTCATTGATCTTCGGATTGTATTTCATTGTACAAGATCCGAGTGGATAAAAACCATCATTCACACCATGTGATTTCTTTGCAAGTTCTGTATAATGTCTGCTCAGTTCAATTTCAGAAAGCTCTGGCAGATGAAGTTTTTTCTCTCTTTTATCTTTTTCCTGTGGAAGTGTTACTTCTACATCGCATTCTGGCAGTAAATCGCAACCTCTTCCAGGTCTGCTTTTTTCAAATATTAACATTACTGCACCTCCTTCAGAATCTGAACAACTGCGTCCATCTCTTCTTTGGTATTCACTTCTGTACAGCACCACAGAATTCTGTGTTCGTCAAGCGGAAATCCTCCAAGGATTCCTTTTTCCTCAAGTGCTGCAAGTGCTTTCGCGGCCGGAACATCGGATACAGTTACGAATTCATGGAAAAATTCTCCTTTGTTCTCGGTCTGGTATCCAACTTTTGTAAGTTCTGCTGAAAGATAATGTGCTTTTGAAGTTGAAAGTGTTGCTGCTTTCTTAATCCCTTCATTGCCCATTGTTGCCAGATAAACGCCTACTGCAAGTGCGCAGAGTGCCTGGTTTGAGCAGATATTGCTGGATGCTTTTTCACGACGGATATGCTGTTCTCTTGCCTGAAGAGTAAGTACATAACCTTTCTTTCCATTGTGGTCTTCTGTCTGTCCAACGATACGTCCCGGAAGATTTCTCATCATCTTCTGTGTTGCAGCCATAAATCCAAGATATGGTCCGCCGAATGCAATAGAAAGTCCAAGTGGCTGTCCTTCGCCAACTGCCACATCAGCTCCATATTCTGCCGGTGTCTTTACTACACCGAGAGAAATCGGATTGACATTCATCACATATTTCGCACCAGCTCCATGTGTGATCTCACCAATCTCGGCTGCTTCTTCCAGATTACCGTAATAGTTCGGATGTTGGATCAGTACACATGCTGTCTGTGCATCTACATGTTCTTTCAGATATTCAATATCTGTAAGTCCGTCTTTTTCCGGAATTACTTCTATTTTCATTTCATTACCGAAGCAGTATGTTTTGATTGTTTCAAGAACATATGGATTCACGGTAGCTGAAACAAGTGCTTTGCTGCGTTTTCTGTCACGGCACATTGCCACACCTTCTGCGGATGCTTCTGCACCATCATATACGCAGGCATTGGAAATATCCATTCCTGTCAGATCACAGATCATGGTCTGATATTCAAAGATCGACTGCAGGATTCCCTGGCTGATCTCTGCCTGATAAGGAGTATATGCAGTTAATAAATTTTCTTTTGAAATCACGCTCTTTACTGTTGCCGGAATAAAATGCCGGTAAGCGCCTGCGCCGCGGAAAATCGTCTTAAAGACCTGATTCTTTGCAGCAATATTTTCCATATCACGACGTACTTCTAATTCTGTTTTTCCTTCCGGAATATTAAGACCGCCCTGGATCTTTACTTCTGCCGGAATGTGTGCGAACAAATCATCAATTGTCTGAAACCCGATTTCTTTCAGCATTTCCTGACGCTGTTCTTTTGTATTCGGTACATAGCTTCCCATAAATGGTCCACCGCCTTTCCCTGATTATTCTTCGCTTGCTACAAATGCCTCATATTCTTCTGCTGAAAGAAGTTCCTCTGTTCCCGATACATCTTTTACTTTGATGAACCATGCATCATACGGAGCGCCATTGATCTTTTCTGGTGCGTCAAGAAGTTCTTCGTTGATTTCTTCAACTTCTCCTGTTACCGGTGAGTATACATCTGATACCGCTTTTACAGATTCAACATCTCCAAATACTTCTCCGGCTTCTACACTGTCTCCAGCTTCCGGAAGATTTACGAATACGAGATCACCGAGTGCTGACTGTGCATAATCCGTAAGTCCAATTGTCCAGACTCCACCTTCTTCTTTTACCCATTCGTGTGATTTTGTATATTTTAATTCTGCTCTTACTTCCATGATTTTAATCTCCTTTTCTTTTCAACTGCCGGTCGCCTTTTCCAAACACTCTCTATCGCTTTTTTCTGCGACCGGACTGTTAATCTATTTTCGTTATTATTTTCTTTTATTTTGCTCTCTTATAGAACGGAAGCTGCACAACTTCTGCTTCCACTCTTCTTCCACGTACATCTGCTTCTACCTTGTCGCCAATTGCTACGCTTCCGGCATCAACAAGTGCCATGGCGATCGGATATCCAAGATAAGGGCAATGCGTTCCGGATGTTGTATGTCCGATCTTCTGATCGCCAGCATACAGATCCTGATGTTCACGGATGATTCCTCTTCCTGTTACTTTAAGACCAATTCTTTCGATCTTTGGTGTACCTCTGTCTTCTATGGCTTTCTTTCCGATGAATTCGTCTTTCTTCATCTTAACACCGAAGTTCAGACCTGTTTCAAGCGGTGATACTTCATCATCCATCTCATGTCCGTAAAGAGGCATTGCAGCTTCCATACGAAGTGTATCACGAGCACCAAGTCCACAAGGGATTAGTCCCTCTTCTTTTCCTGCTTCAAGAAGTGTCTCCCACATCTTTTCTGCCAGATCACTTGCCAGGTAGATCTCTACACCATCTTCACCGGTATATCCTGTCTTGGATACGATGCAAGGCATTCCGGCAACTTCTGCGCCAAATACTGCATGATAATATTTCTTTGGAATATTTTCTTCTGTTGTAAGTTTTCTTAAGATTTCCATCGCCTTCGGTCCCTGAAGAGCGATCTGTCCATACTGGTCGGATACATCTGTAAATGTAACCTCTCCTGACTGATGTGCGAGCATCCACTGATAATCCTTCTCCTTGTTTGCTGCATTTACTACGATAAAATAGTGATCATCTGATTTTTTGTATACGATCAGGTCATCTACAGTTCCACCGTTCTCGTTACACATCGGGCTGTATCTTGCCTGTCCGTCTACCATATTTGTAAAATCGTTTGTAAGGATGTGCTGCAGATTGACAAGAGCATCTTTTCCTTCACAAAGGATTTCGCCCATATGAGATACATCAAAAAGTCCGGCCTGTGTACGTACTGCCATATGCTCTTTGATCACGCCTGTCTCATACTGAACCGGAAGAAGGTATCCGGCAAACGGCACGATCTTTCCACCTGCTTTTACATGAGCGTCATAAAGGGGTGTTTTTAATTCCATTATTTTTTCCTCCTGTTATTCATAAAGTGGATATTTATCGCAGATCTTTGTAACTTCGGCACGGATTTCATCTGCTTTGGTATCGAAGTCTGTAATCGTCATCTTGATCAGTTTTGCGATGGTCTTCATATCTTCTTCTTTCAGACCTCTTGTTGTAACAGCCGGTGTTCCGATACGAACTCCACTGGTCACAAACGGGCTTGCAGGATCATTCGGAACTGCATTCTTATTAACTGTGATGTAAACTTCATCCAGTCTGTTCTGAAGTTCTTTTCCTGTGATGTTCATGTTCTGAAGATCTACCAGAATCAGATGGTTGTCTGTTCCACCGCTGACAAGGTTGAATCCTTCTTCAACCATGGCTTCTGCAAGTGCTTTTGCATTCTTGACAACCTGTTCCTGATAGATTTTGAATTCCGGTTTTAATGCTTCTCCGAAGCATACAGCTTTTGCTGCGATAATGTGCATCAGAGGTCCGCCCTGTGTTCCCGGGAAGATTGCTTTGTTGATCGCTTTTGCATATTCTTCTTTGCACATGATCATTCCACCACGAGGTCCTCTGAGTGTCTTATGTGTTGTTGTTGTAACTACATCAGCATAAGGAACTGGGCTCTGGTGAAGTCCTGCTGCAACAAGACCTGCAATGTGTGCCATATCTACGAAAAGATAAGCTCCAACTTCCTTTGCGATATCTGCAAAAATATCAAAACGGATCTCTCTTGGATAAGCCGAAGCTCCTGCTACGATCATCTTTGGTTTGCATTCACGTGCAAGCTTTCTGATTGCATCGTAATCCAAAACACCGTCATCATTGACATTGTAAGGTACGAAATTGTAAAGGATACCGGAAAGGTTTACCGGTGAACCATGTGTAAGATGTCCGCCGTGTGCCAGGTTCAGTCCCATAACTGTATCACCTGGTTTGATCAGTGCCTGATATACAGCTGTATTCGCATTTGCTCCTGAATGCGGCTGTACACATACATGGTCACATCCGAATAATTTCTTTGCACGTTCAATTGCAAGATTTTCAAGAATATCTACATCCTCGCATCCGCCATAATAACGTTTTCCCGGATAACCTTCTGCATACTTGTTTGTCGGTACAGTTCCCATCGCAAGCATAACTGCCGGGCTTACGATATTCTCTGATGCGATCAGTTCAAGGTTTCTACGCTGACGGCCAAGTTCTAACTGCAGCGCTTTCCCTACTTCTTCATCACATTCAGTAATGTAATTTGTTACATCTTCAATTCTGTTCATTCTCTTTTACCTCCTTAGAACCAACTACCTGGTCTTTTTTGCTCCCTTTCCGGTGTGTTTGATTCAGAATTTTATCGTTTATATCTGTATTTTTCTGAATATTCCCCTTTTTAGGGTACAAAAAAAACAGGCAAAAAAGTTTTCGTCATTGAAATCTTTTTTGTCTGCCTCTGTCCGTCCACCTGAAAGATCACCCGGACTTTTGCGCTATATAGTCCAGACTACTTCTTCGGTACAATACATATATATTGTTCTCCAGAGTGTTGTCCGAATATGTTCCTTTTGCCTGAGAGTTTCTGCTTGCCCCTTCGGCTCATGCTATACATTAAATAACGGTGCGCGCCGTCTGTACAACAAGTATCTCACATATTCATCTTCCAACCTTAACGTTAGTCTCATTATATAGTTGTCGTTACAATTAGTCAAGCGTTAAATAATTTTCTTTATTGTTTATTATTTATCAGAATATTTAATAGTTTTTCCCTATAGGCATTGTTTTTATTGACTATTTTTTAACTATATCATCGATTTTCTTTGTCTATTTTCACACTTGCCAGCATTTCCCCTGCCGCAAAAAAGTTTCCACCAGTAAAGTTGAATGACAAATGGGACAAATATAAGTGTTCAAATTCGATTGTTGTGCCATGGCGAGGAGACTCAAAAATTATGGAAGCCTCTGCTGAC
>NZ_JAQDGZ010000002.1:209434-289750 GCF_027663865.1 Coprococcus sp. AF99-45
TCACAACCTCCCAAACAAACTTTTTTTGCACAAAAAGATCCGGACTTCCCAAACCTGGGAAATCCGGATCTTTTCAAATCTCTACCACTCAAATTTCTTCTCAAAGTACGCTTTGAGATCTTCAATTTTAATTCTTTCCTGCTGCATTGTATCACGGTCACGAACAGTAACTGCTCCGTCTTCTTCTGAATCGAAGTCATAAGTTACGCAGAACGGTGTTCCGATCTCATCCTGACGACGATATCTCTTACCGATATTTCCTCTATCATCAAATTCGCAGTTGTAGTATTTGCTAAGCATAGCATAAACCTTCTCAGCGCCCTCGTTCAGCTTCTTGGAGAGCGGAAGCACACCGATCTTAACCGGTGCAAGTTCCGGATGGAAATGCATCACAGTACGTGTAGAACCGTCTTCCAGTTCTTCCTCATCATATGCTGCGCAAAGGAACGCAAGTACCACACGGTCAGCACCAAGTGATGGCTCGATAACGTATGGAATGTATTTTTCATTGGTTTCATCATCAAAGTAAGTCAGATCCTGTCCTGATACATTCTGATGCTGTGTCAGGTCATAATCTGTTCTGTCTGCGATTCCCCACAGCTCGCCCCATCCAAATGGGAAGAGGAATTCTACGTCTGTTGTAGCCTTGCTGTAGAAAGAAAGCTCTTCTTTGTCATGATCTCTGTAACGGACTTCCTCATCCTTAAGTCCAAGAGAGAACAGCCAGTCAAGACAGAATTTCTTCCAGTAAGCAAACCATTCAAGGTCTGTATCCGGTTTGCAGAAGAATTCAAGTTCCATCTGTTCAAACTCACGGGTACGGAATGTAAAGTTACCTGGTGTAATCTCGTTACGGAATGATTTACCGATCTGACCAATACCAAATGGAAGCTTCTTTCTTGAAGTTCTCTGTACGTTCTTAAAGTTTACGAAGATTCCCTGCGCAGTCTCAGGACGAAGGTAAACAACGTTCTTTGCATCTTCTGTTACACCCTGGAAAGTCTTGAACATCAGGTTAAATTCACGGATCTCTGTGAAATTGTGCTTTCCACAAGTCGGACACGGAACTTCGTGTTCTTTTACAAATCCTTCCATCTCTTCATGTGACCATCCGTCAATGCTGTCCGGAATATCGATTCCATGCTCATGTGCATAATCTTCAATGATCTTATCTGCACGGAAACGTTCGTGACATTCCTTACAGTCCATCAGCGGATCACTGAATCCTCCCAGATGTCCGGAAGCGATCCATGTCTGCGGATTCATCAGGATCGCACAGTCAACACCTACGTTGTACGGATTCTCCTGAATAAATTTCTTCCACCATGCTCTCTTTACGTTGTTCTTAAGTTCAACACCCAGGTTACCATAATCCCATGTATTTGCAAGCCCACCGTAGATTTCAGACCCCGGATATACAAAGCCTCTTGATTTTGCCAAAGCTACAATTTTGTCCATTGTCTTTTCTACCATAACACTAATCCTCGCATTCTTTTTATTTTTCGTTAGAAGAACAACGCCACTTATCGCGATAACATTTATTCCTCTCTGATTCACCTATTATACCTATTGCATATAGGTTTTGCAAGCTTATCCTGCTAATTTTCGCCAAATTTGTCTTTATTTTCTAATCTAATATACAATTTTCCGGTTATTTCAGCCCTGTGAGCTGCTCCAGAATCTCAAGCGACTTGAATCTGTGAGCCACGTATACATCCAGATAACGCCCCATTAGCTTTCCCAGTTCCTTTAAAACTTCATCGCTTAAGGTAAAGGTATAGAGCTTTTCCACCGGTGTCCCGACAATGAACTGCATGGCATAAAGGGTAGACGTATTCAGCCGCATTCCGTCATAGACATTCTGACCGCATTCACTGCAGACCAAACCACCTTCCTTTACACTGAACACACAGGGACGTTCCCTGTTCCCGCATCTGACACACTGAAATACCTGCGGTCCTTCCCCACTGACACTGAGTGCCTTCAGTTCAAATATGTAGCGTACCAGCTCAAATGGAATGATCTTTTTCGTCAGCACGCGCATCGTCTGATAAAGAAGCTTCAGCATTTCCCGCTCGTCATTGGCTTCCCTTGTATAAAAATCTGCAAATTCGAGAAAATAAAATGCATAGTATGCCGCTTCCACATCCGTGCGGAGCTCTGCAAAATAATTTTCGATCTCTGCCGACTGGAGAGTATTGGAATTTCTTCCTTCATACAGCATGAATTTTCCGAAATTACAAGGTGTACAAGCCCCTGCAAGCGGACTGTTCGGTCGTCTCGCCCCTTTTGCAAACGCTGATATTTTTCCTTTTTCTTTTGTCAGGATCACGACTCTTTTATCATATTCACCAATCGGTGCTACCGACAGAATCATCCCTGTCATTGTTGTTAACTGATTCACTGCATTTGTCCCCGTATTTCTCCGTTTTCGCTTTGCAGACTTCCTTTTCCCGGTAGGAGAGATAATCCTCCACCCGTCCTGTTCTTGCAAACTGATCCCAGTATTCCTGATTCATCCTTCGGTCACCTCATCTTTTTCTTATGCCTTTTAAGATTAGGTTCTCCCATATTTTCAGATGCTATACTGCGTAATATCTGCCAACTGTTTTTCAGAGAAACACCTTGACATTTTTTACTCGTCTTCTCGGTATCCAAAGTTTTTGATTAGGAAATCACTGTCTCTCCAGTCTTTCTTTACTTTTACCCAAAGCTGGAGATTTACCTTACATTCGAGCATCTGCTCGATCTCATATCGCGCCGTACTGCCGATCTTTTTCAGCATGGATCCCTGCTTGCCAATGATGATTCCTTTATGTGAATCACGTTCACAGATGATCGTTGCCTCAATATCCATCACTTTTTTGCGTGCTTTCATCTTCTCGATTGATACCGCAATTCCATGTGGAATCTCCTCATTCAGGCAGTGCAGTGCTTTCTCACGGATCAGCTCTGCCACGATCTGCCTTTCCGGCTGGTCGGTAATGGTATCTTCATCATAAAACTGCGGTCCATACGGAAGATATTTCATGATGACCTTTAAAAGCTCGTCTGTATTTTCACCGGTTCTCGCAGATACCGGAACGATATCTGCAAACTGGTATACTTCATTGTATTTTGCGATACACGGAAGAATGTCTTCCTTCTTCACGGTATCTGCCTTGTTAATGACCAGCACGACAGGTGTTGTCACCTTTCCAAGCTGCTGCACAATGTGCTGCTCTCCGGCTCCGATAAAGGTACTTGGCTCAACCAGCCACAGTACCACATCAACTTCATTTAAGGTGCGCTCTGCCACATTTACCATGTAAGTCCCAAGCTTGTTCTTCGCCTTATGGATTCCCGGTGTATCGACAAATACAATCTGTCCTTCATCGGTCGTAAGTACCGTTTGGATCCGGTTTCTGGTAGTCTGTGGTTTATTCGATGTAATAGCTATCTTCTGACCGATCAGATAGTTCATAAGGGTGGATTTCCCCACATTAGGCCTGCCGATCAACGTTACAAATCCTGATTTAAAATCTGCTCTCATGCATTCTCCTTCTAAAATAAATTCTCAACTGTCATAAATAATTCTTTTTCTTCTTCTATCTTTGCTTCATTTCCGATCACACAGATCTGACTATTTGCAAGCACCGCACGTGCCACACCTGCAAGTGCGCGGATATCCTCCTGGTTTGCTGTAAGGATCTGTTCTCTTTCTTTTCTGATCATCTCTGCACTGACATGATTCATATAAAGGTTCATGGAACGGTCTCCCTTGGTTGCCGGAGTCATCGGCTGATCAATGTTGCTGATCGTTCCGATAATATATTTTGTCATATCGCGTTCGCTGACCGTGAAGTTCTCCAGATATTCCGGAACTCCGTCGTAGATTTCCAGGGTTCTTCCAAGATTCGGGTCACGGTAAGATACAAAATAGCCCTCACCAATGCGGTTGAAGTTACTCATGCAGCCATACGCACCACCTTTTACGCGGATATTGATCCAGAGGTATTCATAACTCATGATCACTTTCAGGATCTGCAGTGCCCCGTTATATTCCTCCCCTGCGTCGATAAAGTTGCCTGCCTTTGCCGCAAACTGTACTTTAGAAGAAGTTTTAAATCCTTCATTCTTCTTTTCACAGTGCAGGATGCATCGGCTCTCTGGCGTTCTCTCCGGATAAAGAGCTTCTTTTAAGCTTCCGATCTCCTCTTCCAAAACGGCAAGTCCCTCTCTTGAGGCTGTGTAACTGATCATCACATTGCCTTTTCTGAAAAGCAATTCCGACAAAGCCTTCAATCCGCTGATGATTTCTTCTTTCTTCTCATCAAAATGTTCTTCCATCTCACGGATGTTCTGGTAATATTCTATTCCATTCGTCGCATCTTTGAATTTTGAAATCGGTGACTTATAAGACATTGCCCGGAGTGCTGCTGCAGAATGTCCTGCAGACAGGAAACGATCCTGTAATCTGGTCTTTGTCATAGAAAGAATCTCTTTCAGACGTTTTTCATCATCCAGTTTCGATGCTGTCAGAATCTCTTTCATCATACGGATGGCAAATGGAATCTGTCCATAAAGTGCTTTCCCTTTGATTTCAAAAGTTGCCTTGAATTCTTTTTCTTTTACTTTCGTCACATCCGGGTAAAGCTCCAGTGAAGTTCCGATTCCTCCGGTGTGTCTGTTGATTTCATTAAAAAGTTCTCCATATTCATAATGCTCAGTGTCAATGATTCCGAGAACTGCCTGCAGAAGCCCCACCATCGGGAGATCCTTTTCCGGCACATCCGAAAGGTCAAACATCAGATCCAGATAACCGATCCCGTTCGTCTCAATCTCATGGAATACCGTCGGGATATCTGCAATCTTCATCTCTTCATTATAAATCGGTGCGATCTCGCGGGAAATATCCGCTCTTGTCAGCATCGGGATCTTCTCCAAATCCTCCTGACTTGACGGTTCTTCCTGATACTCCTGTAAATGCTTCGTATCTGCAACCAGCTTTTCGATTTCTCCCCTGCTAAGGCTTTCTTTATATACCTGCAGTTTTTCTTTTAATTCCGCATCCAGTCTGGCTGTACGTCCCGGTTCCGGCACGATCGTGACCAGTGCTCCATGCTGGTTATCCAAAAGATATGTCTGAATCAGCTTTTCAAAATACCCAGTATTGATCTGTTCTTTTAAGAACGCAAAGGTGTCCAGTGCCTCCACATGGATAAACGGCTTTGTCTCATCATAAAGCCAGCTGTCAAATATCTGCAGACCGTACATCAGTCCCTTTGGATAGCCTCCGAAGTCTGCTTCACGGTAACGGAATTCATGGTAATTGATTCCCGCTTCCAGTGCCTTTTTGTCCATTCCGTTTTCTACGATAGCCTTCAATGTATCTTCGATCACTTTTACAAATTCTGCTTTCTGCTCTTCATTGGCATTCTTTGCCACAATGGAGAAGATCGGCTGATAGGTGCTGCTGTCATACGCCCCGCTGATATCTTTTCCGATTCCTGCTTCCAGAAGTGCTTTTGTAATTGGTGCTCCCGGTGCAGAAAGCAGTGCATAATCCAGGATCTGGAATGCCAGATACAGCTTTTCATCCAGAGAAGTCCCAATGACCTTATTGTAGGAAAGATAGGTGTTATCTTCTGTCGATTCATTACTTGCGATCGAATACGGCTTTGTGATATCATGCATTTGCTCAAACGGCTTCTGCAGATGGATCTCAGAATCTACTTCTTTTCTATCGTAAGCAGACAGATATTCCTGATCCAGCCAATTTAATTTCTCTTCCATATCCATATTTCCATAGAGGTAAATATAGCTGTTGGACGGATGATAATAGGTTCTGTGGAAATTCAGATATTCTTCATAAGTCAGTTCCGGGATCACATCCGGATCTCCGCCGGACTCATTTGCATAGGTCGTATCCGGGAAAAGAGAATTCAGGATCATACGGTCCAGAACACCATCCGGTGAAGAAAAAGCTCCCTTCATCTCATTATAAACAACTCCGTTATAAGAAAGCTCCCCATCTGCTTCCTCCAGGTGATAATTCCAGCCCTCCTGCCGGAAGATCTCTTCGTGTTTATAAATATTCGGATGCAGAACTGCGTCCATATACACGTCCATCAGATTCTGAAAATCCTTTTCATTACAGCTTGCAACCGGATATACCGTCTTGTCCGGATAAGTCATCGCATTCAAAAAGGTGTTCAAAGATCCTTTTACCAGTTCCACAAACGGATCCTTGGTCGGAAACTTTTCCGAGCCACACAGAACAGTATGTTCCATGATATGTGGCACTCCGGTACTGTTCGTTGTCGGTGTGCGGAATCCGATATTAAATACTTTATTTTCATCATCATTGGAGATCAGAAGCACCCTCGCACCGCTCTTTTTATGTCTTAAAAGCGCTCCTTCCGATTTCAGATCCGGAAGAGGTCTGTGCTCAATGATCTCATATGCTGTAAGCTTTGTTAAATCCATATATGATTTCCTCCAAGTTCTGTAGTTAGTCTCATAAATAACATTGTACACATTTCTTTGATTTGATACAAGGTCTTGGTGGGAATTGTTTTTCATAATCCTCTGTACCTCCCCAGTTTTTTATGACTTTTCCACCAACTATGAGAAACACGCTCCGCGAGTTTCTCAAGTTATCGCGGCAGTCGCAAGGTCTCGTGCAAGCACGGACTTTGACTCGTTGCTCGCGTAAATAAAATAAGGAACAGCTACGAAAGCCATTCCTCATTTTCTCTGTTATGCTTCTTTCTTCTGTGAAAAAACAGCTGTCTGCTTTTTCTGTAAAAATTTCATGAATGTCACAAATACAAGCATCATGATGATTCCTGCCGGAAGCGCGATCCATGCACTCTGTACAAATCCGGCAATAATATAATTGATAAAAGAGATCACTGCGCAGCCTGCCGCATATGGGAGCTGTGTATTGACATGATTAATGTGATTGCACTGTGCACCGGCAGATGCCATGATCGTTGTATCCGAAATAGGTGAACAGTGGTCACCACAAACTGCTCCAGCCATACATGCGGAGATGGCAATGATCATCATCGTCTCATTCTTTCCTTCAAATGCATGTACCACGATCGGGATCAGGATTCCGAATGTTCCCCAGCTTGTACCGGTTGCAAATGCAAGGAAGCATCCCACAAGGAAGATGATTGCCGGAAGAAGATTTACCATACCTTCCGCACTTCCGGCTACAATACCTGCTACATATTCCGCCGCTCCAAGACTGTCTGTCATAGATTTCAGTGTCCATGCAAAAACAAGAATCAGGATTGCCGGAACCATCGCCTTAAATCCATCCGGGAGACATGCCATACATTCATCGAATTTCAGCACACGTCTTACCAGATACAGCACGATTGTGATCACAAAAGCAAAGAAACTTCCGTACACCAGTCCCTGGGAAGCATCACTTCCTGAAAATGCTTCTACAAAACCGACTCCGTCAAAGAACCCACCGGTGTAGATCATTCCGATCACACAGCAGATGATCAGTGAAATGATCGGGATCAAAAGATCCATTACTTTTCCTTTACAGTTATCCACTGTCTCTTCCTCCGCATTTGCATACGGTCTGTCCGGTGTGGTGTAAATATCACCTTTTTTCGCATTATCTTCATGAAGCTTCATCGGACCATACTCAACCTTCATCATAACCATTGCAATCATCATCACGATGGTAAGGATTGCATAGAAGTTATATGGAATTGCACGGATAAATATCGAAAATCCATCTTCACCTTCTACAAAACCGGTAACGGCTGCTGCCCAAGATGAAATCGGTGCAATGATACATACTGGAGCTGCTGTCGCATCGATCAGATACGCAAGCTTTGCTCTGGAAACATTCTGCGCATCCGTTACCGGACGCATCACGCTTCCGACTGTCAGACAGTTAAAATAGTCATCGATAAAGATCAGCACACCGAGAACGATTGTTGCAAGCTGTGCACCGACACGACTCTTGATATGGGAACTTGCCCATTCACCGAATGCGGTAGATCCTCCTGCCTTATTCATCAGGCAGACCATGGTTCCTAAGATAACCAGAAAAATCAGGATTCCCACATTATAGCTGTCAGAAAGAACACCTACGATCCCTTCCTGAAAAATATGGGTGATGGTTCCTTCAAAGGAAAATCCGGAATAAAACATTCCACCCACTAAAATCCCTACAAATAACGAGCTGTACACTTCTTTTGTGATCAGTGCCAGTGCGATCGCAACCACCGGTGGAACCAGTGACCAGATGCTGGCATACATCTTCGGTACATACTCTTCCGCGTCTGCTGCAAAAGCGACAAGGGGACTTGCCATTACGCAGATCATTATAGCTGCGAGCAGACTGCTTAACTTTTTCATTTTTTCTCTCAATTAAAAAACCTCCTATTTTAAAACATAAAAATGCCATGAATAACGCTTGCACCGTCAAAACGCATTCATGGCATGTATAGTCTTCCTTAAATGTTCTTCCGATAGCGCTCCACATGTGTGACAGTACGCTGCATCTTCTGCATCGTCCCAGAAACCGGGGTTGGGGTTCCGGCTCCTTCGGCGGTATTTCCTTTCTCTTCTGTCGGCTTCCCTGCCGCATCTTTCAGAAGGTACTGATAAATCCCGCGCCTCTATCAAGCTGAATATTCATCATTTTCTTTATCAACCATACTATAAAATTTTCATTTTTGCAAGAGATAATTGCTATTTATACATAAATTTCCAGTCCCTTTCCACCACATACCACTCCCAGACTTTTGAATGTGCAACGACAAAAGGAGTCAGAGACTTTCGTCCCTGACCCCTATTCAAGTCAATCTTATTCTTCAGAACCGTACAGTGTAACGAGTTTCTGCAGATATGCATATCTAGCTTTTGCTTCTTCTTCGTTCTTAGCAAACAGAACTTTAGCCTTTTCAGGATTGAATCTAGCAAGAGCGTTGTAACGAACTTCTCCGTTAAGGAAGTCTTCGTATCCAGCAAGGTCTGGTGCTTTGCTGTCAAGAGTGAACTTAGATCCTTCAGCTGCCGGATTGAAACGGAAGTTGTTCCAGTATCCACATTCAACTGCAAGCTGTTCTTCTGTCTGAGCTTTGCTCATGCCTTTCTTGATACCATGGTTGATACATGGAGCGTAAGCGATGATCAGGGATGGTCCCGGATATGCTTCAGCTTCTGCGATAGCTTTTACAGTCTGGTTGAAGTCAGCACCCATAGCGATCTGTGCAACGTATACGTAACCATAGCTCATTGCGATAGAAGCAAGGTCTTTCTTCTTAGTTTCTTTTCCGCCTGCTGCGAACTGAGCAATAGCACCAGTCTTAGTAGACTTAGAAGACTGTCCACCTGTATTAGAGTAAACTTCTGTATCGAATACCATTACGTTGATGTCTTTTCCACTTGCAAGTACGTGGTCAACACCACCGAATCCGATATCGTAAGCCCATCCGTCACCACCGAAGATCCACTGAGATTTCTTAGCGAGGAAGTCTTTCTTTTCAACGATATCTTTGCATGTCGGGCAGTCGCATCCTTCTAATGCAGCAACAAGTTTGTCTGTAGCTGTTCCGTTAGTAGCTCCACATCCGTATGTTTCAAGCCATTCGTTGCAAGCAGCTTTTGCTTCTTCGCTGGCTTTATCTGATGCAGCAACTTCTTCAACTTTCGCTTTCAGACCTTCTCTGATTGCTTTCTGAGCAAGTAACATACCGTAACCAAACTCAGCAGCATCTTCGAACAGTGAGTTAGACCAAGCCGGTCCCTGTCCCTTAGCGTTTACTGTGTAAGGTGTAGACGGAGATGAGTTACCCCAGATAGATGAACATCCTGTTGCATTAGCGATGTACATTCTGTCACCGAATAACTGTGTGACAAGTTTAGCGTATGGAGTCTCTCCACATCCGGCACAAGCTCCTGAGAACTCAAGCAGTGGCTGTTTGAACTGAGATCCTTTTACTGTATTTTCTTTAAATTTAGCAACAACTTCCGGTTTTACTTCGATTTCTGTACCAAAGTCAAAGTATACCTGTTCTCCAGCGTTCTCTTCCATGTTACCCATAACAAGAGCTTTTTCACCCTTCTTACCTGGGCAGACATTTGCACAAGAGCCACATCCTGTACAGTCATAAGCTGATACAGTCATTGTGAACTTCATTCCCGGCATACCGATCATGTCGATTGCTTTCAGTCCTTCTGGTGCTTTTGCAAGTTCTTCTTCTGTAAGAGCTACCGGACGGATTGCAGCGTGCGGACATACATATGCACAACGGTTACACTGGATACATGTTTCTGACTGCCAGATCGGGATATCTACTGCGATACCACGTTTTTCGTAAGCAGCTGTTCCTGACGGTGTAGATCCATCTACATAATCTTTGAATGCAGATACAGGCAGTGTGTTACCTTCCTGAGCATTAACCTTAGACTGAATGTTCTTAACGAATGCTACTGCATCTTCTCTTCCACCCTTAACTTCTGGTGTGAACAGACCTTCGTCTTCGCAGTTCTTCCAGCTTTCCGGTACTTCGATTGCGTTAACCTGCTTAGCTCCGGCATCGATAGCATCGTAGTTCATCTGTACGATCTTATCACCTTTCTTACCGTATGTAGCCTTTGCAGCTTTCTTCATAAGGTCGATAGCTTCTTCTTCCGGAATGATGTTAGCCAGTTTGAAGAATGCAGACTGAAGAACTGTATTGATACGTCCGCCAAGTCCGATTTCTTTACCGATCTTGATACCATCGATTGTATAGAATTTGATGTCATGGTTGGCGATGAATGCTTTAACCTGTCCCGGAAGATGTTTGTCAAGTTCTTCTGCTGTCCATGGGCAGTTAAGAAGGAATGTACCACCATCTACAAGTTCCTGAACCATGTTGTATTTGTTGATGTATGACGGGTTGTGGCATGCAACAAAGTTTGCTTTATGAATCAGGTAAGTAGATTTGATCGGTTTCTTACCGAAACGGAGGTGAGACATTGTAACACCACCGGATTTCTTTGAATCATAATCAAAGTAAGCCTGTGCATACATATCTGTGTTATCACCGATGATCTTGATAGAGTTCTTGTTAGCTCCGACTGTTCCGTCAGCTCCAAGTCCCCAGAACTTACAGTTGATTGTTCCTTCTGGTGTTGTAACCAGTGGAGCACCTACTTCAAGAGAAAGTCCTGTTACATCATCAACAATACCGATTGTGAATTTAGCTTTTGCTTCGTTCTCGAATACAGCAACAACCTGAGCCGGTGTTGTATCTTTAGAACCAAGTCCGTAACGTCCTGAGTTGATCTTAACAGCGTCGAATTTAGTTCCTTTAAGAGCTGCAACAACATCAAGGTACAGAGGTTCTCCAAGAGATCCTGGTTCTTTTGTTCTGTCAAGAACATTGATGTACTTAACAGAATCTGGAATTGCATCTACAAGTGCCTGTGCGCAGAATGGTCTGTAAAGACGAACTTTAACAACACCAACCTTCTTGCCCTGAGCAAGTAAGTAATCGATTGTTTCATCGATTGTGTCACAAACAGATCCCATAGCGATGATTACGCTTTCAGCGTCTTCTGCACCATGGTAGTTGAACAGTTTGTAGTTTGTTCCGATCTTAGCGTTAACTTTGTCCATGTATTCCTGTACGATTGCCGGCATAGCATCGTAGTATGGGTTACATGCTTCACGAGCCTGGAAGAATGTATCCGGGTTCTGAGCTGATCCTCTTTCACATGGATGGTTCGGGTTCAGTGCATGTGCACGGAATTCCTTGATTGCATCCTTATCTACGAGATCTTCCAGATCTTCGTAATCCCATGTTTCGATCTTCTGGATTTCGTGTGATGTACGGAAACCATCGAAGAAGTTAATGAAAGGAATTTTACCTTTCAGTGCTGAACAATGTGCAACCGGTGTCAGGTCCATAACTTCCTGTACGCTGGATTCACAGAGCATTGCGCATCCAGTCTGACGACAGGCGTAAACATCTGAATGATCACCAAAAATATTAAGAGCGTGTGAAGCTACTGCACGGGCAGATACGTTGAATACACCCGGAAGCTGTTCACCAGCAATTTTATATAAGTTAGGAATCATAAGAAGTAAGCCCTGGGAAGCTGTGTAAGTAGTAGTAAGCGCACCTGCTGACAGTGAGCCGTGTACAGTACCTGCTGCACCTGCTTCAGACTGCATTTCTGTTACCTGAACAGTCTGACCAAAAATATTCTTTCTTCCTTGTGTTGCCCATTCGTCTGTGGCTTCAGCCATTACAGATGAAGGTGTGATCGGGTAAATAGCAGCAACTTCTGTATAAGCATAAGAAGCATGAGCAGCTGCATGGTTACCATCCATGGTCTTCATTGATCTTGCCATTTTCTTTGTTCCTCCTTAGATTGTGTCAAAACTTTTACTTGTGTTAAAATTTTTTTACACTTTCGTTCGATATTATTATAGCTGTTCATATATGAAAAGTCCAGTCATTTTACTGTTCTGATTGTTCCTTTTGACGTACAAACCCTGTATTTCACAGGGTTGTTTTGTGCAAACCGTAGTAAGTTTTAACTATCTTATATTATAAAAGAGACGGACATCTGTCCGCCTCTCACCATACATTATCAATTACTTTATTAACGACTATTATACGTTGAATCTGAACAGGATAATATCTCCGTCCTGTACAACATAATCCTTACCTTCCAGTCTTACCAGACCTTTTTCTTTTGCAGCGTTATAAGTGCCACATGCCATCAAGTCATCATAGGATACGATTTCAGCGCGGATGAATCCTCTTTCAAAATCAGAATGGATCTTTCCTGCTGCCTGTGGTGCTTTCGTTCCTTTTTTGATCGTCCATGCACGGACTTCCGGTTCTCCTGCTGTCAGGTAACTGATCAGTCCGAGAAGGCTGTAGCTTGCCTTGATCAGCTTTTCAAGGCCAGATTCCTTAAGTCCCAGTTCTTCCAGGAACATGCTCTTTTCATCATCATCAAGTTCCGCGATCTCCTGCTCAATTTCCGCACAGACAACGAATACTTCGCAGTCCTCTCTTTTTGCATACTCACGGACTGCCTGTACTCCCGCATTACTTGCACCATCATCTGCAAGATCATCTTCTGCCACATTTGCAGCAAAAATGACCGGCTTGTAGGTCAGAAGATTGTAGCTTTCCAGCCACTGCTGTTCATCTTCGTCATTGATATCATCAAAGCTCTTTGCCATCTTTCCATCTTCCAGATGTGCTTTAATTCTTTCCATCAGTGCCAGCTCTTTTGCGATCGTCTTGTCATTTCTTGCTGCTCTGACTGCTTTGGAAATTCTTCTTTCCAGGATCTCAAGGTCTGAAAAGATCAGCTCCAGGTTGATCGTCTCAATGTCACGCAGCGGATCGATACTTCCGTCTACATGGACAATATTGCTGTCCTCGAAACAACGTACTACATGAACAATTGCATCAACCTCACGGATATTTGCAAGAAACTGGTTTCCAAGACCTTCTCCTTTGGATGCACCTTTTACAAGACCTGCAATATCTACAAACTCAATCGCTGCCGGGATGATCTTTTTGGTGTGATACATCTCACCAAGCACATTCAGACGTTCATCCGGTACAGTAACAACGCCCACATTTGGATCAATGGTACAGAATGGGTAGTTGGCTGATTCTGCTCCTGCTTTTGTCAGTGAATTGAATAAAGTACTTTTTCCTACATTCGGTAATCCTACGATTCCAAGTTTCATTTTTCTATATTCCTCCTATAAATCCTTTGATTTTCAGTATAATTATCTAAATTCAGTACTCTGTATTATACCATAGCCTTTTCTCTTTGTGAATATTTAAGTTTCTGTTTTCTTTACACTTGTAAGCAACCTTATTTGTAAAACTTAATTTTCTCTAAGAAATTTGTTGCGCCTGCCGCCAATGACAGATCGTTCTTGATGAAAATTTTTTTGGTTATTTGAATACCTGAAAACCCAAAACACTCACCCATTCCGGGTGAATGCCTTATCAAAATTTCCTTATTTTGTTGTCTATGACGCTTATTCAGATATGCCCGCATATCTGCTAAAATGTAATTGTCTGCAATTATATTTTCACGTGGGTATGGAGACGTAATCCCCATCAAGTCTGCTACTCGTAAGTAATACAAAATTGTCAAAATGACAATACTGTAATACACGGGTGGATCTTGCTCTGGTTGTAACATATTAATTCACGCGATAATAGGCCCAAATGGGAACTTTCACCATTCAAGCCTATATATTTATATGTCTTTCAGATAATAGCGTAAAAAACAACTGTAACAGGGTAAAGTTCACAAGAATTTCATTTCAAAGCTTAACATAGATCCTAAATAGTCACCATGTCTCTTCTATCTCTTCTTGCATATAAAATGTGTAACCGCAACATTAATAAGCAATAAAGATAATATTACACCTACAGTAATATGAATTGGCCAATAAAATGTAAAATATGACAATTTATTTTCCATATAAATTTTTACTCCAAACACAACTGCCACTCCTACTGTAAACAACATTCCCACCACACACATAAAATAATAACTACCTTCTCCAAAAAGCATTAATTTCATCTGCTTATCCGTCATTCCGATACTTTTCATAATATCTAATTCTTTTCGCCTGGAGTACATCCCAGTGAATACAACGTTACAATAATTGGTCAATCCCGCAATGAATAATATGATACTTACAGCACCTAAGAGAATTCGATTTCCTCTCATATATGTTTCTTTTTGCTGCATCAGGTCTGATTTACAGATAACAAAAACTCCTGCTTCGCCGGTTCCTTCATCCATTGATACTTCTGTCATTTCGGATCGTTTTTTATTTTCCTCGGAGACCAGCTCGCTAATCTGTGTTTTCACATAAGGTTCTTTTTCCGAGTCGGCAGTTAATTCCATTGTTAATATCTTTTTCTCAGTCGGTATCTTTTGAAAGCCTTTCTCACTGATAAAATAATATAAGCTGCCCTCTCCATGCCAGGATTGATGTATTTCCGGAAAATCATCACTTTGCCTGTCTAAATAACCACATAGAGTAAATGTTTCCGATTCTTTTTGAGGGAATTCGTCTTCCTGTTGTTTCTCTTTATTCTCAGAATTACTTTGTTCTTTTCTACGAATCGCATCTTCCCTTGAAAGCAAAGTTTTAAAGTATACCGGTTCGCCAATTGCTTCATCTGCAAGTTTTTGCTGTTCCGGGGTCAGCATATGATCATGTATGAGCAACACTCCATTTCCTTCTTCCAAAGATTTCAAATCAATATTGAGTTGATTATCCTGAACGTATTTCTCAAGCGACAAGATTTGATTGTCATTTAAAATCTGCACAGTATCCCAACTGAATCCTTCCACCATATTGTCATCTGTAAGATTCGAAAACCCTTCGTCATAAGGACGGATGCCCTTTCTGGACATAACTGTAGTTACATAAGCTCCTTCGATCAAATTAGATTTTTCCCAATCGATACCATCTATCTTGTGTAATTTTTTCTCCAACTCTTGAGAAATTGGTGAAAATTCATCATAATCGTTATCATACAACAGTTCCACACCATCTCCCTGCGTCAGCAAAGGATCCACATCGATTTCTCTTGTTTTATATTCTTCCCCACACCCCTGGCTTTTCCCAAATTCGCTAAACTCTCCTGCCAGCAAAAAATCAGGACGTTTCTCAAGAAGATGCTTATAATCACATCCATTTGTAAGTACATTCATTAGAATAAAGGATAGGACACCTAAAAATATAGAAAGACTTGTAATGATAAATCGTGCTTTCTGTCGTGTTATATTTCCCCATGCAATATAGAACATTTCTTCTGTTTCAGAACGTCTGTGCACTATTTTCCCAGAGTGTTTTGTTTTTCTGGCAACTGTATTTTCGTTATAAGCAGCACTCTCAATACAAGACAGCTTCGTTATTTTTCTAATAACGCCTTCCGATGCTATCCACAAAATTCCATTTACAAATACAACAGAAAGCAAAAGAATCCACGGTCTGAAAAAGGAAAGTATTGTATTCCCTCCCATTTCCTGATAAAAATGGAAACCTAATAGTTCCGGTATTAATAAGACTAAAATCAGTGCAGAGATCAAACTTCCCAAGACAGAACCTTTTAACATGAGTGACCTCATTTGTTTCTGGTATATTTTTGTAATCTGTCTTTCTGTGGCTCCGATTGTGTGGAGCAGTCCGAGATTTTGAACATCTTCGCTCATGGATATCCAAAGGACATTGCGTACAAGGAAATATATTCCGCACAAAATTCCTATTGTTCCCAATATCACCATCTCATATCCACCTGCGAATTTAGAAACAGCAGTATATTGTGCTGTATCAGAAACGTATATCTTCTGATCTGCACTCTTCATCGGCAATGTCTGATATAATTTTTCCTCTGTTTTACTCCTGTTTAAATGATCACTCTGACTGAAAAGTAAAGTATAAGGACCCTTTTCCAGTTTCAACTCTTTAATTTTGTCATGTGAAATATATCCGATTGCTAATTCATTTCCAGAGTCTGTATACCAGCCACACAATTCGAATTTTTCTTTCGAATGTTCGAACACACCTTTGTATACATCTAAGTTTATTTCCATTCCCTGTTCCGGTTCAGAGATACCAAGTTTTTTCAATGCCCGCTCAGATAATAGAATTTCATCCTTTTTCTGTGGGTAGCTTCCAATCACATTGGTATATGCCGGTCTCCAAAAATTGTTCCAGCTTTCTGAGTCAGCCCAGACTATATCACATATCGTTTTTGCATTGTTCTCCGAAACTTCTGTAGCTTCACCTACAAAAATACTTTTTCCAACTTGTTTTATATAATCCAGTTGTTTTAATTTTGCATATTGTTCTTCTGTTCCATCTTCTATTCTCCCCTAAGAAGCAGTTCCATTTTCTCTGATTAATCTTATTTCTTCTGCCTGTATTTTTCCAAAGGAGATTCCGAATACCATGGTAATAGCAACAATGCCAATTACAATCGAGCAAAATAGAATCGTATTTCTCACCTTTTTTGTGCCTGCAAAATTTTTAGCCAGGAATCGGATTATGTCTTTATTGTTATTCGGAATGTTCTTGTGAAGCATAGTAATCCCTCCTAACAATCGTTACAATCTCTTGTATAGATTTTCCCATCAGACATACGTATTACTCTGTCTGCCATCTGTGCGACCTCTTCTTGATGCGTCACGATCAATGTCGTCTGATGAAATCTTGCAGCACAGGATTTTAGTAATCCTACGACTTCCATACTTGTAACAGAATCCAGATTTCCGGTCGGTTCATCCGCCAGGACAATTGCCGGTTTCGTCAACAATGCCCGTGCTATAGAAACTCTCTGTTGCTGTCCACCGGACAGTGTTGATGGAAAACGTTCTAATTTATCTTTTAATCCAAGTATTTCTACAATTTCATTAAAGAAATCTATATCGATTTCCTTACCGTCAAGTCGCATCGGAAGAACTATGTTTTCGCGTATACTAAGCGAAGGAATTAAATTGTATTGTTGGAATACAAATCCGATATTTCTTCTTCTGAATATTGTTCTTTCTTCCTTGTTAAGATCTTTTAAACTTGTATTTCTGATCCAGACACCTCCAAAATCCGGAATGTCAAGACCTCCTAACATGTTCATAAGTGTTGTCTTTCCACATCCGGACGTACCAACAACCGCTATAAATTCACCCTCTTCCACCGTTAATGACACACCATCTAAGGCACGCACTTCATATGTATCGGATGTATAATATTTTTTTAGATTCATGGCTTTGATTATATCCATCTTTTCTGTAAACTCCTTTCGTAAATGCTACCTTTAACTCAGCCATAATCTATTATACATGGTACCTCTTACAAACTTCTTACAAGCTGCATATGAACTGTCTATACCGGAAGATTCACTTCTATAAGCAGCCCTGGCTTCATTTGTTTTGCTTTCATCATCCCTTTTTGTAATAAGACAATCTCTCTGGAAAGGTATAAACCAATTCCGCATCCTTCCTGCCCTCTTGCCTGCTCACTTCGATAAAATCTTTGAAAAATTTTATTTTCTTCTCCATCTCTTATCCCGATTCCATAATCTCTTATCTGAATCTTATAAAACATTTCGGTTTGTTTCATTGTGATATTGATCGTGCTGTTGCTTTTGCTATATTTGACTGCATTATCAAACACATTATAAAGGGCCTCACACATCCAGTTTTTATCATGTTCGCAAATGATTTTCTCTGGCAATTCTACTTGAAAATAGATATCTTTCTCTTCTGCCTTTTTCTGTATTTGCCCCAACGCATTTAGAATCGTTTCAACAAGATTTTCTTTTTGAGTGTGAACTTGTATGATTCCCTGCTCTAATCGGGCAGTTTTTATAAAGCTCTCCACCAAAAAACATAATTGTTCTTCACTTGTTCGCAAGTCTTTTATGTATTCTGTATTCAATGTTTCTTGAGTTTCATTTAATGACTCTTGCAGCAATTCTGTATAATTTTTTATATTCGCCAGCGGTGTCCTTAGTTGATGCGCAATCTCAGAAATTAATTTCTGTATCTCATATTTACTTTTTTCAGCCTCTTTCCTTCTTCCTTCCAATATTTCCTGTAAACGGATTAATTGATTGGTCGTTTTAGAATAGATCGTTTCTTTCCCTATATCAGAACCATCTAATTCATTGCCGTTTATTAAGGATTCCGTCAATTTATATATTTTATTCATTTCATTTGTTCTCAAATGATTTTCAACTAAATATACAGTGCTTCCTCCGAGTATGAAACCTATTAAAAGTACTGTAAAACTTGCTACAGCCATGCTACTCTCCCATTCTATATCCCATTCCAAATACATTACTGATAACATTCGATGAATCATTCAATTTCTTTTTCAATCTGCTGATCATAACGCTAATTGTGTTGGGATCAATGAATTCACTATCGATTCCCCATATATTTTCCATTATCATCTCTTTTGTAAGAACCTGATTCTGGTTCATGATAAAATATTCCAAAAGCTGATACTCTTTGACTGTCAAAAATATTTCCATCTCTCCAACAAAAACCTGTTTTCTATCAGAATACAAGCTAACCTGTCCGCACATAAAAGTATTTTCATTCGATTTTCTCTTTAAAACAACTTCTATACGTTTTAACAATACTTTTATTGAAAATGGTTTGACCACATAATCATCTGCTCCTATATCAAATGCTTTTAACATATCTTTTTCATCATCTTTTGCAGTTAAAAAAATTGCTGGGATTCTTCCATTTTTTTGAAGTTCTTGATATAGACTTATTCCATCTCCATCCGGTAATCCAATATCTACGATCAACAAATCTACAGATCTATCTATATTTTTAATTGCTTCTTTTCTTGAACCAGCAAGAATCGTTGTATAACCTTGATTTTTCAAAGATGTATCCAAAGCTTTTCTCAACAAATTGTCATCTTCTATAATTCCTATTACCATACACACCTCCTGATTTTTCTAGAATATAATACCAAAAAAGCCCATTACAATATACATAACACCTCTGCATATTGTAACGGACTTTTTTCAAACCCAGACTTGGTGCAAGCACCATTTCTGATAAAAACCTCGAAAGTTTTTGTTCTATGTGCATATATTACCCAATTTCATTCACAAAGTCAATATGTTTTCTACTAAATTTTCAAGTACCTTTTATGTTTTGGATTATTATTTTGCTTCTTAATATATTGTATTACTCCACTAATGAATCTATACGCTTCAGCAATAACCTGATTTTTTTCGGTTATTTGAATACCTGAAAACCAAAAACACTCACCCATTCCGGGTGAATGCCTTATCAAAATTTCCTTATTTTGTTGTTTGATTTATGAACCGGCAATTCGTCATACATTGCTTTAAAAAGTCCAGCCAAATATTCCTTACTGTCAACATCTTCTACTAACAGCATCTCCTTTGCCCCTTCATACGGTAATTCATAAATCGCAGTTGCCATATAAGAAACTACAGATTTTGTCGGTTTCACAAGTAACCTGTCATCATATATGCCTCCGACAATCCTGCCACGATAATATATGATATATTCTCCCATCATTGCACGATAATTAATTTCTTCTAAATCAGATAACTGCTCTAATATAAATTGTAAATATTCTTTGCTTGAGGCCATGTTTTTGTCCTTTCAAATACCTGCATTTTCAAATTATACTGTAATCTCAATTTGATTATCTTCAACCGCAACAATGCAGCTTTCGTAATATCCATCACCCGTAGTCCGTGGTCCACTGATAACCTCATAACCATCCGCTTTTAATTCTGCCGTCAATGCATCCACTATTTCTATACTTCCTACGCTAAAAGCTATATGTGAATATCCAGTACGAACTATTTTCTTCGGTAAATCAGCCATTTCCGGTAAATTCATTATTTCAATACGTGCACCATCCTCAAATGTGAGAAAATACGAATAAAAGCCTGTTTTCTGATTATGATATCCAGCATTTGATTTTGCTCCCAAATATTTCATAAAGAATTTTTTTGTATTTTCCAAATCATTTACATAAAGTGCAACATGTTCAATTCTCATGATTATTACTCCAATTCCTGATGCTCTGATTCATCGTTCAAATTGCTTCACCCTTTCAACTTATCTGCATTTCCTGTAAGAAATGATCCATATGCTCTTCCAGTAACTTTATCACTTGACTTTTGTCTTCTGCTCCATCATATATGCTATAAAGCAAAAAAATAGGTCCATAAAAATCAAGTGCTGTCTGTCTGGCTTTTCCTTCATCGCCCAGCATTCCTGAAAACAAAGCTTCCATATAAGTTAATGGTCCGCTTGCAAGATAATTCTGATATAGCTGTGCCATCTGTGGCTCCCTGTACTGTTCCAATGTCAACATCTTACGAAAACAGCTTGAAAATTCTTCCTCCGTCCAATGAAGAAACTGTACCTTTGTGAACTGCTTAATCTTATCAAATGCCGTTTCTTTATACTCGGCTGTAACCTTTTCCAGATCACCCTCCGGCATTTCATACTGCTTTACTCTCTCAATATCCAATTCATTCATTTTTTCAATAATACTGTCCAATATCTCCTGCTTGCTTTTATAATGCTTATACAATGCAGCCTTGGTTACTCCAAGTTTTGAAGCAATATCATTCATGGATGTTCCCATATATCCACTCTGTGCAAATAACTTCAAAGCTTCTTCCAATATTTTTTCCTTTGTGTTCTTTTCTTTGCTTTCCATGTCTATCTCCTAATTTAAATCTGTTATCAAGTTACCTTTTGGTAACTTGTCAAGTAAATTATAAATTAGTGTTTTCTTTCTCCCTGTATCTTGAAAAAATAACATACCGTTTTGCATTATTGTTAGTTCTGCCTCGACATCATTGGCAAACTTATGGATAGTCTCCTGTGATGTCAGATTATCTTTATCTCCATATAATATACAAATCGGAACCGACCAATTGACCAGATGATTACGCACATAACACAAATATTCCCAGGACAATGTTTCTCCAAATCCTGTAGTTATCAACTGTTTTTCACGTAACTTTTCTTCCGTTATATCCGCCCATCTCATCATGTCAAGAATCACCTTTTCCATATCAACGATTGGTGAAATGAAAAAGGCTTTGTCTATCTGCCGAAAATAATATTTTCTATCGTCCGCCTTCACCATCTGGCAGCAATGTAACAAAATAATAAATAATTCCGAATACAGCTATACTTCCCATCATAATACCGATCATCTGATTTACACCTACTACATTCCCATGAAATACCGGATTGCAATCAAGAGTGGCTCTTATCGCTTCAACCATTTCATCCGGATAATGTTTTCTCTCCATCTCCATGAATACTCCGTGAAGCATATGATTCTTAATCAATGAAGTGGCATATGTACTCGGAAGATAAGACAGTGCCTTCTGAAGACCTGATCCAAAATTTGAAATCGGCATATAAGCACCACATATAAAACCATATCCTGCGCTGACAATTGTACCTACAGCCGAAAGCTGTCCCTGTGTTGTCAACGGAAAGCTAATGATACTTGAAAGCGTACTTCCAAACAGGACGAGCAATATCATATCAAATAAAACCCATAATACATCTACTGCATACAGATACCATCCCATTTTAAGCAGATATCCCAGACATAATACAAACGCAAGTGTATTAACCATCAATGAATTAGCTACTGTTGACAGAAAATATCCCAAATATATTTTTACCTTGCTGACAGGCGAAACATTAAAATCCTTCCATGTTCCATTTGCCTTGTCCTGCACCATAGTCAGATTCACACAAAATGTTACAGTGATACAGCTCACTGCCATAAGTGATGCTGTCAGTTGTGCTGCCACGGTTCCATTAATGAGCTTATCCGAAATCGTGATCATATCCGGAATCGCTGCTGTAAAAGAATCTCTGAAAACCTTTGCAAGAAACGTAGCATACAGAACAATCAGAATAACTGGTGTGATCATTGATGTAAACAACATCCCTTTATCTTTAAAAAACAGTTTCCTGTTCCTGTTCATTAATGCCAATACTGTTCTCATCAATGCTCACCTCCTAGCTTTTTCCCTGTGACTGCAAGAAATACATCATCCATTCCGCCTTTTACTACTTCATAATCCCTGAATAGGTCCTGATGTTCTACAATAAGCTCCGTAGCTTCCTTCGTATTTCTTACTTTTATCTGATATCCGTCACGTATTTTTTTATATTCTCTGTTCAATGACTTTATTTCATCTTCGGAAATACCGTAAACAGACACTATATCCTGTACATAATCATTTTTAAGTTCAAACGGTGTACCTTCCGCTGCGATACTTCCTTTGTCGAGAATCACAACATACCCGGCATTAGCAGCCTCTTCCATATAATGGGTGGTTAGAAATACTGTCATATTTTCATTTTTCTGAAGCTTCTCGATAACATTCCAGATTAATTGCCTTGTCTGTGGATCAAGCCCTGTTGTAGGCTCGTCAAGAATCAAAATTTCCGGTCTGTGCAATAATGCACGGGCAATATCAATCCTCCTTCTCTGACCTCCCGACAGCTTACCTACAGGTCTGTTTAAAAACTCGTCAAAATCCAAAATCTCGACCAGCTCCTGTAATCTCTTATCAAAGGCATTCCCTGTAATGCCGTACAAAGCAGCTCTGCTCATTAGGTTCTCTTTCACCGTAAGTGGTTTATCAAGTACGCTATCCTGAAATACAACACCAAGCATCCTTTTTGTCTGTGCGCCGGCTTTGTCAGTTTCTATTCCGTTTACCTGAACCGTTCCACTGTCTTTTTTCAGCAGTCCACAAAGAATAGAAATGGTTGTACTTTTCCCTGCACCGTTTACTCCTAGAAATGCAAACAATTCTCCTTTTTTCACACGAAAGCTCAAATCATTTACCGCTTTTACTTCGCCAAAGCTTTTATTCAGGTGGCTGATTTTAATGATATCTGATTCCATATCTTCTCCTTATATTTTCATTTTTCCTTAAATGCTGCAACATATGTTGGATTTATCTTTTAAAATAAAATCCATATATTAAAAAGTAATATGAATGCAAAAATTGTCCATGCCCCTTAGCAGTTACCAATCGGTTACTTATATTGTAGTAACCAATTGGTAACTTGTCAATCTTTTTATAATCTTCTATCGGATGAACATCCGAAACATAAATCATCGGATCATATGAATAAAAAATATAATTTTTTCGCTTGCCGTTTTCGTTCTTCACTTGTTTTGTTATAAGCCATTATCTTTCATCCGATCTGATTTTTGGTATAGAAATCAAATCGGAGCATGGCGGTGACCGGATATGTGATATCCCACAATTCTCAAAAAATGTCGAAAAAAAAGTGTTGCAACCAGTATGATGATTACAACACTTTGGTCATTCTTATTGTTTAATTCTTTTTGTTGGACCCATTGATGCAAATACCACTTCTCCTATTGCTCATGTCTCCCCTCAAAACATTACATTTAGAAGCATATGACATAATAATTAACCACTACCCCATATTATAAATAGCACCTAGAGATACTTATTTCAGACTGATAATCAGATTTTTATTGAATTTATTAATCTATATGTTATGACAACATATCTTTCAGACATGTACTCCGGTAGTCACTCGGTGATATTTTATATCTTTCTTTAAATACTCGGTTAAATGTTCTCTGACTTTCAAATCCACTATCCAGACAAATGTTTGTAATAGAATCACTCGTATTTTCCAAACGCTGGCATGCATAGTTCAGCCTTACATCGTTAAGATATTGATTAAAATTTCTATGGAATGTTTTGGAAAAGAGTCTGGATAAAACATATTTGCTCACCCCCAGATCTTTTGCCATCTCTTCCAGCGAAAATTTCTTCTTAAAATTTGCTGATATATAGGAAACTGTCTGGTAAATAAGATCGTTGCTCCCCACATTACTCTTTTCTACCAAATTTAATTTTCCTATGCAGCGTGCCAACACAATTTGAAGATATGCCTGTGCAACAGTAATATCCGACTGTTCTGTCTCTAAAATTGCATTTATAACCCTATATACCTCCGGTTCAACCTTTTCCGCTTTGATGATTGGGTATTCAGGGGCCATGGATTGCATGATATCTGCAAATTTGGCTATCGTAAATGGCGATGCAATCAGATAAGTCGCTTTATTTACACCGGGTGTCAGTACCTGATAGTGATGAATAACATCTGGAAATACAAAGCCTATATCTCCTTTTTCCATATGGTATAGTTCCTGTCCGACACCAAGTTCTAATACTCCACTTGTTACACAAACGATCTCCAGTGCATTATGAAGATGAGGTTCAATATGTTTTGACTTCCTATTTATTGCTATGATCTCCTCTTTTGTGTCAACATATTTTAACTGCATGAAATACTCCCCTTTGCAACATTTGTCTATATCTTCTTTCGATTTGGCAAGCAATCCTTTTACACCTATCTTATAATCAACTTGTAAATAAGGAAAGGAGGAATTGCAAATGAGCAACCTAAAAAAATATCTGAATGACCTTTTAGTATTCTACACTGAATATTTTGAGCATCCTTACCATGCATAAATACTAAAAGGACTATTTTGTGAAAACTGAATATTTTCTTAAGGCCATTTCACAAAAATGAAGTGGTTCTTTTTTATTTTCAAAATACAGTTCAATCACTTTATATATAGAAAAAAGCACTGTCTCATCGAGCAACGACCAGACAACGCTTTCTCCTGTCAATTCTAATTTATGTCTGATGCATCTGTTACTTCATCTGTAGCAATTCCTTTTTCTGCTTTCAGTTTTTTATTTGCATCTTCTACATTCATTCTTGAAAGTACAAACATAATCAATACATCAAAGATTAACGGAAGCCAAAGATACATAAACTGCATCATATCAAGTGCAGACTGCGGCTGAGTTGCATTTGTTCCGATATATCCACTGAACTCAAGCAGCCATCCAACAACAGCGGTTCCAATACCTCCACCGATTTTTACGCCAAGAGAAGTACAAGAGTACATCGTTCCGTCAATTCTCTTTCCCTGTGTAAGATAAGTGTACTCAGAGCAGGATGCGATAACTGCATTCATATCTCCCTGCCATGGTCCCTGACCTAAGGCTGCAAGAGCTGTAAATGCCATCATCAGCGGAACACTGCCCATATATCCTGCAACAACAACAAGTGCTCTACCGATGACTGCTAAGACATAACCTCTTAAGTTCAGTTTATACATACCTTTCCACTTACCAACTAATGTCGGTGTGAAAATCAGGGCAATGATCAGTGGAATATT
The DNA here is from genome assembly GCF_027663865.1 of Coprococcus sp. AF99-45. Lineage (NCBI taxonomy): Bacteria > Bacillati > Bacillota > Clostridia > Lachnospirales > Lachnospiraceae > Coprococcus > Coprococcus sp. AF99-45. The sequence goes on from NZ_JAQDGZ010000002.1 coordinate 235,248, forward strand.
TACTGCCCATGCAAATTGTCCAAACAAATTCTTATTTTTCAGTACCCATGTCATGTAATAAATGCCAGCTCCAATCATGGCACCATATAACTGCTGTAAAATATATGTTCCACAAATCATCATGTAATATTTGTTTTTGACAAGAAGCTTGAATGCCTGTACCATTCCATACTTTTCATTATCATTCTTTACTTCTCCTTCATTAAGTTCTTCCTCCGGAAGTTCCTTAACAGAAAGTGCTGAAATCGTATTTACGACCAGACCAATGATTGCATAGATAATAGCAACCGTTCTCCATGCTGCAGCATCTCCACCACATTTATCTACAAATCCAACTGTAATTGCCTGAATCAGAAGACTTGTTGAAAACGCAAAAATAAAACGGTAAGATCCCATCTGCACACGCTCTTTGCTGTTCTTTGTAATCAGTGACGTAAGTGCTGAATAAGCAATATTGTTTGCTGTATAAAACACACCATTTAACAGTGTGTAAGAGATAAAGAACCATGCATATTTAGCCGTTGTTCCCAAGCTGACTGGTACTGCAAAACAGCAGACCAGCGTAATGGCACAACCAATATATCCATATAGCATCCAGGGTTTCGCTTTTCCCATTTTACTGTGTGTTTTGTCAATCATTGATCCAAAAAATATATCCGTAAAACCATCAAATAGTTTTGATACGGCAATCAGGGTACCTACGACACCTGCAGCAAGTCCTACTGAGTCCGTCAAATAGACCATCATAAAAGATGTCAGGAACGCATAGACTACATTACCTGCAATATCGCCTGATCCATATCCAATTTTGTTATACCATTTCAAATACTTTTTTTCTTCCATCGAATTTCTTTGCTCCTCATCTTCATCGCACTTAGAATTTCAAGATGTCTAACAGAGTATGATGTCTAATTCTAGTTTTTTCTCTGTTTTTGTCTGATTGCTCTGTATATCCGGACTTTACATAACAATCAGACTCTCTTTCCTTGTTTACAGGTTACATGAAACTTTATTATCCCTTTATATACGGTATCAGTGTAAACTGGAACCGGAATAATACATCATCAAATCGGTACTGCTCCAATACAACTGGACCACAACTGTTAGAACCAATGCCATTTAGTGCATAGTCAACACAAAATACTACACTATCTGATTCTGTCAGTTCATAATTATGCGTTTTCTCCTCAAGTTCTTCCTGCGTATAATAAGAAGCATTGAATGAGAAGGCATTTTCCGCAGAGACCACAATTCCATATCGGCTGTTGTTAAGCTCTACATATTCACAATCATAATGGCTTCCATTTTCCTGTGGGCGAATATAATCCTCATGCAAATCATCTACATTTGCCTGATACAAGCCGTGGCTCGCAGCCTGATGTTTGTCACAATAGCTTTCCTGTGGTCCCATTCCAAAGTATCGTGCAGCTGAAAGTTTTTTATCCAGGAACATCCTCACACCAAATCTTGGCAGGTCCGGAAATTCATCATCTTTTGTTACTGCAATATCTGCATCAATCTTTCCAGCAGCTTCTATTTTCCATGTGATCGTCACATCAAGAATCTTCTGTACTGTCTCTGCCACAACGGATGCATGGCTTGTAATTTTCACACCATGCTTTCCCTGCACGACCTCTGTCGTGTAAGCTCTTGTATAAGCTTTATCATAATGGGCTTTCTTCCATTCAGACTTGATGTACATATCATTATCTGTTGGTGCCCTCCAGATATTTAATTCCATCGGGTGGTTCAGATATTCCCGACCTGCAAATTTCATCTCTGTAAAAAGTGCAGTCCGTCGGTCGATTGTATATGCGAATTCACGGCCTTTGATATGAATCTGGGTATCATCTTCACTCACCTGTAATTCAGAATCCGTCACTGTTTTTTCAACCCATTTTTCTGCTAACTGGCATTTGGCATCCTTCTGGCTTACTTCGATCTCATCAAATCCAAGGATATAATCCTCTTCCAGCAGAGGTATTTCTTTTTTCAGGTGGTAAGTGAGTTTTAAATAACATTTTCCATTTTCCGGAACGTTGACCTGCAGGTTTGTTTTTCCTTCACTATGTGGTACCACAGATACTTCAGCAAGTTTTCCTTTCCCAATCAAAAGTCCATCCTGTGTCAATTCATAGCTGATTTTCACATAATCTTTCAGATTATCAAAATCCATGTAGTTATGAAGCACCAGTTCTCCGCTTTCTTTGTCATAGGAAATAACCCTTGCCGGGCGATAAACATTCTTGTATTCCAAAAGTCCTGTATGTACCGTTCTGTCCGGATATACTAATCCATCCATACAGAAGTTGCCATCATGAATTTCTTCGCCATGGTCGCCCCCATAAGCATATATAGTCTTTCCATTCTCAGCAGTTCCATGAGCAATCGCATGGTCACACCATTCCCAGACAAAACCGCCACACATTTTATCATTATCCTGAATCATCTGGAAGTAATCTTCAAAATCTCCAGGTCCGTTTCCCATACTGTGACAGTACTCTACCAAAAGAAAGGGTTTGCTTCCATCTTTATCCAGATATTCCTGAATTTCGGAAAACGCCGGGTACATCCGGCTGTACACATCCAGATTGCTGTAATCATATGTTTCATCATAATTACGATATCTTGCACTCTCATATTGTGTGATACGGTCTGGATCAAAATTCTTTGTCCATTCCAGTGCTTTTTCAAAGTTGCAGCCATAAGCACTCTCATTTCCCATTGACCACATAACAATACAGAAACGGTTTTTGTCACGTTCCACCATGAGTTTTACTCGATCAACGATTGCCTCTTCCCATACCGGATCATCTGCAATCTTCTCATTCCATCGTTTGAACCGATTGTAATCGGTGTCTTCTTTTCTGTAGATCATAAATGGACCATGAGCTTCAATATCTGCTTCATCTATTACCATGAATCCATACTTGTCACACATTTCATAGAAAAATGGTGCGTTCGGATAGTGGCTGGAACGGATCGCATTAAAATTATGCTGCTTCATTAACGTAAGATCGGTTGTAATCTGTTCCGGATTGATTGTAAATCCAGTAACCGGATCAGAATCATGTCGATTGACACCACGGAATTTAATCTTCTGTCCATTTAAATAAATAACCTGGTCTTTAATCTCTATCTTTCTTAATGCAATGTGATCTACAATTACTTCATTCTCTGTTTCAAGAATCAGTTTATATAGATATGGATTTTCTGTATTCCAAAGTTCCGGACTTGCGATTTCTAATACAGCTGTTCCTTCTTCAGCAATACTTCCTAGTGCTACAACTGCTCCGTTTCTATCTTCAATCGAAATTTTTACATTTAACGGAGAGTAGAATTTCATTTCAATTTCTACTTTCGCAAGCATATCCTCAATTCTTGTTTTAATATGATAATCACTGATTGCCTGTTTTGGGCGTTTCAAAATGTACACATCCCGGAAAATACCACTCATACGGAATTTGTCCTGATCTTCCAAATAGGAACCATCACACCACTTCATGACCAGAACCGCTATGCTGTTCTCTCCGTCCCGAAGGAGGTCGGTGATATCAAACTCACTGGTCATATGAGAAACCTGGCTATAGCCTACATAAGAGCCATTGATCCATACATAAAAGCAACTGTCTACTCCTTCAAAATTCAAGAAAGCTTTTGGTGCATTTTCATCTTTGTGATAAACAAAGGTATGTGCATATGTTCCACATGGAATATCCTGTGGTACATACGGTGGATCAAATGGGAACGGATACCTGATGTTTGTATACTGATGTGTGTCATATCCTGCCATCTGCCATACACTCGGAACCTGAATCTCATCAAAATTTTCTGTATCATAATCTTTCTCAAAGAAGGGTTCCTGAACATCATAGATACTGTTAAAATACTGGAACTTCCAAGTTCCGTTCAATAACTGCATTCGGTCTGACTCTTCCCTGTGCTCCACCAGGTTATCCATTCTTTTGGATGCCGGAATAAAATAGGCTCTGGCTGGCATTGTATTTTCATGCAGTACGCTTAAATCCTCATAATAACGTGGTACAATCATAAATAACTCTCCTTTAATACATATACATTTTTTTGCACTTTGTTTTTCCACAGCAAACCTTGTCTTTTACTTTTATGTTTACTCTTCTCTGTTTTGCTATATATATCTTATCCTAATCTGCAAAACATGTCTATGAATTGGATTAGACAAAATATGCACTAAATGATACAATAACAAAAAAAGGAAAAGAGGTGCTACCATATGTATATGAATACCGGTTATTTAAACCACTCCCATATGGATTTCAAAGACAAAAGTCGCCCACTGGTTGTAGGAAGTTGCGGTACTTACCGCCTTTCCAGCCATCCAAAGTTACCAACCTACCGTCCAAGGGGACGCCTGGATTATCAGATTATCTATATCACTGCTGGTTGTGGGCATTTTCATTTTGACAATATGGAAAACGAAACGATTGTCCCCGCCGGTAATATTGTACTGTACAGACCGAAGGAACTTCAGAAATATGAATATTATGGAAAAGATAAGACAGAAGTATACTGGATTCATTTTACAGGCAACAATGTAAAAAATATCCTACGGCAATATGGATTCCCGGATAAAGAGCGTGTATTTCAGGTCGGAACCTCTATGGAATACGAACAGATTTTCAAGCGTATTATCATCGAGCTTCAGCGTTGCCAAGATAATTATGAGGAAATGCTTGTCCTTCTGCTCCGTCATCTTCTTATCATCTTTCATCGGGAACTGACCAGGGAACATATCTCGAAAAATGAATACCTGGATCACGAGATAGATAACGCAGTTACCTTTTTCAGTGAAAATTATAACCAGAATATTAGCATAGATGATTATGCTGCCTCACGTGGAATGAGTGTCAGCTGGTTTATCCGAAACTTCAAAAAATACACAGGTTCTACACCAATGCAGTTTATTGTGGGAATCCGAATTAACAATGCCCAGATGTTACTTGAAACAACAACCTATTCCATCAATGAAATTTCTAAAATCGTCGGGTATGATAATCAGCTTTATTTCAGCCGGCTTTTCCACAAGCTGAAAGGATATTCCCCAAGAGAGTACCGAAAGATAAGAAACAAGTTCTAAAATCCACAATATCATAAATCCAGTTTCCCCTCCAAAAGAGGATGACGCTCCATAAGCGCCTGACTTAGTTCCTTGCCCGACTGCATTTTATGCCACTTTCGGATGCACTCCCTGCAGCATGTTGCCGGATTGTATCCAACCCTTTTTCAGATTCGTGATTTTTTTCAAAATCCGGCTTTATAATCAAAAAAGTACTCATCTCAGACACCTAGTACCTTTTACACAAAAAAACCAGATACCATTTTCGAATGATATCTGGCTTTTCTCTTCTTATACATCTCTTATCAGTCTTTCGTTTCCATAATAACAATCCGACCATTTACAAAACTGATCTTCACTTCATCATCCACAAACTGGTTGCTCACCGTCAGACTGTCGCACGGCATCAGATCATGATGATTGAGCGGCCATTTCGTACCCTCCAAACTGAAATCATAAATCTCACCTTCCAAAGAAAATACAGAAAGATATGGTCCGTATGCTTCTGACTTTTTCAGCACACAGGATTTATTCGTTACCCAGATTTTATTTTTCTCATCCAGAATGCAGGCATTTACTCCGGCATCACATGCCACACTAAGTGTCTGGACATTCGCCCACAAATGATCGATTCTTCCACCGGTTGCCCCAAGAAGGATCATCTCTTTGCTTCCCAATGTAATTCCCAGCCGAAGAGCAATCTCTGTATCCGTCGCATCCTTAACCGGATTATATTCCCGGATCGGAATATTCGTCTCCTTGCGATAGTAATCAATCACCTTTGGATCAATACTGTCAAAATCCCCAACAATATACTGAGGCTCAATCTTATGGTTATACAGATACTCAAGCCCCTTATCTACTGCGATAATATAAGCCTCCGGATTTGCTTCAAGAACCTTCTCTGCAAATCCCTCGTCAAGCATTCCCCCACTGATAATGACTGTCTTACTCATAATTCTTTAAAATCTCCATCAATTCTCTTGTGTTTTCTCCTGCATTCCCTTTGAATACAGCTGATCCCGCAACAATCACATTTGCTCCCGCATCCAGTGCTTCTTTCACATTGAATGCATAAATTCCTCCGTCAACCTGGACATCAGTCTCAAGTCCACGTTCATTCAGCATTGCCCTAAGTGTTCTGACCTTATCCAGCATCTCAGAAATCAGCTTTTGTCCGCCAAATCCCGGATGGACTGTCATCACAAGGAACATATCCACTTCACCAAGGAATTCCTTCAGGACCTCCACCGGTGTATCCGGTGAAATTGCCAGTCCTGTCTTCATGCCACACGCTTTGATCTTGTCCAGAGTCGCACGTATATCCTTGCATGCTTCATAATGTACAGTAAGAATATCCGCTCCTGCCTCTGCAAATGCTTCCACATAACGGATTGGTTCCGTAATCATCAGATGCGTATCTATCACCTGCTTTACCGCCGGTTTGATTGATGCAAGCACAGGCATTCCAAAAGAAATACTCGGTACAAACACGCCATCCATCACATCAAAATGTAAATATACCGCTCCATTTTCCTCTGTCTGGCGGATACCTTCTTCCAGATTACAAAAATCTGCCGATAAAATAGATGGTGATAATTTATATTCCATTTTAGTTTAGTACCTCCTTTTTTCCTTCTGTTCCAGTTCCCGATACATCTCACAATAATCTTCATACCGCACCGGATGCACTTTTCCCTCTTCCAGAGCCTCTTTTACCAGACACCCCGGTTCACTGATGTGATTACACCCCTGAAACCTGCAGCCTCCCTGATACTGATCAAACTCCGGAAAATAATATTTCAATTCTTCCTTGCCAAAATCATTGGTATACAGTGACGAAAATCCCGGTGTATCCATGATATAGGAATCCTCGTCGATCGGGATCAGTTCTGAATGGCGGGTAGTATGTTTTCCCCGCTCGATCTTTCTGCTGATACTTCCGGTCTCCATATTGACATTTTCCTGAAGACAGTTGATCAGAGAGGATTTTCCAACTCCTGAAGGTCCGGCAACAGTTGTTGTCTTTCCTTTTAGTGCCTCTTTAATCTCCAGAATATTTTCTCCTTCTCTGGCACTTGCAAAGATCACACGGTACCCACAAGCCTCATAAGTCTTCTCCAGAGACTCGATTTCCGGCTCATCTGCAATATCCTTCTTGTTGAAACAGATAATAACCGGAATCTCCTGCCGCTCCATCATAACCAGAAACCTATCCAGCAGATTAAAATGCGGATCCGGCTTCTTCACTGCAAATACAACCAGTGCCTGATCAATATTTGCCACTGCCGGTCTGATCAGTTCATTCTTCCTTGGAAGGATCCGGATGATATTACCGGTCTTCTCTTCTGCATCTAAGATCTCATATTCTACCAGATCTCCGACCAGTGGTTTAATCTTCTCCTTACGGAAAATTCCTTTTGCTTTACATTCATAAATGACAGATTCTACTACGTCATAAACGTAGTAGAATCCTGCAATCCCTTTTATAATTCTTCCCTGCATAAAACAGTCCTTTTAATTTCCTGTATTGTTGCCGTTATTTGAGTTGTTACCGGAATTATTGCTACCCGAATTGTTACTGTCGGATCCACTGCTTGCCTGTGAGCCATTGCTTACATACAGTGTGATCGCAGTTCCTACATCTACCGATGTACCTTCTCCCGGATCAACTTTTACAACTTTTCCAGATGGTTCTGCACTGTCAATATCAACTTCTGTATAAGTCAGATTTCTGGCATTCAGTGCTGAAATCGCATCTCCAAGTGTCTTTCCTGTCAGAGTTGGTACCTTCACCTGATCTGCAGGCTTTGGTCCTTTGCTGACAACATAACTCACACTTGTTCCTTCAGCCACCTTCGTTCCGGCATCTGTGCTCTGACGGATAATCATACCTTCTGCATAATCATCTGAATATTCTTCACTGCTCGTTCCGCCATCGGACAGTCTGCTTGCACTCAGTGTAGATACCGCATCATTTACATACATTCCCACAATTGGCGGAACTGACACCTTATCCGGCTGTTTTTCACCTTTACTGATATACAGTGTGATTTTAGAGTCAGCAGATACCTCTGTTCCCTCTGCCGGATCAGTCCTTGTTGCTTTTCCACTTTCAACATCACTGCTGTATTCACTGGTAACAGTAATGTTCTTGCTCGTAAAGCCCTGTTTGATCAGTGCTTTCTTGGCTGCATCTTCATTCATTCCCTCTACACTCTGGATCATGATCTTTTCCGGTCCTGAACTTATTACAACCTTGATCACCGTATTTTTCTTGACTTTCTTTCCTGCTTTTGTCTTCTGCTCAATAATCGTACCTGCTGCCTTATCTGATGCTTTCTCGGATTCTACTTCCAGCTTCAGCTGCTTCTTTTCGCACATCGTCTCTGCAACATTCTGCGGCTGTCCGACCAGATTTGGCACTTCAATCTCATTGGAAACTGAAATCTGACTGTCTGAACGCTTACCGAACACACCTGCTGCTTTGCCGATCAGGAAAATCAGCGCAAATGCAACGATCACTGCAACTGCAACCATGAGGATCTTCATCATCTTGTTCATCTTCGGATCTACGCCATTTTTACTGTTACCGCGTCTGCCCCCGTTATAATTATCCTCTTCGTCATCCTCATCATAGTCATCATTTTCGTCATATTCTTCATCGTCATAGCCATCATCATACTCTTCGTCATCATAACCATCGCCCTGACGCTTTTTCATACGTGCCATCCGCTCCGGCGAGATCATCACCGTATCTCCCATACTCCGGATCGGAACCATATCTACAAATTCGCCACTCGGATCGACCAACGCCCTCTTCAGATCCTGGATCAGTTCTCCGGCACTCTGGTAACGTCTTTCCGCGCTCTTCTGTGTACACTTGAGAATAATCTTCTCCAGCGCCGGATATAAATCCGGTGCATACTCAGAAGGCGGGGTAATATTCTCCTGTAAATGCTTCATTGCAACCGAAACAGTAGAATCGCCATCGAAAGGAACCCTTCCGGTCACCATCTCATACATGGTGATACCTGCAGAATAGATATCACTCTTCTCATCACAATAGCCACCCCGTGCCTGCTCCGGAGATACATAGTGTACCGATCCCATTGCACTGGTGCTGACTGTCTGCGATGTTGTCGCCTTTGCAATACCAAAATCCGTAACCTTTACCTTTCCTTCTTTGGAAATGATAATATTCTGCGGTTTGATATCTCTGTGTATGATGTGATGATTGTGAGCTGCCTCAATACCGGTACACATCTGAATTGCAATACTGATCGCTTCCTTGGAAGAAAGCTTTCCTTTTTTATGCACATATTCTTTCAGAGTGATTCCTTCTACCAGCTCCATGACCATATAATAGAGTCCTCGATCCTCCCCTACATCATATACATTGACAATATTCGGGTTCAGAAGCCCTGCTGCTGCCTGTGCTTCTGACCGGAATTTCTTTACAAAGTTTTCATCTTCCCTGTATTCTTTTTTCAGGACTTTCACTGCGACATATCTGTTCAGCATACAGTCCTTCGCCTTATATACATCCGCCATTCCACCGGCTCCGATCTTGCTCAGAACCTGATAACGGCCACTTAAATAAATCCCGTCTTTTACCATATACTCACCTCATCAGAAAACGGTTCTGCAAGAACAACACTGATATTGTCATTGCCCCCGTTCTCATTCGCCCGGTCAATCAGATTCTGACCGGCTTCTACGATATCTCTTGCCCCTTTAACTATCGCAAAAATTTCTTCATCCTCTATCATATTACTGAGTCCATCGGAACACATCAGGATGATATCTCCCTTTTTGAGGCTGAATTCATAAAAATCCACCTCTACATCCTCTTTTACTCCAATTGCTCTGGTAATGATATTCTTATCTGGATGATGTCTTGCCTCTTCCTCATTGATTCCTCCCAGACGAACCATCTCTTCTACCAGGGAATGGTCTCTGGAAAGCTGCCTGATATCCTTATTCAGAAGATACAGACGGCTGTCACCTACATTTATAAAATAAAGTGTATGATCGATCACAGTTGCCGCAACCAGAGTGGTTCCCATCCCCTCCAGATTAATGTCTTCATCTGCTTTCTCGATCAGCTTGTGGTTCGCTGTCTGAGCCGCATCTTTTAAAATCTCTTCCGGCCCATCCTTTAATGTATGCTTCAGTTCTTCTTTCAGAACTTCCACCGTATATTTTGACGCAAAATCGCCTGCCTTGTGTCCACCCATTCCATCGGCTACTACCAGAAGATTCGGCAGCGTACCTAATGACTCATCTGTGGCAAACACGTAATCCTGGTTCATTTCACGTTTTCTTCCAACATCTGTCATAGAAAATATTTTCATATTTTATACTCCTTGCATCGTCTTGCGCCGTAACTGTCCACAGGCTCCGTCTATATCTGAGCCCATTTCTCTTCTTATAGTAACATTTATCCCGTTTTTTTCAAGTTTATTTTTGAAATTCTCGGCACTTTTTTTGTCCGGTTTTTCGTAGTTTCTCTCCTTGATCGGGTTCACCGGAATCAGGTTTAAATGGCAGTTTCTGTCTTTTAAGATTCCCATCAGCTCTTTTGCATCCTCCGGTGTATCGTTTACGCCGTGAACCAGGCTGTACTCAAAGGTGATCCTCCGTCCGGTTTTTTCAAAGTAATAATCACACGCTTCCAGAACCTCATGAAGCTCGTATTTATTTGCCACCGGCATCAGCGATCTTCTCTTTTCCTGGTTGGAACCGTGCAGGGAAAGTGCCAGCGTGATCTGCAGCTTTTCTTCTGCAAGTCTCCGGATGTTCGGTACAATTCCACAGGTAGACGCCGTGATATTTCTCTGGCTGATATTGAGTCCGTGCTCATCACTGACCATGTGAATGAATTTCAGAAAATTGTCATAATTATCCAGCGGTTCTCCGGTTCCCATGATCACAATATTAGAAACTCTCTCGCCAGTGATCTTCTGGATCTGGTAAACCTGTCTTAACATCTCTGACGGTGTCAGGTTTCGTTCCAGCCCGTCCAGTGTTGATGCACAAAAACGGCATCCCATCCGGCAGCCAACCTGCGAGGATATGCATACCGAATTGCCATGTTTATATTTCATCAGAACACTTTCTACCATATTCCCGTCTTTCAGACAAAACAGGAATTTATTGGTCCCGTCAATCTTTGAAATCTGTCTTTTTTCCATTTCGACTCTTCGTATTTCATATGCTGCTTCCAGTTTCTGGCGTAAAGTTTTTGGAAGATTGGTCATTTCTTCAAAATCATCCACCAGCTTTTCATGGATCCAGGAATAAATCTGTCGACTGCGGAATCCTTTTTCTCCAATCGCCAGCATTTCTTCCTGTAACTCTTCAAATGAATACGAAGCGATATCTTTTTTTTCCATTATCTGCCCCTCCGGATAAATTTAGCAATATAGAAACCATCGGTTATATCAGACGGGAAAATCTGTTTCTCCCATTCCAGGTCAAATTCCGGATGTTTTTCGGAAAACCATCCGGCGTTTTCCTCGTTCTCTGTCCTGCTGATCGTACAGGTGCTGTACATCAGTGTTCCCTCCGGCTTCACATATCGGCAAACCGCATCCAGGATCTCTCTCTGAAGTGCTGCAACTTCAGTCTCCGTCTCCGGGTTCATCTTATACTTCAGATCGGTCTTCTTCGCAAGAACACCAAGGCCGGAACACGGAAGATCCGCGATCAGAACATCTGCTTTTTCCTCAGAGTCCGCATCGAAGCAGGTTGCATCCTGCTGCACTGCACGGATATTTTCAAATCCCATCCGTGAAATATTTTCCCGAATCAGCTCTACCTTCATCTCTGTCAGATCCCTTGCTTCTACCATACCTGTCCCATTCAGGATCTGTGCCGCATGGAGCGCTTTTCCTCCCGGTGCCGCGCACACATCCAGTATGTAATCTCCTTCTTTGATTCCTGCCTGTTCCGCTACCATGATCGAAGCTGCATCCTGTACCTGGAATTTTCCTTCCCGGAACGCCGGGATTGCTGCCAGATAATCATAGCCTGAGATCAGAAGCGCAGACGCAAGAAGCGGATGTTCTTTTACCTGAATGCCTTCTCCTGTCAGCTCTCTGATCAGCTCTTCTTTGGTGGTTGCATTTCCATTGATCCGGATTGTTGTTGCACGTTCTTTATAAAAACCTTCCAGGATGTATTTCGTCTTCTCTTCTCCATAATCTCTCACCCACATACGGATGATCCATTGTGGCATGGAATACTTTATTGAGAGAAATTCTTCTGTATTCTCCGGATACGCAATCTTATCAATGTTTCGCGCGATATTTCTGAGTACCCCATTTACAAATCCCCGCAGGTTCTTAAAGCCTTTCCGGATAGCAAGGTTGACTGCTTCATTGCATGCTGCCGAATCCGGAACCTGATCCATGTATTTGATCTGATAGACCGCACAGCGCAGGATATTGCGGATCACCGGTTTCATTTTTTCTGTCTTTACTTTTGAAAACTGGTTGATAATATAGTCCAGTTCTATCCTCCGCTCTGTTGTCCCTTCTGCAAGCCTGGTCAGAAATGCACGGTCCTGCTTGGACAGATACTGATATTTTTCCAGCACCTGTCTGAGCACGATATGACTTTTCTCTCCACGCTCGATTTCCAGCAGAATCATCAGTGCAAGTTCTCTTGTACCTACTCCCTGGTTATTCGTCGTCATTTCTTCTTCCTCCTGTCAGGATCAGTATTCTTAAAAGCTGCAGAAGTGCAGATGCTGCACTCGCCACATAGGTAAGCGCTGCCGCTGTAAGAACACTTCTTGCCTCACGTACTTCTGATTCATATAGCATGCCTGAATTTTTCAGGATTTTAAGTGCTCTTCCCGATGCATTAAACTCTACCGGAAGCGTGATGATCTGGAACAGCACTGCCAATGAAAACATCAGGATCCCAAGATTGATAAACAATGTAGACATTTCTCCTCTGATAAATAATCCCATTATGATCAGCGGCCATGAAATCCCGGATCCAAAATTCGCCACCGGAACAAGTGCTCCGCGTATTGTCAGCGGTACATAATGCCTTGCATGCTGGATCGCGTGTCCACATTCATGTGCTGCAACTCCAAGTGCCGCAACCGATGTCGAACCGTAGGTGGAATCTGAAAGCCGCAGTACATGGTTCGCCGGATCGTAATGATCGGTCAGTTTTCCACTTACTCTCATCACCTGTACATCATAAATCCCTTCCATCCTGAGGATCTGCTCCGCAGCCATCGCACCGGTGATCCCGGCGTGGTTGCGAACCTGATCGTACCTGGCGTAAGTGGAATTCACTTTGGCGGATGCAAGGGCGCAGATGATGACGCCGATGATGACAAGGAAATAAGTTGGATCAAAATAATATGGGTAGTACATGTTTGCCTCCTTGTTGAATAAGGGTCCGCCCGGAAGCGAAATATATTCGCACGCAGGCCCGCTCGCGCTTAGTCCGGAAACGCAGCGGTACTAAGCGCGACCTTCGCTTACGCTCGGTCTTGCTAAGTGCCGGCGTTTTCGATGACCTGCTTAGCGAATATATTTCGCTTCCGGGCTACATTTTTCAATGAGTGTCGGCTGTTTGTCCTATCGTGCGGTGCACGATGGGACAAATGCGCCAAAGGGCGCGAAAAACGCTTTGCGTTTTTTTTCGCCAGATATGTTAGGTCATAAAATATTTGTTATATTAGCAAAACTCAAATTTTAAAATTAAATTCTAACCTAATTTTTCTCCTGTTTCTATGTGGTATCCGCGTAGGAAGGCATCGGCTTCCATGCGTTTTTTGCCTGGGATCTGGAGGGACTTGATGGCTAGTCTGCCTTCACCGGTCTGAACTTTAAAGCCGTGTTTTGTGACTTCTGTGATCGTTCCGGGCTCATGAGTATCTATGGTTTCTACAACATCCTCTACTTCTGCTTCCCAGATTTTCATCGTTTTGCCTTCCCACTGGGTGTAGGCACTTGGCCATGGATTTAAGCCGCGGATCAGGCGTTCGATTTCTACTGCTGTTTTCGTCCAGTCGATCTCACCGGATTTTTTGTTGAGCATTTTTGCGTATTCGGTGGTGCTTTCGCCCTGTTTTTGTGGAGTAATGGTTCCTTTTTCCAGTTCTGCAAGGGTACGGACGCAGAGTGTGGCTCCTTTTGCGGAAAGTTTATCGAAAAGGCTTCCTCCTGTTTCTTTTTTATCTAATGTGATTTCTACTTTTTCCAGCATATCACCCGTGTCAAGTCCTTCATCCATCTGCATCGTTGTGACACCGGATACTTTTTCTCCATTGATGACCGCCCATTGGATCGGTGCAGCACCGCGGTATTTCGGCAGAAGGGATGCATGGACATTGATACATCCGTACGGTGTCATTTCCAGAATCTCTTTTGGAAGGATCTGTCCAAATGCCACGACTACGCAGACATCTGCCTGATATTTTTTCAGTTCTTCGATACATTCAGGTTCCCGGATCTTCTTTGGCTGATAGACCGGAATATTATGTGCAAGTGCACATTCTTTTACCGGAGTGAACTGCATTTCTTTGCCTCTGCCCTTTGGCTTGTCCGGCTGTGTGACAGCGAGCACTACTTCATGTCCTGCTTCTACCAGTGCTTCCAGTGTTCCGACTGAGAAATCAGGAGTTCCCATAAATATTATCTTCATCTTATCTTAACCTCCCGCTTCCAGCCTAGGCTTCTTCGTATTCTGTGCTGTGAAGTTCGCCTTCTACTTTTTCTACATAAAGATGACCGTCCAGATGCTCCAGTTCGTGACAGATTGCTCTTGCCATCAGTCCTTCGCCTTCGATCTCGTATTCTTTCATATCTTCATCAAGTGCTACTGCTTTTACATAATTCGGACGGGTAACAATACCGGATTTACCTGGTACACTAAGGCATCCTTCTTCCCCGGTCTGTTCTCCGCTGCTCTCTACGATGCGTGGGTTGATCATGACAACCGGACCTTCTCCGATATCGATGACAACGATTCTTTTGAGAATTCCAACCTGTGGTGCAGCAAGACCTACCCCCATTGCCTCGTACATGGTCTCTAACATATCATCGATCAGTTCTGTTGTTCTTGGTGTCATCTTTGTTACTTCCTTACACACCTTTGTCAGTACTTCATCGCCTATTTCTCTGATTTTTCTAATTGCCATTTGTTCTTCCTCCTGCCTTTTCTTTTAAAATCCACTCATCGGATCAAAATCAAACTGAATCCGCATCTTTGCAAATCCCCGGTTCAATTCAATATATTGTTCCATTTTATCTTTCATTTCAATCAGGATCTCATAGGATTCCTGCTTCAGATACAAAACTTTCCGGTACACATCCTTGACCTTTCCGACTGCCGGAGCTGCCGGACCGATCACCTGTACCTTGCGGTTCTTCGTGATCCGCATTGCATATAATTTGAGATAGTGCATTCCTTTTTCCAGAAGTGCTTCATCCTCACAGGCTACCAGTACCGCCATCAGATGCTCTGCCGGCGGATACCCCATCAGTTCCCTGTAATTCATCTCTTCTGTATAAAATGCCTGATAATCCTGACGTGCTGCCGTCTGGATACTATAATGCTCCGGGCTGTAGGTCTGAATCACGACCTCTCCTTTTTTTGCCCCTCTTCCGGCCCTTCCCGCAGCCTGCGTCAGAAGCTCGAATGTCCTCTCTGCTGACCGGAAATCATCCGAGTATAAGGACATATCCGCAGCAAGCACGCCAACCAGGGTCACATTTGGAAAATCATGTCCTTTTACGATCATCTGCGTTCCGACAAGAATATCTGCCTCTTCATTTGCAAATGCAGATAGAATCTTTTCATGTCCTTCTTTGGATCTTGTAGTATCCAGATCCATCCGAAGTACCCTTGCCTGCGGAAATTCCTTTTTTACCAGTTCTTCAATCTGCTGTGTTCCTGCGCGGAACCCCCCGATATGAGGGGAGCCGCAGGACGGGCATTTTTTTGCAACCGTTTCTTCGTAGCCACAGTAGTGGCACACCATTTTCCCATTATTGTGCGCTGCCAGTGAAACATCACAATGAGGACATTTTACTACATATCCGCAGGACCTGCAAGAAAGGAATCCGGCATACCCTCTTCGATTCAGAAACAAAATGATCTGTTCTTTCTTTTTCAGACGTTCTTCCATCAGCTCATGGAGCCTGTCACTTAAAATAGAACGGTTCCCTTTTTGCAGTTCTTCACGCATATCCACCGTGTAGACCTCCGGAAGCTCTGCTTTTGCAGTCCGCCTCTTTAATTCCAGCAACGTATACTCTCCCAGCTCGCACCGGTAAAATGCTTCCATGGAAGGGGTTGCCGATCCCAGTACCACACTTGCCCCTTCCAGGCTTGCACGTTCGATTGCCGTCTCCCGCGCATGATACCGGGGAACCTGTTCACTTTTATAAGCTGCCTCATGTTCCTCATCGATCACGATCAGCCCAAGACTCGGAAACGGGGTAAAAAGCGCAGATCTTGGACCGATCATCACATCAATCTCTCCTTTTTTCGCCCGCATCATCTGGTCATACCGCTCTCCCGCTGAAAGTCTGGAATTCATGATGGAAACGCGTTCCCCAAATGTCCTGTAAAAGCGCATCACCGTCTGGTAAGTCAATGCGATCTCCGGAATCAGTACGATTGCCTGCCGCTTTTCCTTTACCACCTGCCGGATCATTTCCATATAGACCTCTGTCTTGCCGCTTCCGGTCACACCGTATAAAAGATAGGTCTTTCGGATCCCTTTTTTATAATCGTTTTCAAACGTCCGGATTGCACTTTCCTGCTCCTCCGTGTAGGTAATAAAATGCTGCTGCTGCTCTTTTTCTTTCACAGGATTACGGTAAATCTTATGATTTTTGATTTCCAGAACCCCCTGCTCTTCAAGCGCTCTCACCACCGTCAGCGTGATATTCAACTTCTGGCTGATCAGAGAATATTCTACCTCTTCATCATCCAAAAGTGCTGCCATCAATCTTGCCCGCGCTTTCTGGTTCTTGTGAAGATATTCTTCCAGCTTCTTTTCGCCTGCTTCTCTGGAAATACATCTTTTTAAAATCCGCTGTTCCTTCTGCTGCTCGGTACGCTTGATTGGAAGCACCGTTTTCAATGCCTGGATCATCGTACCTCCATAATATTCTTTCATCCACGCTGCAAGTGCAACCAGCCTTGCCTCAATCGCTACACTTGATGTATCTGTGCGCAGAATATCCTTTATTTTTTCCGCATCATAATCACATGTTTCCGAAAAACCGACAATATACCCCTTCGTTTCCCGGTTACCCCGTCCAAACGGCACAATGACGCCTGCACCGGTTCGTAAATCTCCTTCCAGTTCTTCCGGTACACGGTACTGAAATACTTTATCCAGTTTTTCATGTGTAATATCTATAATAATGTCTGCGTACATTCTGTCTGTTCCTTTTTCTGTCTCTTTTGTGCAGCAAGCCTGACGGCTTTTCGCACCAGTTCCCGGTCATCCATCGGATACCTGACTCCCTGGATCTCCTGGTAATTTTCATGTCCCTTTCCCGCAATCAGAAGGATATCCCCTTGTCTTGCCATTTCCACCGCAAAGAGTACTGCCTCTTCCCGATCCTGGATCATCCGATAGGCTCCGGAAGTTTCTTTGATGCCTTCTTCAACGTCTGCCATAATCTTCGCCGGCTCTTCCCATCTCGGATTATCTGAAGTGATGATCGTCAGATTCGCAAGCTCTCCTGCCACTCTTCCCATCCCGCCTCTTCTGCGTCCGGCACGGTTGCCTCCACATCCAAACACCAGTAAAATACGTTCTGGTTCGTAAATTCTCAGCATTTTAAGCACTTTTGCAAGACTCATGGCATTATGCGCGTAATCAATGTAACACAGGATATGTTCTCCTGCATCTACCCGTTCCATCCTGCCTCTTACCACCAGATGCTTTAACACGTCTCCTGCTTCTTCTCTTTCAAATCCAAGACAGCTCACCGTCTGTAAAGCAGCCAGTGCATTGTACACATTAAATTTTCCAGGAAGGGCAAGCTCATATTTTCTATCATCTGCATAAAATACCGTTTTAAGTTCTCCACCTTCCATCAGAAAACTGATTTTTTCTGCCGTCAGTACATGACTGTTTCTAAATCCTCTTTCCTGCCCTTCTTCCCGACAGGTAAATCCGTATTTCGTGCAACATTTTCTCTGGAACATATAGCTGCACTGTGCATCATCCAGATTCCCTATTCCAATCCTGCACTGTTCAAAAAGACATGATTTGTAATATCGGTATTCCCCAAGACTTGCATGCTCGCCTGGTCCGATGTGATCCTCCCCGAAATTAGTGAATACCGCAATTTCAAACCAGATTCCATCGATCCGATGCTGCTTTATTCCCTGTGAAGATACCTCCATCACCGCATAGTGGCAACCTGCTTCTACCATTTTAGCAAAATACGACTGAATGGTAAAGGCATCCGGGGTCGTATTTTGCGAAGTTACCACTTCATTTCCAAGATGGTGGCCGATCGTACCGATCAGTCCGCATTTTTGACCAAGACTTTCCAGCATCTCCCGGATCATCACTGCCACCGTACTTTTCCCCTTTGTGCCGGTCACGCCAATCACTTTCAACTTATCAGCAGGACTTCCAAACCAGATCCTGCTGATCCCGGCAAGAGCTTCCCGTGTATCTTTTACCAGAACGACGGCAACATTTTCCGGGAACTTCAGCATCCTTCCCCCAGATACCAGTTTTTCTATCAGAATGCAGGATGCCCCAAGGTTGCAGGCTTCTTCTATATAATCATGTCCATCTGCCCGGCTTCCCTGAATGCAGACAAACAGACTGTCTTCTTCTGCCTTTTGGGAATTACAGGTAATCCCCCGGATTTCCATCTCTTCTTCTAATTCCGGCATTTGGATCACCGCATGCTGAATCCTTTTAAACAGAACCGAAAGCTTCATAAGGCTCCTCTTTTTGGACTCTTTGTTTTCAGAATATGCTGTTTCCCATCAAACGTCACACCGGATATGAAAATATATAAAATGGGTGGATTTCCTGCTTTCGTTTTAACGCATCCTGTGCGTTTGCAGGAACACCCACCCATCTCTCAGTCTCTATTGATGCTTTTTATCATACTCGGCAAGATATTCTTTAACATACTGTGTATCTGATTTGCAGTCCAGATACTCACAGCCATATTTCTGCCTTGTCTCATTTCCTTTTCCGGTAATCAGGAAAATAGTCTTTCCCTCTGCTTCATCCATCGCTGCTTTGATTGCCTCTCCCCGATCCTCGATCATGGCATACGGACAGTTTTGTGCTTCCACATACTGTGCGATTTCTTTGGAAATCTGCTCTACCGGCTCATATCCCGGATCTTCCGCTGTCAGATAAACCTTTTTCGCATACTGACCAGCTACCGTTCCAAGGTCTCTTCTCCGGATAAATGCTTTCTTTCCTGGGCATCCGAAGATCGATACGATATTATAATCCGGATATTCATCTTTAATTGAAGAGAACAGCTTTTCAAAACTAAGCTTGTTGTGTGCATAATCCACAACAGCGATCAGATTCTTATCTGCACTTCCATAAAGCTCCATACGTCCGCTGGATCTTGCCCTCAAAAGACCGCTGTGCATATACTCCTTCGGGATTTCAAGAAGAATGGATGCCGCAATGACAGCCAGTGCATTTTCCACATTGAAAAGTCCCGGCATCGTCAGACGGAATTCTTCATCAAACAGCTCTGTTTTTACCATAAATACCGTTTCATGTCCGTCTTTCTGGATCTCATAACCATAAACATCCGCTTCCGGATTCTTTGTACTGAACGTCAGCACCTTCTCACAGACCTTTGACTCTTTCAGAATACGGTCTGCAAAATCTGCATCCATGTTCACAACTCCGTAACGTGATTTTCCGAAAATTTTCAGTTTAGACGAAAAATAGTCTTCAAAATCCGGATGCTCGATCGGACTGATATGGTCCTCTGAAATATTCAGAAAAATTCCCACATCAAACTGCATGTTATCGACACGATTGTATTTTAACGCCTGTGAAGATACTTCCATCTCGGCAAATGTAATACCACTTTCTACGGCATGGCGCAGATGCTCCTGCAATTCTACCGACTCCGGCGTAGTAATATGGGATTCTTTCTTGATCACTCCGTCATAAATATCGATTGAAGAAAGGACTGCACTTTCCTTTCCGCCGGTTGCTTCCATATAATCATCCACGATTGCTTTCATATAGTAAGCGGAAGTGGATTTTCCTTTTGTTCCGCCGATTCCGGTGATCGTCAGTTTCTTCCACGGTGCATTATTGAACTTCTCTGCAAGTGGAGGCATCGCCTTACGGATATCGTCTACCAGAAAATATGGAACATCTTCTTTCGTTTCATATTTTACTTCGCTGACATAAGCAATCGCACCTTTTTCGATCGCTGCATCCAGATACTCAGCCTTAAATGCCGCACCTTTGCAAATAAACAATGTTCCTTCCGTCACCTCTCTGGAATCATAGGTCAGATATCCTACGTTTTTTTCTTCTTCCCCATTTGAATAAAATTCTTTCATCATACGCAGGTTCTGTAACAGATTTGCGTACTCCTGTAATGTGTATTTTTCCATCTGGTATTTTTCTCCCTTATATTCTTTCCGGTATTATTCCCGGTACTCTGCGCCGGATCTGATGATGGATTCTCTTACCAGAACATCCATTGCATCCATGCAGTCTGCCGGTACCTGATAATATTCTTTGAATACCGAAATCTCTGTGCATGCAAGAATGACTGCATCACAGCCTTTTGCCTTCAGATCATTATAAGCACGGTCAAATTTGTTCTTGTCTCCCGGCTTTCCTTTTTTGATATCATCATAGATCAGCGACATCACATCTTTCTGGCAGGCTTCTCCAGGAACTACCGGTGTGATTCCAAATTTTTCGCAGGCTCGGTGGTAAGTCTTTGCCTGCATCGTTCCATCTGTTCCCATGATCCCGATCTTCTTCACTTTTGGATGAGCCTCTACTACATATCTGACACTCTCCTCTACCATATTGATGATCGGAACACTTGTAGATTTCTGGATATCTTCCAGGAAATAGTGCGAGGTATTGCACGGAATCGCAATATTTTCCACTCCCAGCATCTCCAGATCTCTTGCGTCCTGTGTGATCGCTTTCAGAAACGGAAGCTTATTTCCTGTAAGGATTGCCTGTGTCCTGTCCGGCATTGTCGCATGACTTAAAATGATCATGTTGATATGCTCCTGATCACTCTCCGCCTTTGTCCTCGCGATCACTCTTGCATAATAAAAACTTGTCGCCTCCGGTCCCATTCCGCCGATAACACCTAATTTTTTCAGCATATCATTCTCCCTGTTTCAGCTTCTCTTAGCTGTAATATTTCTTAAAGTTACCAAACTGTCTGAGATGATTCTTCACCATAGCAAGATAACGTCTTGGTTTAAAATCACCTCTCTTAAATACCGGATTGACCATCTTCTTTTCCTTAAGAAGGCGTCTCATCTTCTCACGGTTTGCTTCTTCTTTAATATATTTGAAAGCAACTGCCTTCGGTACTGTCATCCAGAGATGTTCTTCTTTTGCAAATTCAAGCGGCAGTTCTTTTCCGTAAACATATTCTTCTACTACATATTTTGCAACATTGAATCCAGATCCTGTCACATAATAATTACTTCGTCCCTGGCGGGTGTTGATCTCGAAGAAACGGTATTTGCCATCACGCCTGTCATACTTGATATCAAAGTTGGAGAATCCTACATAGTGCAAATCTTCCAGCAGATTCTTCACCTTCATCATCAGCTCTTCGTTTGGCTCTGTGATGATAACTGCATGATTTCCAAGTCCGTGTGGTGTGTGTTCTTCCAGGAGTACATGTCCCAGACACATCATTTTAACTTTTCCATTCCGGTCAGAATAAGAAGTCAGAACACGCATATATTCATCATTTCCCGGAATCATATCCTGGATAATCAGTTTATCTGTATAACCTGCCCCATAGATATCCCGAATTACTTTTTCCAGTTCTTTTCTGTCCTTGATCGTGTAGATCTTATTCTGGGTTGCAAACGGATGCTCCCAGTAAGAAATACTGTCAGACGGCTTTAAAATTACCGGGTACGGGAAATTCATCTCAAAATCCAGTCCCATGGACTGATCGTAAATAATCGTTCCCGGATAATCTACCCCATGCTTTTCGCACAACTTGTAGAAAGTCTCTTTCTGCTGCAGACTGTTCATCAGATCAAAATCGATATATGGTGCGATAATATTTTTCTCAAGCTCTGCCTTATGCTTACTGATCAGCGCCACATAACTGTCACCACATCCGATGAGCATAATCTTTTTGTCTTTATGCTTTTTTGCAAATCCATTGACTGTCTGAAGAAAATAATCGTCCGTATCAATCTTCGGATTCGGATGATATTCGATGATCTTACTTCCGTAACTCGGTCCTGTTGCAAACTTTCCAAATATATATGTCTTCACCTGATACTGCTCATAAAATGCGCGGGCAACACTGTAAGTATTGATATCTCCACCAAGCAGTACCGGAATAAATTCTCTGTCTTTAAATTCCATTGTTTAAAGAAGCTCCTTTCTATCCCCTTATATTTCTACATATCATCTCATTATACTCCAGGGATTCTTTAGGTGTCAAGGCATGGAAACAGCTCTGAAAGTTTCCCGGGAAATTTTCAGAACTGTTTCTTTTCATATTTCTTCTCTTTTTCTCTCTGCTCCAGAACACTGCCCCGTATCACCGCATCCGCCCCATACTTTCCGCGGATCTCTCCCATTGCCGCACTGAGCTTTTTCAGCTTTTCCATGCTCTTCTTCGGCTTCTCAGATTTCACCTCGAATTGCAGGTCAAACAGGCTTAACTGCTCCGGTTCATCTTCATCCACAAGCTTCGCTGTGCGAACACCAAGCAATCTGATCGGCTCACCGTTCCACAGCTCATCGAACAGACTGCAGGCCGCCTCGTAGATCACCTGATCTGCACCGGATGCTCTGCCAAGCTGCTTCTGGTGAGATACATTCTGAAAATCACTGTAGCGGATTTCCACACTAACCATATTGGCTTTCTGCCCTGCTTTCCTTAGTCTCTTTCCCACACTTTCTGCCAGAGAAAATAGAACCTTTTTTGCATCCTCTGCCTTTTCCACATCTTTTGGAAGTGTGGTGGAATTACCGACACCCTTTGCAGCGGTCTCCTCGGATTGCACCTTTGCATCACCGATTCCATTCGCAAATTCCCACAGCGTTCTCCCATGACTTTTCAAATGGAATTCCAGAAGCTTCGGATCTGTCTGCGCAAGCTCACCAATTGTCCGGATTTCCAGCTTTTCCAGAATCGCCACACTGGACTTTCCTGCCATAAAAAGCTCACTCACCGGGAGCGGCCACATTTTTCCCTTGACCTCTTCCGGGAAAAGAGTGTGGACACGGTTTGGCTTTTCAAAGTCTGATGCCATTTTTGCCAGAAGCTTGTTTGTCGAAATTCCCACATTCACGGTAAACCCAAACTTTTCATAAACCCGGGCTTTGATTTCATACGCAGCCTCCACCGGCGAAGAAAAACGCTGTGCGATTCCGGTAAAATCCATATAGCACTCGTCCACACTGACCTGCTCGATTTCCGGTGTATAGGTTTTCAGGAAATCCATCAGTCTCCGGCTATACTCCCTGTACATCCTGTGATTTGGCGGATCCATGTGAAGATTCGGACACTTACGGAACGCATTTACCACCGGCTCTCCCGTCCGGATGCCGAATTTCTTTGCCGAAGGAGATTTCGCCAATACGATCCCATGGCGTGATTCTCTGTCACCGCCGATGATCGCGGGGATCGTGCGGATGTCCACATCGGCACCATTTTTCAGTTGTTCTACTGCCGTCCAACTAAGGTAGGCTGAATTGACATCTATGTGGAAAATGATGTGTGACATTCCTGCTGTCTCCTCTCTGTAAATAATCGAGCAGGCTGACTCCTGGTCGGTTTGTATACTTTGTACACCATCTTGCTTAACAGCCAGGTGATGGACATTCGGCAAATGCAGATCCTTGTGCAAGCACAAATCTGCACTTGGCTCATCGTATACACAAAAAATACGGAATATGATATTCATTTTATCATATCCCGCATCCATTTTCATTATTTTATCTTTTATTTATCAAGCTTACTGCCGATTTCACTCCATCCACAGTTAAATACATATTGTGCAAATTCTTCCAGCTGCTTCTCATTATATAAACTTAAATCCATCGTTTTCAGCTTGGATTCTACTATTTTTTTGTTGTATCTCAGATCGGATACATATGAACATTCCACTCTCTTTATCATATCATCAAATATATCTCTTTCCATATGTTCCCTCTTTTCTACATAATGTTAATTATGTTGTAATATAAATCGTCCAAACTCAGTCCAACTATATTCTAGTCTGTATTACAAAGACTGTCAACATTAAAAATCGTTGCAAAAATGCAAAATAGTCCTTTCACTTTAATTATGTAAAACATTTATTTTTTCTTTTTTATTTTCATATTTTCGAATCAAAATACCTATATCGAAAACTACAACATAATTAACATTATGTCGTCATTCTACAAGCATTTCTAACATTTCCATGCTCTTTTTCCATTCCATAATTCCATCCGAAGCATAAATCCTTGTCACCTCGATACTGCTGTGTCCCAGAATATCCGCAAGCTGCAACAGATTTCCTGTAACCCTGTAAAAAATTCTTGCAAACATATGTCTGAAATTATGCGGAAATACTTTTTCGGTTTCCACCCCCGCACTTACTGCAAGCTGTTTTAATTCTCTCCATATATTCGACCGGTCTTTTTCATGACCTGATCTCGTTATAAACACATTTCCCTTTTGAATTCTGTTTTTTCTTATATAATACAACAGTCTTTTTCTCAACTGATCCGTTAAAATAACCGGTCTGTATTTTCCTTTATTCCACACCTTCACGATCCCTCTTTGAACACTATCAACTGAAAAATATCTTAGCTCACTGATCCGGATTCCTGTCCCTGCAAGCGTCTCCATAATCATTACAAGCTGTTCCTTTCCCTGCTCTTTTGCTTTCCGCACCAGTTTGATATAATCGGATTTCTGCAGTTCTCTTTCCATCATCTTTGAATTACAGCCCTGTACACGGACTCTGCGGAGCTTCCATTTTCCAAGCCCAACGGCAAGTAAATACTGATTCAGTGCCACAAGCATCGAATTTACACTGCTTACTGCATAATGCTGCACCAGCCACTCCCGGTAAGCAAGCAGAAGTTCCTTATCTATTTCTTCCGCTTCTGCTGCATAGGAATAAAAAGTCGTTACATCTGTCATATATTTCTTCTTTGTTGCCTCCGATGCTTCCCGCTCGATCAAATACTTCATAAAGATTTCTTTTTCAAATTTCATTCCGCTCATAATGTGTCCTCCTAGTTTTTTTTTACTCACATTATTTCACAGATCTGAAATTTTATTAACCAAAAAAGCAGTAGGACAAAAACTTTTTTCATTGTCCTGCTGCTCATATCCGCCTATTTTTCTTAATTGATTTTAATTTGCATGAATCCTATCATAGTAGTACTGGAAATCTGGAAGTGGAATATCCTTCTTTTTAATATTTTTCTGAGGATAAAAAAGTAATTCCACCTCTTTTGGTGGCATCATCTGGAGTTCTTCAATCGGAATTTCTCCCGCATGATAACGTTCCATAATCAAAGATAATGTTCCGGATCCAATCTTATACCGATCCATGCTGGAGCTTCTTAATTTTTATATTATATTGGCTTGAATCCTTTTCCACGCACTTCATTCGATTCCATTGTAACAAGAAACGCTGATGAATCTACTTTCTTTACAGCTTCTTGAATCGTATGCATTTCTTTATTGTTACATGCACACATTAATACTTCTTTTTCACGTCCTGTATAACTTCCTTCTGCCTTAATCAAAGTTGCCCCTCGTTGTGATAGCTCATCAATTTTTGCCGCAATTTGTGGTCCCTTTTCTGTTACAATCAAAGCAAGTTTTCCAGCATCAACGCCATACATTAGCTTATCTACGACAAATGATAGAATATACGTTCCAATTAATCCATAAATAATCTTATCAATGTTTCCATGCATCAGAATTCCACCAATAATTACAATAATAAAATCCATAACAATGATAATTTTTCCTACAGAAATATGTGGCTTTGCCTTGTGTATTGCCATCAAAACAAAATCTGCTCCACCTGTAGAGGTATCTCTCATGTAAATTAATGCATATCCGATTCCTGAGAATACACTCATACAAATACAAGATAACATCATATCACCTTGGTAAATTGGAAACAATGGAACAACCCAGTCCATCAGTATATTAGAAATTAACATTGTCTTTATTGATCTTAAAAAAAATTGTTTTCCCAACAACTTGTAACAAATTAAAATAATTGGAATATTCAAAATTGTCGTCATTGTACCAATTGGAATTTTCCAAAAATAATAAAACACGATTGCAATACCTGATATACCTGCTACCGGAAATCCAGATGCCACTGCAAAATTATAGACTCCAATCGCAATGAAACAACCACCTACAATATCAAGTAAAATATCAATTAAAAATGTCTTTGCCTTTGATTTCAATGTGAATTCCTCCCTATTACGGAATCTTATTTCTTTTGCATCACAATACATTGATATGTTTGCAGTTTTATTGAACCTGTAAGGATTTCATCAGTAATCAAATTTGTATAACATTCATTCAAAACCATCTTCACAGGATGTCTGTTAAAATTCTGAAGAAAATATACATCATCTTTCTGTTCTTTTCCACTTCTTTTTGAAACAGTAACTCCATAAGGCAATGTTTCCGTCAAATTTGCTTCCACATTTGCTTCCTCAATTACATCGCCCAAAAATTCTTTCAAAAATTCCAGATCTGGTTGAACAGCAACATAGTAAGCTTTTCCTTTGCCATACGCATTTTCTGTAATTGCTGGAGTATTTACATTGTAATCTTGCAAGTATGTTCCCAACGGCTTTGCAGTTTGAAGTGTCACAACTTCTCTTAACACACCGGCTTTATATACACCGTCTTTATAGGAGAAAGTATTTGGAAAATATTCATTCCCCACATCAATCTCATCAACTGATAATCCTAGCAATCTCTCATGTGGTCTCTCTCCAATAAAACATAAATCTGTTTCATTTACTACCCCACTCCAATAAGTTGTTACATATATTCCACCTGCTTCCACGTATGCTTCTACTTTATGAATATACTCTTTTTTATGCAAGTACAAGGTCGGAGCAACCACAAGCTGATAATCTAACAACTCTCGATCCATGGAAATTATATCAACTTCAATTCCTTTTTCCCAAAAAACCCGATAATATTTTAAAAGTTCTTCCGTATAATCAAATTTTCTCGATATTGCTTGTGCGTCAGAAAGAGCCCACCAATTTTCCCAATCCATAATAATAGCTACCTTCGCCCTATTACATGTACTTAGTATTTGACTGCTTAGCTTTTCTAGATCTTTGCCAATCCAAGCAACTTCTTGAAAAACTCTATTCTTTTCTGACGCATCATGATCAACAACCGCTCCATGAAACTTTTCACTCGATCCTCTGCTTTTTCTCCATTGAAAATAAAGAACACTATTCGAACCTAACGCAATTGCCTGCATTGAAGATAAGTAATTCATCCCCGGTCTTTTTACATTATTTTCCTCATCCCAATTCACAAGTGATGGTGTTGATTCCATCATCAAAAATGGCTTCTTCTGAAATCCTCTCATCTGGTTATGCATAAAGGCTGCCCACACAGCAATCGGTACTTCATCTTCTTTTGTATGCCAACTCGGATAAGAGTCCCAAGAAATCACATCCAACTCCTTTGCCCATTTATCATAATCCAATGGTGAAAAATACATCATCATGTTTGTTGTAACTGGAAGATCCGAATATGTTTTAACAGCTCGAATCTCTTCTCTACAAAAGTCCTGTAACTGTTCGCTCACAAATCTTTTCCAGTCCAATTTCAAACCGTGTAATTCATCCTCTCCCCTCGGAGAAGGTGAATGAATCTGTTCCCAATCGGTATAAGTATGACTCCAAAACGCACTCCACCATGCATGATTCAATGCATCCAATGTTTTGTATTTTTTTTTCAACCATTTCCGAAATGCTTTTTGACATTCTTCGCAATGACAAGAAGCATCCCTAAAATTTCCTCCGTATTCGTTTGATATATGCCAAAGAATTACTCCTGGATGTTTTCCAAAGCGTTCTGATAATTTCAAATCCAACTTTCTAGTTTTTTCTCTCATAACAGCAGACGTGTAACAAAAATTATGCCTTTTTCCTGGTAAATTCTGTATCCCGTTTTCATCTGTCTGCATTACTTCAGGATATTTTTGAGTCATCCAATTTGGCATTGCACCTGTTGGTGTAGCTAGATTTGTATAGATGCCATTGTCATATAAACGGTTAATAATTTCTTCTAAATAGTCAAACTGATATTTTCCTTCTTCTGGCTCTAAAAATGCCCACGAAAATATTCCTAGTGAAACATTATTTACATGCGCTAATTTCATTAACCGGATATCCTCTTCAAGAATATCCGGTCTATCTAACCATTGTTCAGGATTATAATCTCCACCATGCAGAAGACCTGGCATATTTATTTTTTTATATTCCATTTCTAATCCCTTTCTTTATAGATATCATTTATTATTTTACAGCTCCAGTAATACCTTCTGCAAAACTCTTCTGTAAAATAAAGAATACTAAGGCGGTAGGCAATGTACATATTAAGACTGCCAACATAAGCATTCCATAGTCTGTTACATATCCCTCTGTCAGATTTGCTACAACCATTGGCATTGTCATGCTCTCGGATTGTGTCATGATTACTTTCGGCCACATATAACTATTCCAAGCATTCATAAATGTAATAGTCATAGCCGCTGCATATGTTGATTTCATTGTAGGAATAAACATCTGAAAGAAGATTCTAATTTCCGAAAGTCCATCTAATCTGGCAGCTTCAATAATATCACGAGGAAATGATCTTGCACTCTGCCGAAACATCATGATTAAAAATGGGGTTGATATCGTTGGTAAAATGAATCCCAACGTACTATTTAACATTTTCATTTTTGCAACCATCTGAAACAATGGGACCAATATCGTAATAAATGGAACCATCATCGCAAGAAGAATCACACCCATCACGGCATCTTTTGCTTTATCATGATAAATTTCAAATCCATATCCTGCCAAGGAACATATCACCATCGAAACTATTGTAAGTAATATTGCATATTTAAATGAATTGACCAATGCAGCCCATACATCTTGATTTGCCAGCAGATTTTTCAAGTTTTCTCCCAAATGAGAGCCAAACGATAATACACCTTTTGATACATCCACACTTTTGTTTGTGGATGCACTTACCATCCAGTACAAAGGAAATACTGAAATAAAAGTAACCAAAATCAAGAATGCATACATTCCTATATTTTTCATTTTTTTAATCACGTTTATCACCCACCCTCATTTGTATAAGTGCTAATACTGCAACCAACAGTAATATAAAGAAGGACATCGCTGCTGCATATCCAAAATTCGGCACATACTTAAAACATAAATTATATATGTAATGTGACATAGAGATCGAAGCATTCGCAGGACCTCCATCGGTCAAGTTAATTGATTCATCAAATAACTGTAATGTTCCATTTGTTGACATTATTGCTGTCAACAAGATAGTTGGTTTTAATAATGGAACAGTAATCTTAAAAAATGTCTGTATTGCTGATGCTCCATCAATTTTTGCAGCTTCGTATACTGAATATTCAATGTTTTGCAATCCAGAAAGGAAAAATACCATATTATATCCTGTCCATCTCCACAAAAGAGCCAATATGATAACTATTTTTGCCGCAAATGGTTGTGTCAAAAAATTATATGGTTTATCCAAAATTCCCAAATTCACTAGAACATAATTTACTAATCCATCATTTGCAAACAAAGACCGAAAAATAATTGAGTACGCAACCAATGAAGTTGTACACGGCAAAAAAATCATTGTTCGGAAAAATCCTTTAAACCGTAAGTCTTTTTTATTTAGAATACAAGCTAACACCATCGCTACTACAAGCATAATGGGCACTTGAAGAATGAAATAAAAAAATGTGTTTTTTATTGACTGAATAAATACATCATCTTGAAACATTCTGATGTAATTTGTAAATCCAGCCATCTGCATATTTCTACCTTTCCCCGTCTGAAAAGATAAAACTAACGCTTTAATCATTGGCCAAAAACTAAACACCGCAATCAAAAATGTTGCTGGTGTCAAAAAAGCCCATCCTGTTAAATTATGCTTTTTTTCCAACGTCATTTTTCTTGGTTTGTTAGACACAAAAACTCCTCCTCTCTATCCATAAGGGGGATGGTTCTACATTCCATCCCCTTGTATGATAGGAACCTTTCTTACTGTCCCATATTAAAATTAACAGTATCGTCCGCTTTTTTAAGCTCTTTCTCTAAATCTGCACCATTTGTAATATTTGTTGTCGCAACAGAGATTGCGTCTCTTGCTTCATGGAAATATGGTCCCGTAATAATAGAAGGAACTTTTGTTGAATAGTCAACTATTTTTTCAAACACTGCATCACCAGAGAAAAATTCATTCGGTACTGCATATGCATCAGAATCTCCTGCTGGTGTCCATGTAGCAATTGCTCCACAAGAGAGAATATTATTATATAACTCTGTACTTCCAGCAAATGTAGATGCAAGAAAATCTTCTGCTAACTCTACGTTTCCACAATTCCCTGAGATTGCCCAGGAAGAACCTCCAATATTTGAATAGTTTGTGGCACCCTTTACATTTGTAAGTTTTGGAATATTTGTAATAGCCCATTTTCCTGACTGATCCTCAGCTGTCTGAATTGTTCCCATAATCCAACACCCATTAATCACACCTGCAACTTCACTGTTCAACATTGAGCCAGTGTATTCATCCCAGTTATTTACTTCCTGTAACACACCTGAATCTTTCATTTTACAATATGTATCAATTACCTTCTTCAAAGTGTCATTTTTTGCAATATTCGTTGTTCCATCTTCATTAAACAAAGATGCTCCTGCAGACTGCAACATCATCGTAAGCAAATCACATTCGCCTGCTGTCGTTGTCAATAATGGTTTTCCTGTTTTTTCCAGTACTACTTTGCCTTTTTCAACCCACTCATCCCAAGTAATATCTGTAAAATCTTCTAAAGTCATTCCAGCTTCTTGCAAAATATCTGTACGATAACAAGCAATTGCTGCTCCGTTGTCAAAAGGCACTCCATAGTGTTTTCCATCTACAACAGAAAAATCTGTTTTACCAGGAGCAAATTCTGAAAAATCAATTTTCTTTTCAGAAATTTCTGTAAATACATCTGGATAAGATAATACATTTTTTTGGAATGCCTGGTCTTGCATCAAAAAAATATCTGGCAATGTGCTTAGATCTCCTGATATACCAGCCGTAGTAAGTCTAGACTGTACATCTACATCTCCAACTTCGACAATATCAATTTTCACATCTTGATGATCTTCTTGATAAATTTTTGCAGCTTCTTCCATTGCAAAAATATTAAATGTTTTGTCCCAACACCATACTGTAATTGTATTATCGTCTTTTTTGTCCCCTGAACCTCCGCATGCTGCAATCCCCATTGCCATCGTAGCTATCAATAAAATTGCCACTATTTTTTTTCTCATTCGTTATATTCTCCTTCTACCATGCCCCTTGATACCCTATTGTTACCGCACTATTCCGAGCTCCTGCTTCCATCGAATCTTGAACATTCAATCCATTCAAAATCCCATATAAAAATCCGGCAATAAAACTGTCGCCTGCACCCATTGTATCAACAACTTTACACTCTATGATTCCAAATCGATACCAAGAATTTCCATCATACCCAATGCTTCCATTTTTCCCCAATGTTGCAATAATGACTTTAGGTCCTTTTTGTTGCATTGCTTTCATGAATTCCTTTAATTGTTCCGTACAATTTTCTTTTTCTTTTAAGCCCATGCTATGATATTTCTGTCTAAACTCATTGCGTGATTCCTCGTCAAAAGAGAAGAATGCATATGTCACATATGGAATCGCTTTCTCAACAATTGGATTTGCAAATTTATTGGCAAAATCAAATGCAACTGGAATTTCTTTCGAAATAAGTGGAAGCTCATCTTCAATCATTCCCCAAATTCCTGTAACCGCTAAATCATGTTTCTTTATAAAGGAAATGTCTTGTTCTCTTAGCTTAAAGTCTGCCAAAACACCTTCTTCATATTTTCCAAACACTCTATCTCCGTCTACAATGTCAACATGTGTAACTGCGGTCTTTCCATCCAGCACTTGAATATGAGAAGTATCAACTCCTTTATTTTGAATTGCACTTATCATGATTTTTCCGAATGAATCAGTTCCAACAGCACCTGTATAAGAACTTTCTCCACCTAATCGTTTTATGTATACAGCAACATTCACTGGGTTTCCCCCTGGATAAGATTCATTCAATGAATCATAATAATCAATACAATTATCTCCTATTGCTGCTACTCTTATCTTTCTGTCCATTTTGCCACCTTAATAGTCCAGACATCTGTAATATCTTCTGATTTCCATAGGATGACAATTGACTTTTTCCATATGTACATCAATTCTCTGTGTTACCGCATGCATCACTAAATGTGATATATATCCTCTGTACTCTGGACTAATTCCTTTTAATTCAAATTTCTTGGTATCAATAATATTGTATTTTCCACAAATGCGTGGCAAGAAGTTTGCAACGCGCTCGCTCAATGATCTCTGAGAATCTTCCCCAATAAATACTGTAACTGGTGTATCTTTGTCAATTATTTCTAACATTCCATGGAAAAATTCTGCACTGTGGATAGATTTTGTACGAATCCAATGCTGTTCTTCCCAATAACACATTGCATAAGAATATGTGGCACCATACTGGTTCCCAGCCCCAACAAAATAATGAATTTTGTCGTCCTTATGACGATTTGCAAATTCTTCTCCGAAAGCATCTGCTTCCTTTTCAACTTCCACAAGTGCAGTTGCCAAATACTGATCCAACTCCTTGTATAAATCCTCATATTCTGGAAATTCTCCTGCATTATACATAAATCTATCTGCTACCATATAAAATTTCAATTGTTCATTGGCAGGATATGTAATCACATAGTCTACAAGTTTTGCAAGTTCTGCAGTAGCAACATCAATAAAACCAATCACCCTTGCTCCACTCTTCTGTGCTTTTTTTACTCCATCTACGATTTCAGAAGTTGTTCCTGTAACAGACGAAATAATTACAATAGTTCCTTCTCCAACTTTTTTATTTCCAGTTGTCAAATACTCTGCTGCGTTTTCAACAAAAAATGAAAGTTTTGATTTTTCTTTCATATGAACCTCTGCCTGGAGGCAAGATGCATATGTTCCACCGATACCGAGCCAACAAATATTCTTGTATCCTTCTTTACAAATTCCATCAATCAATTCATTAATTTGATTTCTCAGAGCAAGCGCTCCATTCACACTTTCAATCTGTTTCTGTTCATTAAATTTCAACATAGTGTTTTCCCTTTCCCTTCTTTTATATTGGTGACTATTTTTAAATTTAATATACCACTTTTTTTCATTTTTTCAATATTTCACGCAAAGAATATTAAATATTGTTGTATTTTTATAAATATAAATGCTTTTTTTTATACACAATGCATATATTTCTTTTATTCTGGTATGAAACGCATTTCAAGTTTACTATACCAGTTTTTATATTTATTTTTTATTTATTCATTTCTTTTTTCCTTTCCATTTGCTTTTTAAGAACTGACAACGTATAATTTGATTATAATTTACAAGTAAATTATAATATTAGGAGTTCTTATGAAAAAAAATTTATTAACTTTAGATGTTGCATTATCAAAAGAAATCAAATACATGCTAAAGGAAGAACACTATCTTCCAGGTGACAAACTGCCTTCGGAACGAAAGCTGGCAGAGCTGTTTCATGTACAACGCTTAACTGTTCGTGGAGCCTTGAATCTGTTACTTCAAGATAAAACAATTATCTCAAAACCACGAAGTGGTTATTACGTAGCGCCTAAACGCATTTTACAATCCATTCGTAATTTTTCCTTACATTCAGAGGAAGATAGCGAACAATTAACTTACGAATTATATGATTTCAAAAAAATAGAAGCAGATAACTATCTTGCAAGCGAAATGTTACTTCCTGAAAAATCGAAAATATACAAAATTGTTTGGCTTTATTCAGATGGTACTCAACTAATTTGTATCAATACAACTTATATTCCTGAATATATCTATCCAGATCTCACCCAACAAATTGCTGCTTCTGCTCCTGCAATTGATTTGATTACAAACAATTGTCAAATAACCTTGGCAAAATCGAATCAAAAAGTCACCTTACTTTACGCAGACACAAAGACTGCTCAAATTTTAAATATTCCTGTTGGTAGCCCTTTAATGAAATACAAAGGGCTCATGTATGATAAACAAGGACATCTTGCAGTCTTTTTTGAAAATAATATGCTAATTGATCGTTTTGGTTTTATCAGGGAGGTAGTTTTATGAGCAATGATGATGTATTAGCCGCACAAATAAAATCTAGTATCATTACAAAAATTAAAACACAGGAATATCTTCCTGGGGAGTTGCTTCCTAGCGAACGGGATTTTGCAACAATGTATAGTGTAAGTCGGTATTTGATTCATGACATCTTTGACGAATTAATTAGCCAACATTACTTAATTCGCGTTCACGGAAAGGGAACTTTTGTCCGCAAACCCGAACAAAATCGAGTTGCTTTAGGAGTACTAAATGAATCAAAAAATGCCAGCTTTACCTCTTTAGTTCGTAACTTTGGTATTGAAATTTCCAATAAATGCTTAGGCACAGGTATAATCAAAAACAGAAAATACTTTGCAGATAAACTTGGACTTTCTGAAGAAGATGAAATATACGGTATTCATCGAATTCGTCTTGGAAACAAGGAACCTCTTGCAATTGAGTTTACCTATGTTCCTCTTCATTTTTTTTCAGATATCGATAATTACAATTTTGAGCACATATCGCTTTATGATTATATGAAATCCAAAAATCATTTGCCTGTAAAATTTAATGAGACAATGATGATGGTAGAAGCTGGCGAAAAACTTCAAAAGCACCTTCATCTTCCAAGTGCCACCTCTATCGTCAACTATATTGAATTCATAGGATACGATGAAAATAGTAATTTAGTTGAATATACAGAAAGTTATTCACGCCCTGATAAACTTGAAGTGCGCTTTGTCACAAATGATATCTAAATTCACTTTAATTTTACCATTTAGTATGTGTATGCACCATAAACAAAACAAGATAGAATATACACAAAATAATACTTTTGTTAGGGGCGGGGAAAATTGACCACCTAAAGCCGCTTAGAATTAACCATTTTTAGTCGGATAGAAAAGCTTTTCCTTGAAATTTTCTTCACGCTTGTCATCGAATACAGCAGAAGCATTGTTTAGGGTGTCTTAATTTATGAGACCATTATAGTACTCAATATAACAAAAATAAGGACAGCTTTTTAGAACCTCATTAGTTCAAAAAACTGTCCTTATTTTCCATCCTATCGTTTTTTATCTTTTATGTTTTCTTTTCTGTATTTGTGCGGTGTCATTCCGTAACGTTTCTTAAATTGCCTGAAAAAATAGCTTTGATTCTCATACCCGACACTCCAGGGCTATTTCTTCAATCGAAAGCTTTGTATCGCACAACAGAAGAACCGTCATCTGAAATCTTTTTCTTTGCAGAAGCTCCTGAAAATTGTATCCGGTTTTTTGCTTTATCAGCTTGTATCGCGATTATGTGATTGAAGAAGCCATTTTATTCTCCGGTGCAAGCCCGAGGAGGGACGGCGTCTGCTTCAGTTCACGAATAAACCGATCAGTACAATCAGCACTTTTTTGTGTTTTTCAGGCCAGAACCACTTTCAGACTGCCCTCAAAAAACAGTTTGGTATAACTCCAAACGAATACAGGCGCAAGCGGTCATAAACCGTCCTGCGCCTGATGATGTCACCATGATCGGATTCGATGATCTGCCGATTGCAGATTCTTTATATATCACATTTCTTATACTTCTCTTAAGTGCTGCTTGATCCTTGCAGTAAGTTTTCCATCCACATTATCGATCAGGATCGTATCTCCGCTGCCAACATTTCCTTCCAGGATCAGTTTAGCTGCCTCGGTTTCAACATTCTTCTGAAGATATCTCTTCAATGGTCTTGCACCATAGGTCGGATCATATCCGCCTTCCACTACAAGCTGTTTGGCTGCTTCGGTAAGCTCGATCCTCAGTTCTTTATCTGCAAGCCGTTTATTGATATCATTGACAAGCAGGCTGATGATAGAGTAAACATTATCTTTCGTCAGCGGACGGAACATAATCGTCTCATCCAGACGGTTCAGAAATTCCGGTCTGAAATGTGCTCTCAGATCATTCATGACCATCTCCTCTGCCTCTGGTTTGATATCGCCATTTTCATCGATACCATCCAGCAGATAAGAAGATCCGATGTTCGATGTCATAATCAGGATCGTATTCTTGAAATCAACGGTACGTCCCTGCGAGTCCGTGATACGTCCGTCATCCAGTACCTGCAGAAGTACGTTAAATACATCCGGATGTGCTTTTTCTACTTCATCGAAAAGCACTACGGAATACGGTTTTCTGCGAACGGCTTCCGTAAGCTGACCGCCCTCATCATATCCGACATATCCCGGAGGCGCTCCGATCAGACGGGACACGGAATATTTCTCCATGTACTCACTCATATCGATACGCACCATATTGTTCTCATCATCAAACAGATTCTCGGCAAGTGCTTTTGCAAGCTCTGTCTTACCTACACCTGTAGGTCCAAGAAAGAGGAAGGAACCAATCGGCTTAGTCGGATCTTTGATTCCTGCTTTGGAACGGATGATTGCATCGGTTACTTTCGTAACGCCTTCGTCCTGTCCGATGACACGTTTGTGAAGTTCATCTGCAAGGTGCAGTGTCTTGCTTCTCTCGCTTTCGTTTAATTTTGCAACCGGAATACCAGTCCAGCGGGAAATGATCTTAGCAATCTCATCATCGGTAACACTTTCATGAACCAGTGACAGATCTTCATCTTTTACCTTTGCTTCCTCTTCTTCCAGCTGTTTCTGCAACTGTGGAAGACGTCCGTACTGAAGCTCTGCTGCCTTGTTCAGATCATAGCTCCTCTGAGCTGCTTCGATTTCACGGTTCAGCTGTTCAATCTGCTCACGGATCTTCTGTACATGTTCAACAGAATGTTTTTCGTTATCCCACTGTGCTTTCTGCTTTGCGAATTTTTCCCGTTCTTCGGCAAGTTCTTCCTGCAGTTTCTGCAGTCTTTCCTTGCTCAGTCGGTCATCCTCTTTCTTCAAAGCAGCTTCTTCAATCTCCAGCTGCATGATCTTACGGTTCAGCTCATCCAGCTCTGTCGGCATAGAATCCAGCTCTGTCTTAATGGATGCACATGCTTCATCAACCAGGTCGATTGCCTTATCCGGAAGGAAACGGTCTGAAATATAACGGTTACTCAGAGTAACCGCCGCAACCAGTGCGCTGTCTGTGATCTTGACACCATGGAATACTTCATAACGCTCTTTCAATCCACGAAGGATAGAAATGGCATCCTCAACTGAAGGCTCATCCACCATAACCGGCTGGAAACGACGTTCCAGAGCGGCATCCTTTTCAATATACTGGCGATACTCATCCAGAGTTGTCGCACCGATACAATGCAGCTCACCACGGGCAAGCATTGGTTTTAACATATTTCCGGCGTCCATTGCACCGTCTGACTTTCCGGCACCTACAATGGTATGCAGCTCATCGATAAACAGAATGATGTTTCCATCACTGTTCTTGACTTCTTCCAAAACTGCTTTCAGACGCTCTTCAAATTCA
Organism: Coprococcus sp. AF99-45; assembly: GCF_027663865.1. Classification (NCBI taxonomy): domain Bacteria; kingdom Bacillati; phylum Bacillota; class Clostridia; order Lachnospirales; family Lachnospiraceae; genus Coprococcus; species Coprococcus sp. AF99-45. Next base: position 273,447 of record NZ_JAQDGZ010000002.1, read on the forward strand.
CCACGATACTTGGCACCTGCAACCAGGGCTCCCATATCCAGTGCAAATACTTTTTTATCTTTCAAAGCTTCCGGTACATCACCACGCACGATACGCTGTGCCAGACCTTCTACTGCTGCTGTCTTACCTACACCAGGTTCACCGATCAGAACCGGGTTGTTCTTTGTCTTACGTGACAGGATACGGATCACATTCCGGATCTCTGCATCACGTCCGATGACCGGATCCAGCTTCTGCTCCCTGGCTTTTTCTACCAGATCTTCCCCGTATTTGTTCAAGGTATCATAAGTAGCTTCCGGATTATCACTGGTTACTCGCTGATTACCTCTTACCGAAGAAAGTACCTGAAGGAAACTTTCCCTTGTGATTCCAAGTTCCTTCATCATACCTTTGATCTCACGGTTCGCATATTTCAGAAGTGCGAGGAACAGATGCTCAACCGATACATATTCATCACCCATCTGCTTTGCCTCATCCTCGCCATGGATCAGCACATTATTCAGATTCTGACCAATATACATCTGACCGCCCTGTACCTTCGGACGCTTCCGTAAAAGCTCTTCCACACGGTTCATCATTGTCTCTTTTGTAATGCCCATCTTCTCAATCAGCTTGAGAATCAGGCTGTCATCTATTGTAAGCAAAGAATACAGAAGATGTTCCTGTTCAATTTCCTGGTTGCCATAATCTGCCGCAATCTTTTCAAGGTTCTGTACTGCTGCCATAGAACTTTGTGTAAATTTATTGATATTCATAACATGAGTCCCTCCTTTGCCTTGCTATCTTTGTTCTACTCGAACTATAGCACTTGTTATTAGCACTGTCAATAGTCGAGTGCTAAATCTATATAAATTTTTACTTCCCTGTCAAATCATCGAACTCATTTTATGAGTCCCATCTATATGAAACGCCCCGGATCCTTTATCTTCCTCCGGCAGCGGCTTTCTTATATTCCATCAGTTTCTGTCTTGCTTCTGCATTTAAATGTCTCGGAACCTGAATTTGTACCGTTACATACTGATCACCATGGACATTTGCATCCTTCATGGAAACGATTCCTTTTCCTCTTAAACGAATCTTGCTTCCTGACTGTGTTCCTTCTTTGATCTTACACATCACATCACCATACAGGGTATGCACCCTTGCTTCTCCACCAAACACAGCAGTTGTATAAGGAATGCTGACCGTTGTATAAACATCCATACCTTTTCGTTCATATCCGGCTTTCGGCTGAACAGTTACTTTCAGAAGAAGATCTCCTGCACCGCCTTTTCCGGTTCCCGGCATTCCTTTTCCGCGAAGTCTTATGCTCTTTCCGCTGTCAATTCCTGCCGGAATATGCACCTCAAGTGTCTGTGCTTTTCCGCTCTGATCCTGCAGAGTAATTCTTTTATCACATCCAAATGCTACCTCATCAAATGTAACAGACACACTGGCATTCAAATCCTGACCTTTCTGATCAAAGCCTGCTGATCCGTGACCGCCAAATCCTCCGAAGCCACTAAATCCGGATCCATCGTCATAGAAACTGCTTCTGTGAAAACCATGACCTCCGAAACCATCTGTGCTTTTACTGCTGCTTCCGTGGAAGATATCTTTAAACATATCTCCGAAAATATCATCTGCATTTCCTGTAAAATGATACTCCTGATATCCTCCAGGACCACTTTTGAATCCCTGGAAACCATTTCCAAATCCACTGCCCTGATAGCTGCCTCCTGCAGACTGGTCAAATGCAGCGTGTCCGAACTGATCGTACATCTTCTTCTTTTCCGGATCACTCAGTACCGAATAAGCTTCTGTTACTTCTTTGAATTTCTTTTCTGCATCCGGATTTCCGGCATTGGTATCCGGATGATACTTCTTCGCCAGCTTCCGGTAAGCTTTTTTGATTGTCTTCTCATCTGCATTCTTTGCTACTCCGAGCACCTCGTAGTAATCCCGCTTTGCTGCCATGCTCTGTCACCTCCTGCCTGTAAAACACCCCGGAGATTGCTCTCCGGGGGAAATTTATCTTCTATATTAACCTTCAATTGTGATATATTTCTTCTCTTCTACCGCTGGTTTTGCTTCTTTTTTCGGAACAAAAAGTTTCAGAATACCATGTTTAAATTCTGCTTTGATATCTTCTTCTGTGATATCTTCACCAACATAGTAACTTCTCTGACATGCTCCTGCGTAACGTTCACGGCGGATATACCTGCCGGTTTCTTTCTCCTGTTCATCCTGATCAAGACCTTTCGCTGCACTGACTGTCAGGTAACCATCTTTCAATTCTGCAGTAACTTCATCTTTCTTGAACCCTGGAAGATCAATCTCAAGTTCATATCCATCTTTCATTTCCTTGATATCTGTCTTCATCAGATTATTCGCATGATGTCCATAGAGCTTCTTTTCTGCTCTGTTCTCTGCTTTATCTGCATATCCGTAAAACGGAAATCCAAACCAATCATCATCAAATAAATTATTATTAAAAATACTAGGCATTAACATAAGTCCTGTCTCCTTTCAAACACTCATAATACGTTCGGAACACTTTCTGGCGAACCTTTCTTTTCGTTCCCCTTCCTTTGTTCTATCTGTACTATAGCACGCGTTATTAGCACTGTCAATAGGTGAGTGCTAATTATTTTGTGAAGATTTTGTGAACGAACTTGCAAAGGCGTCTATTTTTGCTATTTTATAGGGCGACAGCCCGGCAACGAGGAAATTCTTTCCCGAGCTGTGCATGGCGTATCTCTCAGCTTCCCAGGGATTTTTCACCTGCTTTCACACTTCTGTACAATCGCTTTTTTTGCATACTCTGTCGTTTCTCCATCATGATTTGAAAAAACAATGTCTAAGTGATACAAGCTGCTTTAATTCTTTTCATTGTAACTACATCTCTTTCAATTTAAAGATACGTCACATAGAAAAAGGGATCCTTCACTCAGTAAATTTGAATGAAATGATCCCTAATTTTCATGTAAATCGTACTTGGTTTTACAATACTAATTATACTTTATTTTTTGAAAAATGTAAGCAAATTTTTATTTTGCACACTCAATAATTATCGCTTCACATCTGTCATATCCAAGCTGTGAGCTGTTCAGACACAGCGTATAATTGCTCGTTTTTCCCCATTTCTGATCCGTATAAAAATTATAATTCGTCATACGCCTTTTATCTGTATCTGCCATCATTTTGACAGCTTCCTTTTCTTCTACATTATATAACCCCATAATTCGCTTTGTTTTTTCCGGCATATCCCCATAGATAAATACATTCAGCACATCGTCCCTATCCTTCAGAATATAGTCTGCATTTCTTCCGATAATCACACAAGATTCCTTATCAGCCAGTTCTAAGATAACCTTTCTCTGTGCCTCATACACCATGTCTTCTACTGATTTTCCTGTAATATCACGTCCGGCAAATGCATATGCAAATAATCCTTTTTTCGGAGATAATTCTGCATTTTTCTGAACATACTCCGGTGACAAACCGGACTTCTCTGCAATGTCATTAATAATATTTTTATCATAATAAGCAATCCCAAGTTTCTTCGCTACTTTTTCTCCGATGAAACGTCCACCGCTTCCAAATTCTCTACTGATTGTAATAATTCTTTTCGCCATCTCTGATTCCTCCTTAATTCAAAACATCTACTTTATTTTTTCTGATTCTCTTTAAAAATACATAACCTGCAAAACATGAAACTATTTCAGTAATCGGAAATGACCACCAGATTAATGAAATGCCCATCTGTCCATTTCTGACAAACATAGAAAAAATTCCGGCCAGCGGCAGTATAATAATGAGCTGTCTCAAAAGCGAAATAACAAGGGACTCTATACCACCATTCAGTGCCTGATAAATACCCTGATAAGCAATATTGATGCCTGCAAACAAAAAGCTGACTGAGATTATTCTCATTGCTTCAATAAAATATTCTCTTGACTGTCCCGCATTAAACAGCGTTGCAAATGCTCCGGGGAAAATCTCTGTGATTGTAATTCCCAGAATCATTAACACAATTGTATAGATCAGACCATATTTGATTCCATCCTGAATTCTCTTTTTACTTCTCATTCCATAAGCAAATGCAATGATCGGGGTGATCGCATCTCGCAGACCAAAAGCGAGAAACAGTACAAACTGCTGAACTTTATAAAATAATCCATAGGCTGTCTGTGCTGCTGGATTGAACTTCAGGATCAGATTCATCACATAAACCATAATGGACATCAATGCCTGTGCAATGATTGCCGGAAGTCCGATTTTATAGATTTCTTTGATAATTCCGCCATCCGGCTTCATGTATTTTGCCCCATGCTCGAATTCCTTATTGAATTTGATATGAAAGATAAGCAATAATACTGCGGATGCTACCTGACCAATTACAGTTGCATAAGCTGCACCTTTCACTCCCATTTCCGGGCAAGGACCAATACCATAAATCATGATCGGATCAAGGATAATATTTACAACGGCTCCAACCACCTGACCAATTGTGGAATAAAGAGAACGACCTGTTGCCTGTAATAACTTTTCAAATAAAGAAAAGAAAATAATACCAAAAGAGATTACGCAGCATATCCTCAGATAGCTGACTCCCATCTCCAATACTTCTGTATCTACTGTCTGTGATGAAATATATGCTTTCACCCCAAAGATACCAAACAGTAAGCAGACCACATAAATGATCACTCCAAGAAACAGACTGTTTCCTGCTACCTTTGCTGCTTTTTTACTATTCCCTTGACCAAGTGTCCTTGCCAGAAGTGCATTGGTTCCGACACCCGTTCCGATTCCTACTGCGACCATAAGCATCTGAACCGGGAATACCAAAGTCAATGCATTTAATGCTGCCTCACTGCCTACTCTCATATTTCCTACAAATGCACTGTCTACAATGTTATAGACTGCCTGCAATGCCATAGATAGGATCATCGGGATTCCCATCTGGACCATCAGCTTATTTACCGGCATCTCCTTCATCTTGTTGCTTTCCGCCATTTTTTAAACTCCTTTCTTTTTGGCACAAAAAAAGTGCGCACCTTGTCATATAAGCTGGACTTACGCTGACACGCTACACACTTTTTCATGGCGATATTGATTTTTGCAAAATGAAAACGAGTAGCTGGTAAACTGGATTTACGCTTACTTGCTACTCGTTTCTTGTAATTATATTTCCTCTTTTTCAAAAAGTCAAACAAAATTTTCCTTACATTCTCTCTTCTTTTTACGCATAACAAAAGCGGGTGATGGGAATCGAACCCACGTATCCAGCTTGGAAGGCTGGTGTTCTACCATTGAACTACACCCGCGTCTTAAAGACAAGTAATATGATATCACATCTCAGAAAAAATGCAAGCCTTTTTTTTATTTTTTGATCACTTTTATTACTTTTTGTCCACTTTATTTTCTGACCTCTATTTTATCTATTTCGGTTCTTTTCCTTCCATTTCCACATATATTTTATCAATCACCTGTTTTCTATCCGATCGGAGTTCCTTTTATGTTTTCCAGATTAAAATCAAAAAATATTATACGGATCTGTTTTCTTTTCCTCGCGGCTTTCTTTGTGGGAACCGGCGCTGCATTTCTGCATGATCATTTCTTTCCAGCCGCTGTTCCCACCTCTTCTGAAGGCAACTGGGGGCTCAGCTTCCAAACGGATGGGGATCCCCCTGTCGGCAATGCCACATTTGACGAGTTGAAAAAATTTGATGCCTTTTACGCACAGGACACCGGCGAAAAGGTAATCTACCTTACTTTCGATGCCGGTTATGAAAATGGAAATACACCGGCTATTCTGGAAGCTCTTACGAAACATCAGGCTCCAGCAACGTTCTTCGTCGTCGGCACACTTCTGGAAAGCAATCCAGAACTTATCAAACAGATCCTCGCTGCCGGTAACACCATCGGCAACCATACCTGGCATCACAAAGACATGTCACAGATTTCTACAATGGAATCCTTTTCTGAAGAAATCCAGACAGTTGAAAAACTGTATCGGCAGATCACCGGACAGGAAATTTCCAGATTTTATCGTCCACCACAAGGCAAATACAGCGAAGCCAACCTGAAAATGGCACAGGATCTTGGCTATCATACCTTCTTCTGGAGTCTCGCCTACGTCGACTGGTATCAGGATAGCCAGCCATCCCACGAAGAGGCTTTTGAAAAGCTGCTTGGGCGGATCCATCCCGGTGCCATCGTTTTACTCCACAGTACGTCCTCTACAAACGCTGAAATCTTAGATGAACTTCTCACCAAATGGGAAGAAATGGGTTATCATTTTGCTTCTCTTGATGACCTTATAAAAGCTACTGCATCTTAGGAATTTTTCTCTGTCACTTTATCGGAGGATTCTCTAATCGATCAGTCCATATTTCTTCATCGCATAAGCAATTCCATCTTCTTCAACGGTCTTTGTAATAAATTCTGTATAAGGTTCCAGCACCTGGTCATGCGCGCCCATCGCAATCGCATGCCCGGCATGCTGGAACATTGCCAGATCATTGCTGCTGTCTCCAAATACATATGACTGATCTCTCGTCATTCCAAAATGCTCCAGTACCCAGTCAATCGCAGTTCCTTTTGTATAGCCCTTGAGGATACATTCAAACGTATTACTTCCACGGTCGATTACTTCCATATCATCTTTGATAAATTCAAAAAATGCTTTTACATCACTTTTTTCATCCGTATAAATAAAGATTTTATCATATGGACATCTTCTCTGCTCCATATAACGCTCGATTCCAAGTCCACGGTTGTTCATGTATTTTTTTGTATTTTCCAATCTGTCAAATCTTGAAACTCTTGAAGTGAAATACACATCTTCTGCTCCCTCAAAAATCCCATCAATCTGACATTTTGTCATATAATCAGCGATCTCATCGCCCCTCTCCGGATCCAGATGCTTTTCAAAAATAATTTCTTCATCAAATGTAAAATAAATCCCACATCCACACAAATATCCATCAAATGGAAGTTTTTTCAGTTCCACCGGAACACTGCAGTATGTTCTTCCTGTATTGATAAATAAAAAATGTCCTGCGTCGTGTGCCCTTTTAAGTGCATCTACCGTACTTGCGGGAATCTCTTTTGTAATCTCACTGAGTACGGTCCCATCAATATCAAAAAATAATGCTGCTCTATTCATTCTACCTTTTCCTCCCGGTTATACTCCAATTACACGATACTCATTATACTCATATCTCACCATTATGCGCAACCCTTTTTCATTTTCTGCAAAATATCTGTGATAAATACCATTTTGACTTCTCCATATAAAAGTAATATAATAGATGTTGTACAATTTGAAAAAGGGGTAATAATAATGAATAAAAGAATCGATAAGAAAAAACAGAAAAGAACACTTGAATCAGCAGTAACTGCTACAGCTACATCATCAGCACCGGCTACAGCAACTCCTGTTGTAGAGATAAAAGAAGTTGTAAAAGAAGTCAAAGTACCAGTAGAAGTTCCTGCCAAAAATCCTGCATTTTATGTTCAGTACCAGAGTGCAGAATATACTGTAGCCGCTATCACAGAACGTGTGATCGCTGACTGCAATGCAAAGGGACACGCTGTAGAAAATCCGGAAGCTCTCTCCATTTATCTGAAACCAGAAGATAAAAAAGCATATTACACCCTTGGAGGGTTCAATGGATATATTGAATTATAAAGGAGTATTTTATGGCGCTTAACTTTCAACAGCTTGGAATGCTTGCAAAACTGAAATCCGCATTTTCCACTTTTCAACAGGAGCATCCTAAATTTATGCCTTTTATTCATGCAGTAAAAGGAGATGCATGCCGCAAAGACAGCATCATCGAAATCTCCGTCAAATCTCCGGAAGGACGGAATTATACCACTAATTTCCGTGTTACCGAAAAGGATTTGGAACTTATCCAGATGCTGAAAGATATGCAGGAAAACCAATAAAGTAAAAAAAGCAGGTAAGAAAGGATAAAATTTCTTACCTGCTCTTTTTCTATCTTACTTTAGCATTTCTTTGCTAATACAAAGGAATGGCCTTCCATTTTTATTGCCTGAAGGCTGACTTTTTTACCGGTATCTAAATCCATATACTCTCCCTCTTCTTCGATCCAGGCTGTCCGGTCCTCTTCTGCGAAATTAAAAAGTGCTGTCATCTGCTCACCCTCCAGTTCCCGCACAACTCCAAGGATTCCATTTTCCCAGGTATCAAGCGTCCAGACATTTGCCGATGCGTCAAATACTTTTTCCTTACTTCGGATGGATCTAAGTTTTCCAATTCCATCAAACAGTTCTTTTTGTACCGTTCCGTTTCTCTTTCGTCCGTCTGCCAGCTTCCAGTCAAATTTTCCTCTGTGGATATACCTGGAATCAACCCGTTTTTCCGGATCATTTTTATAAGTATAATCATTTACCTGACCAATCTCATCTCCACTGTAAAGCATTGGAATTCCGGATTGCACCATCATATATGCATGCAGCATCAGATCAAATCTGACTGCTCTTTTTTTCTTTTCTTCATTTTGTTCAAATCCGGCACTTTCAATTCCACACATGGAAGCTGTCGTTGCACAGAATCTGGCATCTCCTGTTATCGGATCTTCATTATAAAGTTCCCCGCGGCTCACACTTTCTGCGATTTTTCCTGTGAAAAAGTCATTCAGATATCTTTTGTGTGGGACTTCCTGCATTCCCCAACCGGCAAGTGTCTGGAAATCCAATCCCCATCCAATATCATCATGACATCTGAGGTAATTTAAGAAAGTATACTCTTTCGGAAGGTTGTTCATAATATCAAGCTGCATCCGTAAAAGTCTGGTATCTCTCGTCGCAACCGTATTCCATGTAGTAGCCATCATGGTTACATTATAAAGCATATGACATTCCGGCTTTTCTATGGTACCAAAATAAGGAACTACTTTTTCCGGTTCCATCACGACTTCCCCTAATAATACAACCGACGGACACACAATCTCCCCGATCATACGCATCATCCTGACTATCGTGTGTACCTGTGGAAGATTTCTGCAGCTTGTCCCCATTTCCTTCCAGATATAAGGAACTGCATCGATCCGCAGAATGTCAATCCCCTGATTGACCAGGAAAAGGAAATTATACATCATTTCGTTAAACACCCTCGGATTCTTATAATTCAGATCCCACTGGTAAGGATAAAAGGTAGTCAACACGTAGTGTCCGATTTCAGGAAGCCAGGTGAAATTCCCCGGTGCAGTTTCCGGAAATACCTGTGGCACTGTTTTCTCATATTCTCTGACATAGTTTTCATTGTCACAGAAAAAATACCGGCTCATATATTCGCCTTCACCCATTCTTGCCTTCTGTGCCCATTCATGATCTTCGGAAGTATGGTTCATTACAAAATCCATACACAGATTCATGTCTTTTTCATGGCAGGCTTCAGCCAGATCTGCAAGGTCTTCTATGGTTCCAAGTTCCGGCTTTACTTTTCTGAAATCCGCAACCGCATAGCCTCCATCGGATCTTCCCTTTGGCGAATCGAGAAACGGCATCAGATGAACACAGTTTACACCACATTCTTCCAGATACTTAAGCTTTCCTTTGACTCCTCTTAAATTTCCGGCGAAATTATCAATATACAGCATCATTCCCAGCATGTTTTTTTTACGATACCACGCCTGATCCTTTTCCTTCTCCAGATCTCTCTTTCGAAGTTTCGCATTTCTTGCATGATAGTAATTCTGCATCTGTTCACAGAGCTCTGCAAACATTGCTTCATTATCATATAATTCCATATAGAGCCAGCGAAGCTCATCCATATGCTTCGCCAGTCTCTTTTCAAAAATATCATTTGTTTTTCTCATTTTTACTCGACCATTTCCAGATAAATCTGATATGCTTTGTACTCACCAAATTCAAGCGGCATCGGAATTCCAACTTCCATCAGCGCCTCTGCCGGATAAATTTTTCCGGTATTTGAATCTTTATAGAATTGTCCAGCACACAGACCTTTCATTTTTACATAATTTACTGTCATGTTTCCATGGATTTCAAGCATAACTACATTTACAAGTACTTCTTTCCCATCTTCTGATACAAATTCCCATGCGCCGATTTCTTCTGCGAATGGATTACTCAGTCGATAGTAAAGTCCATTTTGTACAAGCTGTGCGTATTTTTTGTATTCTACTATCTGTTTCCTGATCTCTCTGCGCTCTTCATCTGTCATTTTCGCCGGATCCAGTTCATAGCCGAAGGTTCCTGCCATGGCACAGACACCTCTTGTATGGAGTGATGTCTTTCTTCCTGTCTGATGATTCGGAACTGCAGATACGTGAGATCCAACTGCAGATACCGGATACCCAAAGGATGTTCCGTATTGGATTCTTACACGATCCACTGCATCGGTATTGTCACTGCACCAGATCTGTGGTGTATAATACAGCATTCCCGCGTCAAAACGACCTCCACCACCACTGCAGCCTTCGATCAGAAGGTCTGGATAGCGGCTTATAATACGCTCCAGGAAATCATAAAGTCCAAGCATGTAGTCATACTGCACACTGCCCTGTTCTTCTGCCGTCATAGAATATACTTCTGCCATACTTCGGTTCATATCCCATTTTACATATTCGATATTTCCCTGATCGAGCACCTGACACATCTGCTCATAAACAGCATCCACAACTTCTTTTCTCGAAAAATCAAGGAGCAGCTGGTTTCTTCCTTTTACCGGTTTTCTTCCCGGGATCTGAATTGCCCAGTCCGGATGTTCACGGTAAAGATCACTGTCTTCATTTACCATCTCCGGCTCAAACCAGAGCCCGAATTTAACACCTAACGCATTGATCCTGCTGATCAGGTCACCAAGACTTCCCTGCAGCTTTTCTTCATTAACCTTCCAGTCGCCAAGTCCACTGTTGTCATCATTTCGACTTCCAAACCATCCATCGTCCAGTACAACCATATCGATTCCCAGATCCTTTGCCTGCTCGGCAAGATGATAGATATCTTCTCCCGTAAAATCAAAATAGCATGCTTCCCAACTGTTGATCAGTACCGGTCTTACTTTTTCTTTATATTTTCCACGACACAGATTTTTACGGATACATCTCTGCAGATTCTGGGAAAGCTTTTCAAGTCCCTGATTGCTGCAAGTTAAAATAACTTCTGGGATCACAAATTCCTCTCCTTTTTTCAGTGGATAAGAAAACTGTTCTTCCTGCAGTCCCATCTGCATTCTTGTCTGCCCGAACTGATCCTTTTCTACTTCTGCTTTAAATCCTCCGCTGTATACAAAAGACATTCCATAACAGGTACCGGCATCTTCTGTCGTTTCTTTTTCTGCCAGTATCATCATCGGATTGTACTGATGGCTGGATGTTCCTCTGCGGCTTCCAATTACAAAAGCTCCATGTCCTACCGATGTTCTTTGCATATTTCTTTCCATCGCATGGCGGCCGTAAAATGAAATTACGTCAAATTCACCATGAACGAAATCGATACACGCTGCTTGGGCTTTTGTCAGTCTGATTTTATCTTCTTCTGTATTGATCACTTTTGCACTTCTTGTGATCACATCATACTCCGGAAGAACTCCATAAAGTAATTCTACCTGTAATCCTGTCACCTGATCTTTCATATAAATGATCAGAGTCTGGGCTTCCTCTTCGGCAGCATAAACTGCCGGAAGTCCCTTCAAATTGTATTTTCCATCACAAATCTCATATCCCTGATATCTAAGATCGCATCCAAAAGAACCATCTGCATTTACAAGATCCAGCACCGGACTCCGGAAATCTCCTGTTAGGCGGCATGGAAATTCCTGCGGAAGCGCATCAAGAGAATATGTTCTGTCATTTCCTGCATCCTGCGGATTTCCTGAGAAGCCACGGTCTGCATAGGTCAGAAGATAGTCCATAACTCCATCTGTCTTTCTTCCATAATATAAATGCATTAAAAATCCATATGCATCAATTTGCATCTGATACGTTGTATTTTGGGTATGTAATGTAAATGTTTTTGCTTTCTCGTTGTATATGATTCCCATATTCTTCTCCTTAAGCTTCTGTCAAATTTATTTTACTGCGCCATTTACAACACCGTTCAGAATCTGTTTCTGACAGATCAGATAGAAAATCAAAATCGGAAGCAGTGCCAGTAAATAGGATGCAAATGCAAGATTATAATTGGTTCCAAATTGTGTCTGGAATGTCATCTGTGCAAGTGGCAGTGTGTTCACATCACTACCTGCCAGAATTACAAGTGGTGTCATAACATCATTCCATGTACCAAGTGCTGTAAGTACCGCTACTGTTGCATGCATCGGTTTCATGATTGGGAAAATAACGCTCCAGTAAGTTTTCCAAGTTGTTGCCCCGTCTACACGTGCAGCCTCTTCCAGTGCCAGCGGAATATTTTTCAGATAACCGGAGTATAAGAGCACATTCATCGGCATATAAAATACAAGATAACACAAAATAACACCGAAAATATTGTCAATTCCCATCTGTGCTGTCTGCTTCACAAGTGGCATCATCAAAATTGCAAATGGAACAAACATACCGCTTACAATATAAAGATAGACTACTTTGTAAAATTTACTGGTACTTTTACTTCTTCCGATCACATAACCGATCATAGAATGAATCAGAATGGAAAGAACTACCGTTACAATCGTTATCAGCACACTATTGCCCAGTGAATGCCAGAAATCTGTTACACGCATTGCTTCTGCAAAGTTAGAAAAGCTCCAGCTTTTTGGCAGTGATAAGATTCCGGAAATACTGTTTGTCATTTCCGACGGTTTCTTAAATGCAATCACAACTGTAAGATAAAGAGGAAAAATAACGGTTACAAGACCCAGAATCAATAAAATTGTGATTGGCCAGTTTACTCTTTCTTTCACCTTTACTTTCATTATAACTGTTCCTCCTTATTTCCCAAAAAGTTCATCTGTAATACAGAGACCACAACGATCACTACAAAGAACACAACTGCATTGGCACTCTGGAACCCAAACTGTCCTCCAGCCATACCATTGTTATAAATCAAAAATGAAATTGATTCTGTACTCTGCGCCGGGCCTCCTTTGGTAAGAGCCATGATCTGATCAAATACCATCAGAAAATTCTTCATGCAAAGTACCATATTGATGGTAAAGAATGGAAGGATCAGTGGAAATGTCAGATTCTTGAATTTTTTCCATCCGGTCGCTCCATCAAGAGAACCTGCTTCGTATACATCCTCCGGTACCGTCTGAAGTCCGGAAATATAAATAATCGTATTCATTGCAACAGACTGCCATGCACATACAATTACGATCGCAACCCATGCCCATTTTGAGCTTGCCAGGATACTGTCACCTTTTCCGCCCATCATTTTTACAACTGCCGGAAGAATATAAGTGAAAAAGTAATTGAAAATATAGCCCACTACAAGTGCTCCTAAAATATTTGGAACGAAATACATTCCTCTGAGTGCACTTTTAAATTTAATTTTACTGTTTAATCCAAGAGCTAAAACAAGACTTAACACATTTACAACTATTGTTGCAACAATTGCAAGCTTGAATGTAAACAGGTAGGATTTCCCGACTCTTGCATCAGTAAATAAGTCTGTATAATTCCGAATACCTACCCAGTCAAACTCGCCATATCCTCGAAAATTTGTAAAACTATAAATAACACCTTTAATAAGTGGCAGCGTATTAAAGCAGAAAAACAACGCAAGTATCGGTATCGTAATCAGTAAAAATGTCCGCTCTCTGCCATTCATCCTTTTCAATTTATTCATGATCTGTATCCCTCCTACTTGCCTGCTTCATAATCTTCCATCATACGAATGATATCCCTGTTATATCTGATCCAGTCTTTGTCAAATTTTTTCAGGAATGCGTCAACATCCTGGTTTATGAGAAATGTCTGGATTTGTGCATCAACTGCCATTTCTGACGGATAATAGTGGTCCTGGTAATCCGCCATACGGTTATCCTGAATATATGGTTTCATATCTTCCAGTTCCGGAGCTAATGCAAAATCTTCGTCTTTACAAGGCACCGCATTCTGTGCATCTAAGTATGACTGGATACTATCATGATCCATCAGGAAATCAAGTACTTCATATGCCGCTTCTTTATTTTCGCATGCATCCATCACGCAGAACTGAAGGTCTACTCCTGAATTTAATACATTGTCCTCTTCAGAATCATTAGCCGGCATAACAAAGGATCCGATATTCATATCCGGATTTACAGATTTGATCTGCGGAATTGCATAGCTTCCGATTGTATACATCGCTGATTCACCATTTGCAAATGCAGTACATGCATCGTTGTATCCGTATCCAAACGGTCCATCTTCACCATAATTTAACAATTCAAGCATTTTTTCTGCCACTTGCGGATATTCTTTGGAGAAGGTTGTTTCTCCCTTATTCACCTGCTGACAAACATCGGATGGTGCAAGTCCGACTGCAAGTGCATTCCAAGGTGCAAGGCAGGTCCAGGTATCTTTATATCCAAAATAAAGTGGCTGGATTCCTTCATTCTGAATCTCCTTGCAAAGAGAAATAAATTCATCCCAGGTCTGCGGAATCTCCCATCCATGCTCTGCAAACATATCTTTGTTATAGAGCACTCCTGCCGCATTTGCCACATACGGAAGCCCATATGTTCCTTCTGTCGGAACAAACTCCAATCCTTCAATAATATCCAGATAAGCAGGTTTTACCTCACCAAGTCCTTCATAATCTGAAAGGTCAGCCAGTATTCCTGAATCAACAAAATACGAATAATTGATATCTCCTCCGATTCCGATAATATCCGGATAATCTTCTCTGATAAAACGTGTTTTCAAAATTGTTGTCGCATCATTTGGGGAAGATATTTTTAAATGGATATCATCATGTGTCTCATTAAATTCTTTTTCAAGCTGTTCAAATATATCTACCGCCTCCGGTTTGTACTGAACAAGTTCAATTTCCACTTTTCCGCTTTTTGAATTTTGCTGACATCCCTGTAATACAGCTGATGCCATCAGAATACAGGACATTCCCAAAACAATTGCTGCTCTTTTCCTTCTCATTTTTTCTCCTTCCTCACAGGTATATTCGTTTTTAGTTACCGCTCGATATATCAAGTACTTTCTTTATAGTTGTATTATAACATACCATTATGCGACTAAAAATATCATTGCATTTGAAGTTTTATTCCAAAATGCTATTATTTTCTTCTTTTTTGCTAAAGGCATAGCATTTTGGTATATTTTAGTTGCAATCTATTTATTAAATCAGTAGAATAAATATATATATCAACTGACTTAACATCTGCTAAACATCATTTTTTCACGGCAGAGCACCTATGAGAAAGGAATTATTATGAAAGAACTTATGTTTTCAGTATTTCCAAGCGAGAATTTTGTCGATCTTGGATTGTATCAGTTTGGTTACGAACAATGTGAACCGGCGCATAGTTTTGGTCCTGCCGTCCGTAATCATTTTCTTTTTCACTACATTATCTCCGGCACCGGAATTTTAATGGCAAATGATTCTCACGGTGTAACACAGACCTATCACGTAAAAAGTGGCCAGGGCTTTATGATTTTCCCCGGTCAGATCAATACTTATATCTCTGATGAAAAACTCCCATGGGAATATACATGGATTGAATTTGACGGACTACGTGCAAAAGAAACCATTGAACTTTCCGGACTTAGTTTGGATAATCCGATTTATAAGGCTACTTCTAAGGATCTGCGTGAAATACTGAAAGAAGAACTTCTCTATATTGCAAGTCACGGAGACGCTACACCATTTCACCTGATCGGGCATCTCTATCTTGCAATTGATGCTCTTATTCGTTCTACTTCCATCATGCAGACATCAAAAATCAGCCGTCTTCAGGATTTTTATATCCATGAAGCCCTATCTTATATAGAGCAGAATTTCCAAAACGATATTTCTGTCGAAAACATCGCTGCTGTATGCGGATTAAACCGCAGTTATTTCGGAAAAATTTTCAAAGACGGAATTGGAAAATCTCCTCAGGAATTTTTGTTGAATTATAGAATGATTAAAGCTGCTGAATTATTAAAACTGACAAAGCTTTCCATTAAAGATGTAGGTAATGCAGTCGGTTATCCCAACCAATTACATTTTTCCAGAGCATTTAAAAATATTTATGGAATATCGCCAAGAGACTGGCGTAATCAGAACAGACTTAAACAATAATAGAAAAAGAATGCTGCAGTTCAGACTGTGCATTCTATTTTTATTATTTAATATGTAATAATAAAGAATGTGCCTAGGCTCGTAGTGCCTTTTATTTAACAGGAAGT
>NZ_JAQDGZ010000020.1:0-54999 GCF_027663865.1 Coprococcus sp. AF99-45
CGCTGATACCGTCTGGATTGTGCTTTTCCTTTCGTTTTTTGTTCCAACTAATTAGCCATGAGCTGCTTAATGCCCTGTGATTTTGCACCCGGATTGTCGTTTCCATATCCCTCCAAGAGATTGATAACGCCCCAAATGCCTAAGCCTGCGCCCAGTGCGATAACAAGGGTCTGTAATACGTCGATAGCAGAGTTAAAAAATTCCATAAAGCTCCTTTCTGCCGCAAATGCGGCTTGCCCCCTAAAAAGGGCATAAAAAACGGCGGTCAGTTTTGTAACTGCCGCGGTCGTAAGTCCCCACGCTGCGTAAAATTCTGCCGCGCGGCGGTATTCAGTTTTTAAGTGTGGGCGTTATGGATTTTCCAGTAGGGGCGCGTATTCTGCACCCACTCATAAATTTTGTTACTGCGTCAATTCCTCCTTTCTTTTCGCTGCTGCTCATACAGGGCTTCACACCGTTTCACAAACTGCTGGATAGCAGCCTGCCGCTGTCTTTCCTGCCACTCGGCAATGGAGATAAGTCCGTTTATGGCTTCTGTGATTTTCTTGTCCTTTTTCTTTCTGATACGTCTATTCATGGTCGGTGTCCTCCTGCAAATCGCTTTCGCTGATTTCGTAGTAGTCAAATACTTCGTCCGGCTTCACAAGGGCGGGTCTGCGCCTTAAATGCTTTTCCATATCAAAGGTATTTTTCTTGTCATAGTCGGAAAGATATTTATAGTTGGGGTGCTTTGTAATGTCGTACTTATCAGAGAAGAACGGGCGCACCCCTCGTAGCTGTAAAATACATTTCCCGCCGTCCATGACTGCTATTTCATCTTCCGTCATAAGCTGCTTGCCTAACTTCTGATAGTTCAGCCCATGCGATACCTCGCGCCCCCGGTTCTCGGAAGTGTTGAAGCTGTCAATGGTTTCTTTCCCCAAGATTTCCGACATTTCTTTGAGGGTGGTTTTCTCCTTGCCGCCCAAGAAAAGGGTGGTGTCGCAGTTGCCGACTATGGTATCGGCGTTGTCCTTATAGATTGCCTTTAACTGGCTTTGCGACTGTAAGATAATCGACGCGGAGATTTCCCGGCTTCGTATGGTGGCTATGAGCTTTTCAAACTTCGGTATCTGCCCGATATTTGCAAACTCGTCTAACAGACAGCGCACATGGACGGGCAGCCTGCCGCCGTATTCATCATCTGCCTTGTCGCAAAGCAGATTGAAAAGCTGCGTGTAAAGAATACTCACGACAAAGTTAAAAGTATCGTCGGTGTCGCTGATGATAACAAACAGGGCGGTCTTGCGGTCGCCTATGGTGTCAAGCTCCATTTCGTCAGTTTCCATAAGGTCGCGCAGCTCCTTAATGTCAAAGGGTGCAAGCCGCGCCCCGCAGGAAATGAGGATAGAGCTTCTTGTTTTTCCCGCAGATAACAGGAATTTCTTATACTGCCGGACGGCAAAGTGTTCCGGGTCTTTTTCCTCCAACCGTTCAAACATGAGGTCAACGGGGGACTGAAATTCCGGGTCGTCCTCGCGGGCTTCACTGGCATTTATCATTTCAAGCAGCGTCGTGAAGTTCTTTTCTTCCTCCGGGGCTTCGTACCAAATGTAGCCGATAAGGGCGCAGTAAAAGAGCCGTTCCGATTTTACCCAAAAATCCTCCCCGGCTTTTTCCCCGTCCCCTTTGGTGTTGGCAATCAAGGTATTTACCAGTTTCAAAATGTCTTTTTCGCTGCGGAGATAGGCAAAGGGATTGTATTTCATACTTTTTTTGAAGTTTATCGTGTTTAGCACCTTTATCCGATACCCGCCGCGCTGTAAGAGCTTCCCACACTCGACTAAAACCGTACCTTTCGGGTCGGTTACAACGTAACTTGAGTGCATTTGCATTAAGTTGGGCTTCACAAAAAATCTCGTCTTGCCGCTGCCGCTTCCCCCGATAACAAGGATATTTTTATTCCTTGCATACTTCGGCTGCTTCGGGCGGCTGTTCATGGTAAGCTGTTCCGTCTGTGTCAGCAGCACGTTATTTTGAAATATCGGGTCGGTGTAGGGCTTTATATCTTCGGCGTTGCCCCAACGGGCTGAACCGTATTCGATACCTTTTCGATATTTCTTCGCGTTCTTGCCTTTGAAGTACACCATAAGCCGGATAAGGACAGCCCCCACAATACCGATAAGCAAATCCATAGGGGCAAGGCTCGGAAGCGGGGTTGCAAAAGCCATAGAAAAGCCCTCCCCAAGCGACAGCACCTTGCCGGATAGGTCAGCCCCCGGCGCAAGGCGTACCGCCTGTCCGACTTTATCAAAGAGATACACAAAGAGCAGATAGGGAATGTTGGGAAGTAGCAGCTTTTTCCAGTTGATAGCGTTCATCTTACAATCCCCCTGTCTTTGTTTTTTACTTTGTCCCGCTGTGCGTTCAGAGCCGCCGCCTTTTCTTTGAGGGAAACAATCAGCTTGCGGATAGAGGGCTTTTGTCCCTGTGTCAGCTTCTTTGCGGAAAACTCCTTGAAAGCTGCGGTCAGTGCGTCCGCGTCCCGTCCCTTGAAAAACACAAGATAGCGGGGTGGGGTTTCGGTGCTGTCTTTCTTTAGTGCAAAATCAATCCCGTATTTTTTCGCCGTACTCTCAAAGGCTTTGATATTGTCCTTTGTGATTTCAATGTTGGAAACACCCGCGTTCTGCTTCATAAGCTGCTTTAGGGTCTGCTTTCCATGCGGGATTTTCTGTTTGTCATGCTGCTTTTTCATCTGTGCAAGCAGAGCTTTCATAGCCTTTTGGAGCTGCTGCGCGGTCAGCTTCCCGGTCTTGATGTAAAGGGCTATGGTCTTTTCGTTGGTTTCCTCCTGCAATGGGTGTCCTCCTTTCGTGTTCTATGGTGGTATGCCCGCCGCTGGGAAGCGGGGCGGGCATGAAAAAAGAGCGTCCGCTTTCACGCCGCCCTGTTAAATCCGTACTCGCAGCCCGGAAAGGTCTGCCGCCCGAATACCCACAAGATACCAGTTGTCCCCGTACTCCATACGGGTCGGCTTCCACTTGCCCCGCACAAAGACTTCCATGCAGTCGCCGCAATGCAAGCCCCCGTAATAGTCGTTTACGTCAAAGCGAATGTCGTAGCGGTCAGCGGTTTCATCAAAAATCAAAGCTCCTGTTTTCTGCGTCATAATCAAATCCTCCTTTGGGTTGGTTTACAGGCTTTCGCCCTCGTTGCAAGAATAATAGTCCGGGTCGCCAAACTGCGGCTTCTTCGGTGCCAGTGCGCCGCTTGCCATGTCGTGCGCTACAAGGGACGTATAGTAGCTGTTCATAGTGGACGGGGCATTGAAAAGCACT
Organism: Coprococcus sp. AF99-45; assembly: GCF_027663865.1. Lineage (NCBI taxonomy): Bacteria > Bacillati > Bacillota > Clostridia > Lachnospirales > Lachnospiraceae > Coprococcus > Coprococcus sp. AF99-45. Next base: position 3,321 of record NZ_JAQDGZ010000020.1, read on the forward strand.
GCCCGCAGGTATTGTTTGATGTTGCGGATTTTGGTGGTGTTCTCGCTCATGCAGGCAAGGACAAATTCAATGTGGCTGCTGTCAAGTTTCATAAACCTTGCCTTGACAAGCCCTGCCGGATAATCGTCCCCGGCGATACGGATAGTTTTTCGTTTAGTGCAGACCGTTTCAAGTATGAGGGTCACAATCTCATTGATGAGGTCTTTATCAAGGCGGTTATCCTGCATGAGTATGTCATACTCGATATTGTCCTTGATGATTTCCTCATAAATATCAAATGCGCTCGGTTCCGTTTCCTTTCGCTTCCGTTCCGGCGGCTGTGCCGCGTCCTCTAAGGGAGAGGGATTTAGGGAACGGAAAGGAATGGAATGGGTACTTGATATATCTGTATTTAATTTTTCTTTTTTTGGTAAGTTAGTCTTTAATAGTTCTTTATTTAATTGCGTTGGATTTTCCAACGTAGGTTTTTCCAATGTTGGATTATCCAATGTTGGTTTTTCCAATGTAGGTAAATCCAACTTAGGCGGCTGCTCATAGATAACATACGTTGTACCGCGTAAGCGTCCTTTCTCATCACGTTCCCTTGAACGCTGTATATATCCGGCATTTTCCAGTTCCCGTACTGCTTCCCGGATAGCGTCAATTTTTTCCCGGTTGATAAGGGACAGTCCTGCAAGGGTGTAGTCCCAATCTTCGGGAAGTGAGAGCATTTGCGACAACAAGCCCTTTGCCTTTAGGGAAAGTTCCTTGTTGCGTAAATGGTGGTTGCTCATAACCGTATAACCTTTGTTCTTTTCCACGCGGAAAACTGCCATAGCTTCGTCACTCCTTTTCGTTGGATTTGTTACGCAGTAGAAACGCGGTTTTGAGGGAAAAGGTATCAACCCTTGTCCTTCTCATTTCCGCGCGCTAAGAGCCGCATAAATCAAGGCTTTGTTTGCCCTTACTGCGTAACATGAGGGCATAAAAAAAGCAGCGTTCCTGTTCTCCTGTGTAGGAGTGAGAAACGCCGCCTTATAGGTGGTGCTTATTTTATTTTTTCTTTTCGACGTGCCGCGTAAGGTGGTGCAGCGGTCTATCCGGCAGCCCGCAGGTGTTTTTTGCATATCAAGGCTCAATTTGTTAAAAGTAGTAAATGAGTAGTAAAATCAATCTGCAACCCTGCGAATATGCCCGTAAATCAAGCATTTTTCAAGACAATCAACTAATTTATTTTAAAATATAAATATAATAAAGTAAAACTAGTAATTGTGTAAAATGATTATAGTATTACTTAAAATAAAGATTAAAAGCAAGGGGTGAACGGATGTGGAAAGTGCCAGATGCAAGGCCTTTATGTATGCCGCGGATACAGGCAGTTTTACAAAGGCAGCGGAGAGATTAAATTATACACCATCGGGAGTCAGTCAGCTTGTTGGGACTTTGAGAGAGATTATCCGCTTATTAATTGTGAGACAGATTCTTTTATAATGCCGGCACTCGGAAGAGATGATGATGTGGTTTCACTGTTTGACAGAAATGGAATTGTGCCAAATATTCATTTTACAACACTGGAGAATTTTGCAACAATGGCAATGATTGAAAAGGGACTTGGAATGAGTGTGATGAATAATCTGATCACGGAAAAATGGAATTGTGATGTAGTGAAGATTCCGGTAGATCCACCATCAAGGATCACACTTGGACTTGCAGTTCCATCGTATAAACAGGCATCACCTGCGGTGAAAAGATTTATCAAATATGCGGTTGAGAGACTGAAAAAGATAGAATAGAGGAGAACAGAAAATGGCAGATTTATTTCATCGTGTAAGTATCAGAAAATATCAGGACAGACCAGTGGAGAAGGAAAAGATTATGGAAATCCTCCGCGCGGCAATGGCAGCGCCGTCTGCAAAGAACCAGCAGCCGTGGGAATTCTATGTAATTACCAAAAAAGATACACTGGAAAAGTTATCAAAGGCAAGTCCGTATGCAGGGATGACAGCGAATGCACCGGTGGCAATCGTATCAGCATATCGGAAAGACTGTGCAGTTCCATGCTATGCGGATATTGATATGAGTATTGCAATGGAGAACTTATGGCTCAAGACAGATGAGATCGGACTTGGCGGAGTCTGGCTTGGAATTGCTCCGATCGAAGAGCGTATGAAAGAAGTGGAAGAGATTGTTGGGATTCCGGACGATCAAAGAGCATTTGCAATCTTTCCACTTGGATATCCGGCAGAAGAAAGAGCGCAGCAAGACAGATTTGATGAAAGCAGGATTCATTTTGATGCGTAGAAGCTCTGTGAAAATGTTTAGGTAAAACATAAGAAAGCAGGACAGATATTTGATATCCTTATTCCTGAAAATGGGAAAAAAGTGATAGATGATATCTGTCCTGTTTGTGTATACGATGAGCCAAGTGCAGATCGAGTAGGGGGTCAGCCTACTCGATGATTACGACACAACCGGCGTCAGAAACTCCTTGATGTAATAAAGTGCTGCGCCGATTGCTGGTGTGTATTGTCCGTGATTCCCTACCAGAAGCTGATCTTCGGTCATCTGAAAGAGAGAACTTTCATTGACTTTATTTAGCAGATACTGCATATCCGCATCCAGAAAATACGGTGCAAGATATCCACTGATGATTACCGGACTGTCGATCACAAGGTTCAGATTGCGGATCGCAAATGCAAGATGGTCAAGATAGTCTCTCCAGATTTGTGTGAGATTCAGAGCATGTGTCTGATGCAGGAGGTTAAAAAATTCTTTGACCGGCATACCGGAAGCTGCTTTCAGGGCATTTGCAGAACAGTAAGTTTCCAGACACCCGTGATTGCCGCAATAACATTTCGGACCATTTGGATCAATGCAGATGTGTTCAATCAGACCACTACGCATATGATCGCCCTGGTGAACTTCATGTCCGGTGATGATCGCACCGCCAAGGTTAGGATTCAGAAGAAAAATCAGGGCACTGTCAAATTGTGGATGATTCCAGAGTTCCAGATCTGCAGCGGCTTTTGAATCGTGTTCCAGATGACATGGATACGGAAGTCTGGAAGAAAAATCAGACAGCTGCATGTTTGCATTTCCCATGATATCGCCGTAGGTTACGGCAGTTCCATCCGGTGAGATGATTCCCTGTGTGGCAATCGAAATTCCCTCAATTTTTTCAGGAGCGTAATGATTCTTCTGGATAAAGAGCTCTACATTTGCAGCAAGGGCAGTGTAGTAAGCATCGCTGTTCTCATATGGGAGTTCAATTGTCTCTGTTGCAACTGCATCTCCATATAAATTCACGGCTACAATATGAAACATATCTTTTAAAATCCCAAGTCCGATCGAAATACGGAAATCTTCAACAATTTTTATAATCTGGGCCTTTCGTCCGCCGGTTGATTCAAAATATCCATTCCGGCTGATCAGACCGTCATTTTCCAGCTCATTTAAATTCTGGCTGACAGTAGAAAGTCCCATCTGCAGATCCTGAACGATCTGGAGTTTGGATGTTTCTTTTTGCTGATAAATATATTGGTACACTTTTTCCCGATTGATTTTTTTCAGGGTAATCGTGGTCATTCCTTTTTCTTTCATGATATTCTCCTTTACTTATGCGTGAATCATACACACAAGATATGAACTTATTCTAATATAGATGTGCGGATAAAACAAGAGCTTTCTGATTCGCTTTGTGAAAAATAGATAAAAATAGAATTGTAAAATTGTATTTTTTGTCAATAGACAACTCACTTTTGTGGTTATATACTACACTTACAACTTAGATATAAGCGTAAGTCAAAAACATAACTAAAAAGAAAAAGTAAAACGGGAGGTAACAAAATGAAGTTAACAATCGAAGGAATCAAAGACCGTGCGGCATGGGAGAAGGCAGGAATTGCACTTCCGGGATATGATGTGGAGAAGATATCTGAAAAAGCAAAAGAAGAACCGGGATGGGTTCATTTTGGAATCGGTAATATTTTCCGTATTTTTATCGGTGGAATTGCAGACGGACTTCTGGAAGAAGGTGTACTGGACAGAGGAATCACCTGTGTAGAGACATTTGACTATGACGTAGTAGATAAAATTTATGATCCATATGACAATCTGGGACTGAGCGTAATTCTGCATGGGGACGGAACACGTGAATATAAAGTACTCGGATCCCTTGCAGAAGCAGTAAAAGCACAGTCTTCTGATTTGGCACAGTGGAACCGCCTGAAAGAGATCTTTACAAGCAAATCTCTTCAGATGGTATCCTTTACAATTACCGAAAAAGGATATGCTCTGCAGAAAGCAGACGGAACCTGGTTTCCATTCGTGGAAGCGGACATTAAGAACGGACCGGACAAAGCGACAGGAGCCATGGCAGTACTGGTAGCAATGCTTTATGAAAGATTCAAAGCAGGAAGATATCCAATTGCACTGGTATCTATGGATAACTGTTCCAAGAATGGTGCAAAACTCCGTGAATCTGTTCTTACAATGGCAGAAGAGTGGAAGAAGCAGGGATTTGTAGATGATGATTTCATTACATATGTAAGTGATGAAAAAGTCGTTGCCTTCCCATGGACCATGATCGACAAGATCACTCCACGTCCGAGCGAACAGATTGCAGATGATCTTGAAGCTCTCGGTGTGGAAAAAATGCAGCCGGTCATCACCGGAAAGAAGACTTACATTGCTCCATTTGTAAATGCAGAAAAACCGCAATATTTGGTCATTGAAGACAGTTTTCCGAACGGACGCCCGGCACTGGAAAAAGGATTTGGAGTTTATATGGCGGACAGAAATACAGTAAATCTTTCGGAACGAATGAAAGTAACGGTATGCTTAAATCCGGTTCATTCAGCCACAGGTCCGCTTGGTGTCGTACTTGGATATGATCTGTTCGCACATATGCTTAATACCAATGAAGATATGATGAAGATGGCAAGAATGGTTGCTTATGACGAAGGACTTCCGGTAGTGGCAGATCCTGGAATCCTTTCTCCACAGGCATTTGTGGATGAACTTTTTAATGACCGTTTTCCGAATGAATATCTGGGAGATACAAATCTCCGTCTTGCAGTTGATGTGTCACAGATGGTTGGTATCCGTTTTGGCGAGACGGTAAAAGCTTATGTGGCAAAATACGGAGATGCATCAAAACTGACAGCAATTCCGCTTGGTATTGCAGGCTGGCTCAGATATATGCTGGCAGTTGATGATGAAGGAAACAAATTCGAACTGGCACCGGATCCGATGAATGAAGAAATCGGAGAACAGCTTGGTGACATCGTAGTTGGAAAGCCGGAGACATTGAAAGACCAGCTGAAACCGATCCTGTCCAATGAACGTCTGTTCTTTACCGATCTTTACAAAGATGGTGTCGGTGAAAAGATTGAAGAAATGTTTCGTGAAATGATCGCAGGACCAGGTGCTGTAAAAGCAACGATCCACAAATATGTTCACTAATCAGGAAGAATACGGGAGGAAATGAAAATGTCAGAAACAGTATTTGCAGCAGATCCGACAAGACTGCTGATCGCAGCTCTGGTAAGAGCATCGGTTGGAGCGGCAGTGGTTGCGATGACGATGGCAGCCGGAATTATGGCATCCATGCCGGCGGTTGCAGGACTTTCGCCATTATACCTTGCAGCGATGGTCTGTGCGATTACCGGTGGTGCAACGGCATTCAGTCATGTGAATGATTCTGGTTTCTGGCTGGTAAGCTCCTTGCTGGAAATTGATGAAAAGACAACCTTAAAATCATGGACGATGATGGAGACGATTATCGGATTTACCGGTCTTATCTGTGCCCTGATTATCAGCATATTTGCTTAGGAGGAAAAAATGATTGCGAAAGTAATATTGGGAACCATGACAAATGCACGGAAACTGGTCAGCATTGCAGAGCGGATTTCCTGTGACGTAGAGCTTTGCAGTGGCAGATATGTGGTCAATGCGAAATCCATGCTCGGTGTTTTAAGTATGCCTGAATTTGAATACGGAGAACTGCATATCCACACGGACGAAGAAAATGAATGCAACCAGGTTCTGGAGAGACTGCTTGAAGAAGGACTTCTTGCAGATACCAATGATGCGGCAAAACGGTCGCTTTACGACATTACAACATTTGGTGAGATCCTGATCGATTTTACCTGGCAGGGAGTAAATGAAGACGGGCAGACACTATTTGCCCAGAATCCGGGTGGCGCTCCTGCAAATGTTGCAGTTGCGGTGGCAAAACTTGGTGGACATACCGCTTTTATCGGGAAGGCAGGAAAGGATATGCATGGAGAGTTTTTGAAATCTGTGCTGGAAAAAGAAAACGTGGAAACGGAAGGAATGCTTCTGGATGAAAAATATTTTACGACTCTTGCGTTTGTAAATATTGATGAGAATGGAGAGAGAACATTTTCTTTTGCAAGAAAACCGGGAGCAGATACCAGAATGGAAAAAGAAGAAATCGATGTTGATATTCTGGATAAGACACATATTTTCCATGTCGGTTCTCTGTCACTTACGGAACAGCCGGCAAGAGATACCACACATTATGCGATCCGGCGCGCAAAAGAAAAAGGAAGTATTATCTCGTATGATCCGAATTACAGAGCCTCTTTATGGAAGGATGAGGAGACTGCAAAGAAACAGATGAGAAGTCTGGTTCCTTACGTGGATATCATGAAAATTTCAGATGAAGAAACGAAGCTTCTGACAGACAAAAAAAGTCCGGAAGAAGCGACAGAAATTTTATTCCGGAAGGGTGTCAAGATCGTTGCAGTCACGCTGGGAAGCGATGGAGCATATCTGTACTGCAAAGAAGGCGGTGTACATATTCCGGGATTTGTGAGCAAAGCGGTGGACACCAATGGGGCAGGAGATTCCTTCTGGGGAGGATTTTTATACTGTATCAGCAAAGCCGGAAAGAGACCGGAAGCATTTACCATGGATGAACTGAAAGAGTATGTACGGTTTGGCAACGCGGTGGCAAGCCTTTGTGTAGAGAGGAAAGGCGCGATCCCTGCAATGCCGGAACTTGCACAGGTTGAAGAAAGGATGGGACGTTAAGATGGATCTGAAAACATATACAACAGGGATTCAGCATATCGGGATTCCGACAAATGATATTGAAAAAACAATTGCTTTTTATCAGAAACTGGGATTTGAGATTGCACTTCAGACGGTGAATGAAGAAGCAGACGAAAAGGTTGCATTTCTGGAACTGGAAACGCTTGTGATCGAGACTTATGAAAATAAGGCTGCAAAGATGGAGAGCGGAGCAATTGATCATGTGGCGATCAATGTGAAAGATATCGAAGAAGTGTATCGGTATATTGAAGCCGAAAAAATGAACACAGCGAAGGATACCATTCATTTCCTTCCGTTCTGGGATAACGGCGTGCGGTTCTTTACGATTGAAGGACCGAATAAGGAGAAGGTAGAGTTCAGTCAGTATTTATAAAATTGTAGATTTTTCGATGGCTTATTATGAGCGGATGGATGAAGCAGTGAGATATGGACCGGTTTGCAGAAGAGATATCCGTCTTTATAGTGAACAGGAACAACAAATTTATAAATATGTATTGGAAAATGGCTTTATTACTACTGCTGAAACAGTTGGAAGAAAAAGAACCACTGTCGGATAAAGAAGCAGATCAAATGGCATGGGTAAGAGCTGCTAATCAGCACAGACTTATACCTTTCTGGTGGACAATCAGGATATTGCACTTAATATTGTGATGTCAGGTTATCAGGCACTTTGTCTGGTGCAGGAAGATGACGGGTATTATTTCAGTGCAGATTCTTTTATAGAGGAAATGAGAGCTATTCAGTTTACTGGCAGCTGTTCAAAGAGAAAGAGTATCTTGGCAAACTGGATAATCAGAAAGAATTATGATAGTAATGATTGCAGAAGCAATAAAACGATACAAAAAAATGTGGGATAAAATTTCTCAGATGTTTTTACTTGGAAGTCTTTCGGGGATTGCAGTGCTAGGAGATGTAATCAGAGAATATCTGCTTGTGAATTTAATTGTGTTATCAAAATTTGGTTGATTAACCAGGTAAAAGTGATATACTGAATGCATAAGAAAAGAATCCGTGTGGAATTACAGTTTTGTTTTCACACGGTTTTTTAGAAAATGAGAGTTAGATATTACTAACATGAGCGCTGGCATTTTTTTGAAAATGAAAAAGAGGACGGATTTCTATGAGAATATTGATTTATGGTGCAGGTGTGATTGGATCCTTGTAGGCGGTCTTATTTGCAGAAACTGGTTATGATACTTATGCTTGCTGTTACATTCGAAAGTAGCTTTGGAGATAAATTTATGTATCAACATGCCAGGAAGGCACCAGATGAAATGAGGGAGCCGCATAAGCAATTTTATGCTTATATGAAAAAACTAAAGGAGGCCAGATATGAAATTTTATGAAAGTGGAGACAGTAGTAAACCAGTGATATTTTTATTTCCTGGTACCTGTTGCCTGTATAGTAGCTTTGATCATATACTGGATAGATTACATTCTTATTTTTACACGGTAACAGTTTCTTATGATGGATTTGATCCAAATGAAAAAACAGAATTTTATTCAATGGAAGATGAATGCGAAAAGATTGAGCAGGAAATCAAGAAAAAGTATGATGGAAGAATTAAAGCAGCGTATGGGTGTTCTCTTGGAGGAAGTTTTGTATCCCTTTTGATTCAGCGAAAAAGAATTCATATAGATCATGGCATTATTGGGAGCAGTGATATGGACGAAGCAGGTCGTCTTGTGGCAAAAATCAAGTCATCCATGGTAGTCCCTTTCATGTATAAAATGATACATACAGGTGCTCTTCCGAAATTTATGCAGAAAAAACTGAATAAGACAGATGAGGTTAAAAAAGAATTATATAATGGATTTTTGAATATGTTTGGAATCGGTAAAGGAGGAAATCCGTGGATTACAAAACAGAGTATTTATAATCAGTTCTATTCGGATCTGGTTACGAAAGTCCAGCATGGAATTGATGTGCCGGGAACAACTATCCATGTGTTTTACGCTACAAAGATGGGTAAAAAATATGAAAAGAGATATTGGACTTATTTCAAAAATCCGGATATTCGGAGACATAACATGCAGCATGAAGAACTGTTTTGCTGTCATAGTGCAGAGTGGGTGGAAGAAGTAAGAAAGGCAGTGGAAGGCGACAGATAATGAAAGAAAAAGTGAATGTGACAGGTGTGCCGGAAACGATGGTACAGACCCTGTATGCAAGAGCAAAAGAAACAAAAAAACAAAATGCAAAGATCAAAGATGAGATTGCAGTAGAACTTGTGGAAAAGCTGGACTATGACTTTTCTATAGCAGATAAAGATAACGCTATGAACTATGGTGTGATTGCAAGAACAATTGTATTAGACCGGATGGTTGAGCAATATTTGAAGAAGCATGAAAATACAGTTGTCGTAAATATTGCATGCGGACTGGATACCAGATGCTACCGGATGAAGGGAAAATATCTGCGCTGGTATAATGTAGACCTTCCGGAAACAATGAAAATAAGGAGCCAGTTCCTTACCGAAACTGATCCGGTGTATCAGATTGCAAAGTCTGCAATGGATGATTCCTACATAGATGATATCGATTATCACGGTAAGAATATTCTGGTAATAATCGAAGGACTTACAATGTATTTGTATGAGAAAGATATCAGGAAGATGTTTTCTATTATTGATAAATCATTTCAGAAAGTAACCGTAATGGTCGAAACCATGTCACCCTTTGTTGTAAAGCATATGAAAGAGAAATCCATAGAGGGAAGCAATGCAAAATTCACATGGGGAGTTAAGAACGGAACAGAACTGCAAAGAATTGTGCCGGGATTTTCTGTTCGGCAGGAAGTCAGTCTTGTTGAAGGAATGAAAGAGCTTATGCCTGTTTATTGTGTAATAGGTAAGATTCCGGCTGTTCGGAATATCTCAAATAAAATAATAGTTTTGGAGAAACGTGGCCGATATTAAGGAGATGATACAAATGAAGAAAAGACATTTTGATGTGGAAACAGATGGATTTTATGGAGCATATTGGAAGTGTAAAACAGGCTCAGACTGTGCAATGATTGCCATGATCGGGGATGATCCAGAGGATTATCTGGCGCGTATATCCGTGAAATGGCTACATAAACTCGGTGTGAATGTGATGACAATGTCACCTGGAAAAAAAGATTATGGACATCATAATTATCCATTGGAACGTATAGAGAAAGCAATCAATTGGTTAAAAGCACATGGTGATCAGAAGATAGGAATTGTCGGGGCATCTACTACAGGAACACTGGCATTGACTGCTGCTTCTTATTTTAAAGATATCACATTAACGATTGGTCTGACACCGAGTGATTTTATCTGGCAGGGGTTTATGCAGGGTAAAAAAGATGGCTGTAAGGAATGGCCGATTGAAGGAGAATCTCTTTTTTCTTACAAAGGAGAACCCCTTCCGTATATGCCATTTTGCTACAAACATCCGGATTACTGGCATGTGATTAAGAAAGAAACAAAACGGACCGGTGATATGATTAATTCAAGAAAACTGTTTGATGACTCGGAAAAGGCTCATCCAATCACAGAAGACGAGATGATCAAGATTGAAAAAATCCATGGAACGTTATTGCTGATTGGTACGGAAGATGATGTGTTGTGGGATACTGCAAAATATATCCGCCGAATGAAACAGCGAATGAAAGAACACCCTCATACATGCAGATTAGAGTTTGTAATTTATGAGCATGGAACCCATTTCGTTTTTCCAGATAGCATGCTAAAAACAATGCTCCCGGTTGGCTCCGGACTCTTTGTGAAACTGGCATTTCAGGCAGCAAGAAAATATCCGGAAGAATGTCGCAGAGCACGACTGGATATTGACCAGCGGGTAAGAAATGCTGTTGCAAAATGGAAGAGAGTAGATAGATAAAAAATAGACAGAAGGTGGAAGTGTGGTATTTAAAACAACAGGAAATAAATCAAATTCAGTCATTCTGTTTTTCCATGCAATGGGAGTAACTGGGGAAAGCAGTATGCCGGTTGCAGAGAAAATGGCAGAAAAATATTATTGCATTATGCCAACATCGACTGTGTATTGCTCCGGACAGAGGTATCAAAGCAAAAGAGATGAGATACAACAGATTGTACGATTTTTGGGGAACCATGGAATCAAAGAAATAGAACTTATAGTTGCATCTTCGATTGGAGCAGATCTTGCCATGGCATTCCTGACAGAGACAAAAATAACGGTAAAGCATGTTTTTTTTGATGGCGGACAGTTTGCCCAGATTGGAAAAGCAACTCGCAGAATCATGATCCCGTTCTTATATATAGCAATGAAAAGTTTATATTGGTCAAAAGGAAAGACACTAAAGAGAATCATGTGGTGTGACGATGACAAAATTAAAACCTATTTTATAGAGGCAGGGAAGAACTTGACATATGGAAATCTGAGAAGACAGCTGGCAGACAGCTTGGAAGATAAACCATTTCCAGAACTGTCAGAAGAATTGCAGAAACATACATTTTGGGAATTTGGAAGTATAGAAGAACATTTTAAATACAGAAATGCAGTGATGCAGACATATATACACGGTAATTTCCCGGTTTTTGAGGGATTTAACCATATGCAGTATCAAATTCGCGACCCGGAAGGGTTTGCCAGAATGCTCGAAACAATTATTGAGACTGACCGATTACCGGAATTGGCATTTGCGATGTGGTATAGAGGAAAATAGTTATGAAAAATGCTTATGAGCTTGCAGAAACTATATTGGAGTCCAGACCTGATAAGAATAGAGAATTAAAATCATCAGATTCTTTTGCAAGCATTGAATTATATGGTACATCAGCTTGTAAAAAAGTACAGGATATGGAATTCTGTGAATGTTTTCATTTGGAAAACGAGAGCGGTACAGGAATGATTACGTTGTATCATGTGTTTCCAGGGATTGATCTTGTTTATAATGATATGCATATGGAGTGTTGCAACAAGGATCAAAAGCCGGCTTCCAGTGTGATGGAAATAAACTATTGCATGGAAGGGCGTTGCGAATGCGTGTTTGAACAAAATGAATATGGTTATATAGCGGCAGGGGATTTGTCATTTTGTTCTTTGAAAAAATCTGGACATGTGTCAGAATTTCCTACATCGCATTATCATGGAATTACCATTACGCTTGATTTTTCCAAGATTACAGATGAAATGAAAAGAATACTGCAATTGTTGTCTGTAAATCTGGAGAAGATCCGTAACATTTCAAAAACACATAGTTTTACGATTATACGGGCAAATCATTCTATAGAACATATCTTTTCGGAATTGTATAAAGTTCCTGAGGAAATCAGATATGGTTATATTCGTGTGAAAATTCTGGAACTATTATTAGTATTAACTGGATTTGATTTAAAGAAAAATAATTCTGAACATATATATTTTTCGGAAGTACAGATTGATGCAATAAAACAGGTTCATGCGTTTTTAAAGGAACACTACAGGGAGCATTATACGATTGAAAAATTGTCAGTGCGTTTCAAAATGTCACCCACTGTTTTGAAAAAATGCTTTAAGGGTGTATACGGAGATTCTGTGTACGCTTATATGAAAAAGTACAGGCTGCAGATGGCGGAACGCCTTTTAAAAGAAAATAAACTTACGATTGGGGAGATAGCGTTACAAATTGGCTATCAGAATCCGAACAAATTTACATCCGCATTTCGTACAGAATACGGTATGTCACCAACAGAATATCGCAAGAAAAAGACACAGGAAAGTCTGAATGGATAGAAAAAGAGTCTGTTCAGTAATTGAGATTCTGTAATGGAATCTATAAAATATGCGTTGTGGTTAGAAAAATCTAACTGCAACGTTTTTTTATTTAAGGAGGCATATCATGAAACAGAAAAAAATTTTAACATTATTTTTAACAATTGCAATGTCATTTTCAATGTTGGTTGGTTGTGGTAATTCTACATCAGCAGAAAGTAAAGGTACAGCAACTGTTACAGAAAGTACAAATACGACGGACAAGAAACAGAAGACAGATGAAAATCAGGATGCTGCAAAGCAGCTTTTGGTTGATTTGACAGGTTCATATCAGGAACTCTGGCCGGTAATTCTTGATGAAAAATATCGGCAGATCTGGATTGATGATTGTACAGAATTGGTTGGCGAGGAAAATGTTGAAGCAGCATATGAAAAGTTAGCATCCATGGTTTCAGGAACAATTTATGGAGAAGAAGCAGTAGAAGCATACAAAGATGGCAATGGTGTTTATGACTGCTCTTTTACAGAAGGCGTAAATAAGCTGGAATTTGATGGTTCGGATTCAGTGATCAAGGGATATGATTCAGAAGGAAAAGAAATCTTTTCCCATACATATCATTATGTTGGAATGGAAGAAGTACGTGGATTATACGAATTTGAAAGTGATGATGCAGATTCAGGCGAATTTACTTATTTCTGCATTGCAGCGGATACAAATAATACAACCTATCATATTGAATTGCGCTATGGCAACAATCTGGAGACACTTGGAAAATATGATGAAGGGGATTATGCATACTGGCTTGGCTCAGGTATTTCAACAGACTATGATCAGACAATGGTTGAGAACTGTATAGAGCTTTTCTGCAAAGAAAATCTGTCTGAATAGAACAGACTTGTAAAACTGCAGAAAGCATCTGCGGAGTGGAAACTGAATACACGAGGAAAATAAAAAATTGAAACACCAAGACTTGACAAATTCCTGTAATGAGTTAAAATATAACAGTGTTATATAGCATTGTTATATTTTGAAAAGAAGTTTAGAGGATACGAAAAGAATGTCGACGAAAGCAGAAGATACACAGAAAAACATATTAGATACAGCCAGAAAACATTTTCTGAAAGATGGTTTGACAGGAGCATCTTTAAGAAACATTGTAAAAGATGCAGGACTTACTACGGGTGCATTTTACAAGTATTATCCGACGAAAGAGGCACTTTTTGATGCGCTGACGGATCCCTATATGGAACATATTTATCAGATTTATGACCAGATCGTTGAGGAGTTTGAAAAGCTTTCTGCCAGTGATCAGACAAGGAATATGTCGGATACATCCAGTGATGGGATGGAGCAGATGGTTGATTATATCTATGATCATTATGATAATTTCAGATTATTGTTGAAATGCGGAGACAGTGGAAAATTTGAACTATTCATACACAATATGGTAGAGCGGGAAATGAAGTCCAGCCTGAATTATATGGAAAAGATGAAAGAGAATGGGGTGAAAATACCGATTGTAGAGGAAAGTCTTATGCATATGATCTATACGGGATTTTTTTCATCAGTATTTCAGATCATTGAGCATGATATAGACAGGGAGACTGCAAAGAAAAATGTACATCAACTGAAAGAATTTAATACAGGTGGCTGGGAACGATTGTGGAATATTGAATTTCCAGTATAACTGATGCAGGAATTCTGAATAGGTTATGTGTGTTGCAGGTTCTGGATTTCTGAATAAAGTTCAGACAGGATAATAATATTAGGTGGTTGATGCCAGTAAACCACCTATTTTATTATATGTTGATTAGCATGAACTAACAGAAGGTAAAACAATAAAACGAAACAATAAAACGAACGTAAGGAGTGAACAGATGTGAAAGAAAAAAAGAAGTCGGCAGTCAGCTGGATCCTGACATGGGCCGGACAAAAAAGAATTGCCTATGTGTGGAGTGTGTTACTTGCAATAGGAAATGTGATTTTTAAGATTTTGCCGTATTTTATTATTGCAGATGTAGTAAAGCTGTTTTTAAATGGTGAAAAGGAGTTTGAAATATATCTTGCAAAAGCGGTTCAGATTGCATTATCGTTTATCATTGCAGAACTGCTTCATGCACTTTCGACAGCATTGTCACATAAAGCAACGTTTGCAGTACTTGCAAATATAAGAAAATCCTGCTGTGACAAGCTGGCGCGGGTACCTCTTGGCTATGTGAAAGACACACCTTCCGGTACATTTAAAAATATTATGGTGGAAAGAATCGACAGTATCGAGACAACACTGGCGCATATTGTCCCGGAATTCACGTCCAATCTGCTGGCACCGGTTGTGATTTTGATTTATTTCTTCCTGACAGACTGGAGACTGGCACTCTGGTCATTGGTGCCGGTTATAGTGGGATTTCTTTCCTATTTTGGAATGATGCTGGATTATAAACCAAGCTTCGAGAGAACGGTTCAGACAACAAAAGATCTGAATGATGCGGCAGTGGAATATATTGACGGAATCGAAGTGATCAAGGCATTTGGAAAGACAGAAAGTTCTTATGCAAAATTTACAAAGGCGGCTTTTGAATATGCAGATTCCTTTATTTCCTGGATGAAACGGTGCTCGATCTTTCATGGACTGATGATGGTGGTCACACCTTATACGCTTCTTACGGTATTGCCGTTTGGGGCACATTATGTAGCCAATGGAACACTTGCGATTTCAGATTTTGTCATCTGCATTATTTTATCACTTGGAATCGTTGGACCGTTGATCACAGTGGGTTCCTATACAGATGATCTTGGCAAGATCGGAGTGATTGTTGGTGAAGTGGCAGGAATTCTGGAACAGCCGGAGCTTGAACGTCCAGAGAAAAGTAAAAGTGTTCCAAAAGATAACTCTGTTACTCTTGAAGATGTCAGATTTGGTTATCACGACAAAGAGATTTTGCATGGCGTAACTATGGAGTTGAAAGCAGGAACGGTAAATGCAATCGTAGGACCTTCCGGAAGCGGAAAGTCAACCATTGCAAAGCTGATTGCATCCCTGTGGGATGCGGATTCCGGAAGTATCAAAATCGGCGGAACTGATGTAAAAGAAATGGCACTTGCAGATTTTAACCGGAAAATTGCATATGTTGCACAGGACAATTATCTGTTTAATGAAACGGTCCGTGAAAATATCAGACAGGGAAATCCGAATGCTACAGATGAACAGGTTGTTGAGGTGACAAAGAAAAGTGGATGCTATGAATTTATCATGCAGCTGGAGAATGGATTTGATACGGTTGTAGGAGGCGCAGGAGGACATCTGTCAGGTGGCGAGAGGCAGCGTATCTCCATTGCAAGAGCAATGTTAAAGGATGCTCCGATCGTGATCCTTGATGAGGCAACTGCCTACACAGATCCGGAAAATGAGGCAATTCTGCAGAATTCTATCGCAAAACTGGTAGCAGGGAAGACCCTGATCGTAATAGCACACAGACTTTCTACTGTTAAGGACAGTGACCAGATCTTTGTTGTAAATGATGGAAATGTAACAGCACATGGCACACATGAGGAACTTCTGGTGTCATGCCCGCTTTATAAAGAAATGTGGAATGCCCATATTTCTGTAAAAGATACGGTGAAGGAGGGAGAATGATATGTTTGGGATTCTGGCAAAATTCTTTCGTTTTTCAGGCAGGGAAAATGGCAATAAATTTAAACTGTCGATAGTGATCGGACTCATAGAGGCTCTTGCCTCAGCAATGAAGATTCCGGCTATTATGTACATACTGATTGGTCTGTTGAGTGGGAAACCGACAGGAAAATATATTGGAGGCTCCGTTGCGATTATGGTTCTTGCAATTGTAGTCGACGTAATCTGCAAGAGATACTCTACAGTGCTTCAGACAGAGGGAGGATATAATGCAAGTGCTTTTATGAGAATCAAGATTGCAGAACATCTGCGCTATCTGCCGATGGGGTATTTCAATTCCAATAGTATTGGGGAAATTTCTTCTATTACAACCAATACAATGGAAATACTTGGCGATGTGGCTGCGAGAGTGGTTATGCTGACCATGCAGGGAATTCTGGAAACATCAATGATCATTCTTATGCTGTTTATTTTTGACTGGAGAATCGGACTGATCGCTGCAGCAGGAGTACTTATTTTCTTTGGGGTCAATTCTGTGATGCAGAATGCGGGTAAAAAAGATTCAGAGCAAAAAGTGGTATGCGATACGGAGCTTGTAAACCAGATCATGGAGTATATGCAGGGAATATCAGAAGTAAAATCATACAACCTGCTTGGAAAACAGGCAAAAAGATTAAATGATGCAAATGAAGCATGCGAAAAGATTAATACAAAGATGGAGATGTTGTTTGTCCCTTATCATTTTCTGCAAAGCGTCATAACAAAAATCACAGGTGCGGTAATCGTAGCATGCAGTGCATATTTTTATATTAATGGAACTATGAGTGCGGTCTATGCGATCGGTATGACAATTTCAGCATTTATGCTTTATGCCAGTCTGGAATGTGCAGGAAATTATTCATCTCTTTTACATGTGGTAAGCGTATGTGTAGATAAAGCAAATGCAATATTGGAGCTGGATACCATGGATATCGACGGTAAAGAAATACAGCCGGAAAATTACGATATCAGACTTTCTAATGTTTCGTTTTCTTATGACAAACGGAAGATTATTGATGATATATCGCTCTCTATTCCGCAGAAAACGACAACAGCAATCGTTGGACCATCTGGTGGAGGAAAATCAACACTTTGCAATCTGATCGCCAGATTCTGGGATGTGGATTCAGGGGAAGTGACACTTGGAGGCGTGAATGTAAAAGACTATAGTATGAACAGTCTGATGCGTAATTTTTCATTTGTATTTCAGTCTGTGTATTTGTTTGCAGACACCATTGAGAATAATATTAAATTCGGACGCCAGGATGCAAGTCATGAGGAAGTGGTGGAAGCGGCGAAGAAAGCATGTTGTCATGATTTTATCAGCAAACTTCCGAATGGATATGACACAATGATCGGAGAAGGAGGAGCTACACTTTCCGGTGGCGAGAAGCAGCGTATTTCGATAGCCAGAGCGATCATGAAGGATGCACCAATCGTTATATTGGATGAAGCAACGGCCAATGTTGATCCGGAGAATGAAAAGGATCTGATGGATGCAGTAGATGCGCTTACAAAGGAAAAAACGATTATTATGATTGCCCACAGATTAAAAACGGTCAGACATGCAGACCAGATTGTGGTTGTTGACAAAGGACGAATTGTGCAGCAGGGAATACATGAGCAACTAATGAAGCAGGAAGGTATTTATAAGAGATTTGTGGATGCAAGGCAGCAGGCGGTAAGTTGGAAACTGGTGCACTGAGAAATAATCCACAGTTGGTGAATATCCAAATTGAATTGTCTGAAAGAGATTTAATTTAAGTTTCGCTAAGTTTCACTTATATAGGCAGAATGAGGGATATTCAATAAAGTAATATGAAAAAAGCACTGAAAACTGATCATAAACTTGCAGGGCGTTTATTTTCACCATTTTGCATTGCTCATAGCGTTCACAAAATCTTCACAAAAAAATTAGCACTCACCTCTTGACAGTGCTAATAATAAGTGTTATATTACAGCTAGAACAAAGGAGGGGGAACAAAAAGAGATGATAAAGATTCCACCGACCGGTGTTTGAGATGACAACAACACTTCAGAGTAAATCCGAATGTGCTAAATAAATTAATAAATGTCTTTTGAAAGGAGATATGACTTATGTTAATGCCTAGTATTTTTGGAGAGAACTTATTGGATGATTTCTTTGGAGAACCATTTGGAGGATATGATTACAGTGAATCCGGACTTATGACAACGGATGTAAAAGATACCGATAAAGGCTATGAAGTAACGATGAACATGCCTGGAGTTAAAAAAGAAGATGTAAAAGCAGAACTGAAAGATGGTTATCTGACAGTCAGTGCTGAGACGAACACGAAGAAAGATGAAAAAGCTGAAGATGGCAAGTACATCCGCCGTGAACGTTACAGTGGATCCTGCAGCAGAAGCTTTTATGTAGGTGACGGTGTCAAACAGGAAGACATCAAAGCCAAATTTGAAGACGGTACATTGAAACTGTTCGTACCGAAAGAAGCAGCAAAACCTGCTGTAGAACAGAAGAAATACATTTCCATTGAGGGATAATCAGAATACGGATTGTAAGCGTCCGGTTACAAGGCTGCCAGATGAGGCAGCCGCTTAAAAAGAAAGTTAGCTAAATTCAGATAGATTTATAAGGAGGAACGACTTATGTTAATGCCTAGTATTTTTAATGATAACTTATTTGATGATTTCTTTGATTTTCCATTTTATGATGATAAAGCAGATCGTAAGATCCAGAGAAAACTGTATGGACATCATGCAGGCAATCTGATGAAGACAGATATCAAAGAGAAAAAAGATGGTTATGAACTGGAGATCGATCTTCCGGGATTCAAGAAAGATGAAGTTACAGCAGAACTGAATGACGGATATCTGACAGTCAGCGCTGCCAAAGGACTGGATCAGGATGAGCAGGAGAAAGAAACTGGTAAGTACATCCGTCGTGAACGTTATGCAGGAGCCTGCCAGAGAAGTTATTATGTAGGTGAAGATATCACGGAAGAAGATATCAAGGCTGAGTTTAAGCATGGTATCCTGAAACTCTTTGTCCCGAAGAAAGAAGTAAAACCGGCAGTAGAAGAGAAGAAATATATCAGTATCGAAGGATAATGACAACACGTTAAAAACTTTCAAATACACCATATGATGCGGGCAGCATACAGGAGCAAAATCCTGTATGCTGCCTTTTTTGCCATTTATATAAATGGAAATTTGAGAAAGTCTGGATAGTATAATGAAATTAGGATTTGATCTGTATTTCGAGATGTGGAAAAAGGGAGAAATATCCATCAGAAAAGCTGTGTGGTAGTGGTGAATCGAAAAATAAAATCTGAGAGAGTTTTCGAATGTGGGAATCGGAGAATTACAGATAATGAAAAATCAACCATGGGAAAGGGAATGTTTAGTGTTATGGCATGGACATTCCCTTTTCTGGACATAAGGATAATAAGAGGAACAGCTTGCTGGCATCGGCAAGCTGTATTATAGAAAAAGCCTTGCTTTATGCAAGGCTTTTGAAGTATGAGAAAGATTTTCATTTACCAGATTCCAAGCACATGCTGCATGGAAAGACTGGCGATCGTGATACCGATCCAACAGCAGAAACCAAGAGCGAGTGGTTTGCCGCCGGTTTTGATCAGCTTGATGATATTCGTATTCAGACCGACTGCACTCATGGCGAGGACGATGAAGAACTTGCTGAGTGTCTTCAGCGGAGTAAATACATCTGCGGATACGCCGGCTGAAGTTGCGATCGTTGTGATCACGGAAGCGAGAACAAAGTAGAGGATGAACATCGGGAAAATCTTTTTAAATTCCACTTTCTTTCCTTCGGCTTTGGAGCTGCGTGTCCGGATAAATGCGAGAACCAGTGTGATCGGGATGATCGCGAGCGTTCTGGTAAGTTTGACCGTAACTGCCTTATCCAGTGTGGCAGAACCGAGGGCGTAGAGCGAATCCCAGGTGGAAGCCGCTGCAGTTACGGAAGAGGTATCGTTGATCGCAGTTCCGGCAAAGATACCGAAGGCTTCTCCGCTTTTGGTTGAGAATCCAAGCAGTGCACCAAGTGACGGGAAGAACAGTGCGGCGAGCATGTTGAAAAAGAAGATAACAGAGATTGCCTGTGCAACTTCTTCATCATCCGCATCAATGACCGGTGCTGTTGCGGCAATTGCAGAGCCTCCGCAGATGGAAGATCCGACACCGACCAGTGTGGAAATATTTCCCGGTACATGCATAACTTTATGTAACAGATATGCAATGATCAGGGACGTTGAAATCGTCGTTACGATAATTGGCAGTGACTGTTTTCCGGTTTCCAGAATCACGGAGAGATTCAGTCCGAAACCGAGAAGGATTACAGCGTACTGAAGAACCTTCTTTGACACAAAAGTAATACCGTCCTGAAACATGGATTTGTCTTTTAATAATAAAGTAATGATCATTCCGGCAAGGATACCGAATACCGGTCCGCCGATGATCGGAAATGTCTGTCCGAGGAACCAGCATGGAACGGCGATGACCAGACAAAGTAAGATGCCTTTCCAGCTTTTTGTTATAAAATTCATAGAAATACCCCTTTCAAGTGTAATAAATAAGTTACTCTCATAACAATCTGTCCTATCATAGCATAAAAACAGCAGAATAAAAAGATGAAGGAAGGAAAATTCCCAAAGTAATTTGAGAATAAGGTGGAAATAACGAAAGATTCCCGATATAATAATATATGATTTTGGGGACAAGGAGGTAAAGTGTGATAAAACGGGGAATCCGGACATTGCACAAAAGAAAGTGATGCATACACTGAAAAAATTTGTAAAATATTATGCGCCGTACAGGACAGTATTCTTTCTGGATCTGATCTGTGCGGCGATCATCAGTCTGGTGGATCTTGCATTTCCACAGATTTTAAGATCACTGACAAAGACTTTATTTACAGAGGATCCGTCACAGATCCTTGGAGCACTTCTGCCGATCGGACTGGCTTTGCTTGTGATGTATATCATACAGACATTTTGTAAATATTATGTCAGTTATCAGGGCCATATGATGGGGGCACATATGGAACGGGATATGCGCCAGAAGTTATTTGATCATTATGAGAGACTTTCTTTTTCTTATTATGACCAGAATAATTCCGGACAGATGATGAGCAAGCTGGTGTCGGATCTGTTTGATATTTCCGAGTTTGCGCACCATGGACCGGAGAATTTATTTATATCCGTAATTAAAATCGTTGGTTCGTTTACATTTTTGTTTCTTATTAACTGGAGACTGGCGATTCCGCTGCTTGTGATGGTTGTATTTATGCTGATCTTTTCTTATAAGCAGAACCGTCAGATGCAGGAGACTTTTATGGACAACCGGAGAAAGATCGGGGATGTCAATTCCAGTCTGCAGGATACACTTGCGGGAATCCGTGTGGTGCAGTCTTTTGCAAATGAAAAGATTGAACGGGAGAAATTCGAGAAAAGCAATGAAGGATTTCTGGTATCCAAGGATGCAAACTATCATTGTATGGGAAGCTTTATGAGTGGCAATCTTTTCTTCCAGGGAATGATGTATCTGATCACATTAGTGTTCGGCGGATGGCTGATTGCACATGGGAAAATGGAAGCTGCCGATCTTGCCATGTATGCGCTTTACATCGGAATTTTTATCAGCCCGATCCAGATTCTTGTGGAGCTTACCGAGATGATGCAGAAAGGTCTTTCCGGTTTCCGGCGTTTTCTGGATGTTGTGGAGACGGAGCCGGAGATTGTAAATGCACCGGATGCGGAGCCACTTGAAAATGTAAAGGGTGAAGTGGAATATAAAAATGTTTCTTTCCATTACAGCGATGATGATACGCCGGTACTGGATCGGGTATCTTTTAAGATCCCGGCTGGCAGATCCATTGCCCTTGTGGGACCGTCGGGAAGTGGAAAGACGACGATCTGTTCCCTGCTTCCAAGATTTTATGATGTGACCGGAGGTGTGATCACGATCGACGGGCAGGATGTAAGAAAGCTGACACTGGAAAGTCTGAGAAGCCAGATCGGACTGGTACAGCAGGATGTCTATCTGTTCTGTGGATCGATCAGGGAAAATATTGCTTATGGAAAACCGGGGGCATCGATGGAAGAAATTATCGATGCGGCGAAGAAGGCAAATATCCATGAATTTATCATGTCCCTGCCGGATGGATATGACAGCTTTGTAGGAGAACGAGGAACCCGTCTGTCGGGTGGACAGAAGCAGAGGATTTCGATTGCAAGAGTATTTCTTAAGAACCCGCCGATATTGATTTTGGACGAGGCGACCAGTGCGCTTGACAATGAGAGTGAGCGCTGGATCCAGCAGAGCCTGGAAGAGCTTGCGAAGAACCGGACCACGATCACGATCGCACACCGGCTTTCTACGATCCGCAATGCGGATGAGATTCTTGTGGTTGCAAATAATGGAATCGCTGAACGGGGAAATCATGATGAATTGCTTGAGCAGGGTGGAATTTATGCACATTATTATGAGATGTCATAATAGTAAGTGAGAAAATCAAAATAAGTAAACAAAAAAGCTTCTTTTCAGAAAAACAGGAGGGCCGTTTCTGAAAAAGAAGCTTTTTATATCGTAAAATTGTAAGCAGTGTGTGCTGGTCTATATTTGCAAAACATTACACAGCTTAATCACACATATGGCAGGCTGCGCATGCAGACGGTGTCGTTGCGCATCCGCCGAGAGCTGTCTCCCGAAGCTCTGCCGGAAGACGCTTTCCTACAGTGTACACCGCTTCCAGCATTTCATCGAATGGAATCAGCTGTCGTACTCCGGAAAGGGCGATCTCTGCAGCGATCGTTGCATTTGCCACACCGGCAGCATTACGGTTCTGGCAAGGATATTCGACCAGCCCGCCGACCGGATCGCAGACCAGACCGAGCATATTCATAAGAACAGTGGATGCTGCGGCAAGGGATTGTTCCGGGGATCCGCCCATCAGTTCGACGGTTGCAGATGCCGCCATTGCAGATGCGATTCCGACTTCTGCCTGACATCCACCGACTGCTCCGGCGACAGTTGCATTGCGCATAGCAAGATAACCGATCGCGCTGGCATTATAAAGTCCCTGCTTGATCTGTTCATCGGAAAGATCATAGGTTTCCTGGAGGGCAAGCAGAAGTCCCGGAACGATACCGGCAGATCCGGCAGTCGGGGAAGCTACGATCACACCCATGGAAGCATTGGTTTCCAGAGTTGCCATCGCGTAAATGACAGCTCTTTCCAGAAGATCTCCGCAAAGACCTTTTCCGGTATCTTTGTGATCTGAGATCTTTTTTGCTTCGCCACCGATCAGTCCACCCATGGATTTGACCGGGGTATGGATCGGAGTAGAAGCGGCTGATTTCATGATCTCAAGAACACGATCCATTTTGCGGTCTGTCTCTTCCGGATCCTGTTCTCCCTCTGTGAGCTCTCTCTGAAGCATCACAGCAGAAATTGAAAGACCTTGTTCCTGACAGACTTTTAATAATTCTTTTGCATTTCTAAAATCCATAATCTGTATTCTCCTTCCAATTACATCTGAACAACCATAACGTTGTATACATTTTTGTTTCTTCTGATTGTATCTGCGATATCTTCCGGTACCAGATCATCGGATTCTACGATGGTATAAGCGGTATTTCCTTTGGATTCGCGGAACAGACGCATGAATGCGATATTGATTCCAAGTTCACTGAGGCATTTGGTAATGTAAGCAACAACGCCCGGTGCATCTTTCTGGACGACGATGATCGAGCTGTATTCTCCGGTAAAATCAACCTCCACACCATTGATCCGGCACAGGCGGGCTTTTCCGCCACCGAGAGATTCTCCGCGGATCGTCATCTCCTGCCCTTCTTCATTTACCATTAGGATATCGACGGTATTCGGGTGTACGTCGGTTTCTACGTTGTTCGGAATGAAAGAATATTCGATTCCGTTGTCTGTCGCGATCTGGAAGGAATCGCGGATGCGCACGTCATCGGTGGCAAATCCCATAATACCGCCGAGAAGAGCACGGTCCGTACCATGACCGTGATAGGTTTTGGCAAAAGATCCATAAAGGGTAAATTCTACTTTTTTAAGAGAACCGGTGAGAAGCTTTCTTGCAAGCAGAGCGATTCTGGCAGCTCCCGCAGTATGGGAGCTTGATGGTCCGATCATATTCGGTCCCATGACATCAAAAACACTGATAAAGGACATAGTAAACCTCCTATAAAATAATTGTTTCACGTAAGTAAAAAGGATTGACGTCTTATTAGTTATATTGTACCATCAACTTATGAGTGAAACAAATTCATAGATTTTATGAAGACGTTGAAAATTTTTCATAATGGAGTCAGAAGATGGAATTACGTCAATTACAGACTTTTATACAGATCGCGCAGATGCAGAGCTTTTCCAGAACGGCAGAGATGCTGGGGTATTCGCAGTCGGCAGTGACGGTTCAGATCCGACAGCTGGAAAACGAACTTGGGAAAAGGCTGTTCGACAGGACAGGAAAGAAAGTGGTGCTTACCCCGCAGGGGGAAGAATTTCTGGAGCATGCCAACCGGATCCTTTATGATGTTCATCAGGCGAAAGCATCCATGAATGATACGGATGAATTGAAAAATCCACTTCACATTGGGACGATCGAGTCTCTGTGTACGGTGAAATTTCCAAAGATCATAAGGAAATTCAGGGAACAGTATCCCAGGGTTTCTATCCGGATCACGGTAGATTCTCCGGAAAAGCTGATCCAGATGATGGAACATAATGAACTGGATCTGATCTATATTCTGGATACACCAAGATGGGACAGCAACTGGATCAAGGTGATGGAGAAGGCAGAACCGGTTATGTTTGTGACATCAGTCAGTCACCGGCTGGCAAAAGAAAGAAATTTATTGCTTGATGATCTGCTGAAAGAGTCTTTTTATCTTACAGAGCGCAATGCCAATTACAGGCAGGCACTTGATGGTCAGCTGGCGTTAAGAAGAAAAGAGCTTTCTCCGATGCTGGAGATCAGTGATACTGCATTTATCAAAAAAATGCTGATGCGTGGGGGAGGCGTTTCATTCCTGCCACGTTTTGCAGTAGAAGATGATATTGAGAAAAAGAAACTCACACTTTTGGATGTGAAAGATATAGAAATTACGATGTATCGTCAGATTTTCTATCATAAAAATAAGTTCAAGACAAAAGAGATGGAGAAATTTGTAGAGTTTGCACTGGAGGACAACTAAAAGAAAATACGGAACAAGACAATTGCGGAATTTTGCAAAAATAAATAGAAAAATCAGTTGACAAATGGAAAATATCAGCATATACTACAGCTAATTAAAGCAATAAACCGATGAACAAGAGGAGTAAGTAAAGATATTTATTTCCAGAGAGCTGCCGGTGGTGGAAAGGCAGTAGTAAGAGTTTTTACCGAATGGACTTGTGAGGGCAGCTTGAAACTGCAGAGCAGGAGTAGACGCTGACGGGATGCTCGCCCGTTACCAAGGAGATGTGTATGTCAGTACGCAGTTGAGAGGTCGATCAAAATCGGCAATAAGGGTGGTACCGCAGAAGTAGAATTTCAAGAGCTTTTGTCCCTGTATAAGTGAAAATCTTATACAGAGACGAAAGCTCTTTTTCGTGCTACAAAGAGGGCGTGCACGTCCGAAAAAGAATGATTCTTTACAGGACGTATAAGCAGTATTCACACGACCGAGATGCAGCGTAGCGGAATCGAGGTGAATACGCACGCCCGGAGTAAATCATTCAAAAAAAGCTTACTCAACATAAAAACAACAACGAAAATTCAGGAGGAAAGAATCATGTACCCAGATTGTGATGAAATTTTAAAAATGGCACCGGATTATGACATCATTCCGGTTTGCCGTGAAATCTACGCAGACGTTATTACACCGATCACACTTCTACGGAAGCTCGCAGCAGTCAGTAAACGCTATTACCTGCTGGAGAGTGTAGAGGGTGGCGAAAAATGGGGACGATATTCTTTCCTTGGCTTTGATCCGGTGATGCGTGTGAAATGCAGCTGCGGAAAAGTCACTATCGAAAAGGATGGAGAAGAAAAGGAGAAGTGATGGCAGTCCAGCATAAAGAGTATCCGGTGTACGGATTACAGTTTCATCCGGAATCGATTCTGACACCGAAGGGAAGGAAGATTCTGGAGAATTTTCTGGGGCTGTAGAGAGGAAAGGTGTCAAAATACCTTTTGAAACCAACTCATAAAATAGCAGAGACAACAAGGCAGATAAGATGGAGGACAAAAATTATGATCAGAGAAGCAATTGCAAAGTTAACAAAAAAAGAAGATCTTACATACGAAGAGGCAAGAGGTGTCATGGAAGAAATGATGGATGGTACTGCTACGCAGGCGCAGATGGGCGGTCTTTTGATGGCACTTTCCATGCAGGGCGAGACCATTGATGAGATTACCGCATTTGCAGAAGTGATGCGTGAAAAGGGTGTGAAGATCAAACCGGAGAGAGAGGTCATTGATATCGTCGGAACGGGCGGAGACCAGGTGGGAACCTTCAACATTTCCACAACATCTGCATTTGTAGTGGCAGCAGGCGGCGTGCCGGTTGCAAAGCATGGAAACCGCAGCGTGTCCAGCCGGAGCGGAGCAGCTGATGTTCTTGAAAAGCTTGGCGTGGAAGTTGCACTTACTGCGGAGCAGAATGAAACAGTATTAAACGAGACTGGTATCTGCTTCATGTTTGCACCGGTTTACCACTCATCGATGAAATATGCGGCACCGGTCAGAAAAGAGCTGGGAGTGAGAACAGTATTCAATATTCTCGGACCTCTTTCCAATCCGGCAGCGGCAACCATGCAGCTTCTCGGTGTATATGATAAAGAGCTTGCAGGAACGATGGCAGAGGTACTTTCCAATCTGGGTGTGACCAGGGGCGTTGCCGTTTGTGGCGAGGACGGACTGGATGAAATTACACTCACCGGAGAAACAGATGTACACGAAATCCGTTTTGGAGAAATTACTTCTTATACGATCACACCGGAACAGTTCGGGCTGTCCAGATGCCCGCTTGCCGATCTGATCGGAGGAACACCGGAAGAAAATGCACAGATCACGATGGATATTTTGACTGGAAAAGAGACCGGGGCAAAGAGAGATGTGGTTTTGATGAATGCAGGTATGGCACTTTACCTTGGAATTGATGGAATCACGCTTGCCGAAGGCGTGGAAAAAGCAAAAGAACTGATCGAGAGCGGAGCAGCACTTAAGAAGTACGAAGAGTTCCGTGAGGCAACAAAAGCAGTCACAGCAAAATAGGAGAGGGCAATGATTTTAGAAAAGATTGCAGCAGATACGAAGCTGCGTGTGGAAAAAGCAAAAAGAAAGGTTCCATATTCGGAAATCTGCAGAAGGGCAATGGCGATGGATGCCAATACCGGCTTCCCATTTGAAAAGGCACTTGCAGAGCCGGGGATCCATTATATCTGTGAGGTGAAAAAAGCGTCCCCGTCAAAGGGTGTGATCGCGCAGGATTTCCCGTATCTGGAGATTGCAAGGGAGTATGAAAAAGCAGGGGCAGCTGCGATTTCCTGTCTGACAGAGCCAAAATATTTTCAGGGGAAGGACACTTGCCTGAAAGAGATTACGGAAAATGTATCGATCCCGGTGCTCAGGAAGGATTTTACCATTGATGAGTATATGATCTATGAGGCAAAGACACTGGGGGCTTCGGTGGTGCTTCTGATCTGTGCACTTCTGGATACCGAGACACTGAAAAGATACATAAAAGTTGCGGACCGGCTTGGTCTTTCCGCACTGGTGGAAGTCCATGATGAAGAAGAAATGCAGTCAGCGATTGAAGCAGGAGCAAGGGTAATCGGTGTAAATAACCGGAATCTGAAGGATTTTACCGTGGATATCGGTAACAGCATCCGGCTTCGCACTCTGGCACCGGAAAATGTACTTTTTGTAGCAGAAAGTGGGATAAAGACAGCGGAAGATATTGAAAAACTGCGCGAGGCGAAAGTGAACGGGGTACTGATCGGTGAGACACTGATGAGAAGTCCGGATAAGAAAGCGGCGCTTGAAAAACTGAATGGTGGAAGCTTATAAATGGGAAAAACAAAAATTAAAATATGTGGTCTGAAAAGACCGGAGGACATCTGGATCGTGAATCGCCTGAAGCCGGATTTTGTCGGGTTTGTATTTGCGGAAAGCAAGAGAAAAATTGACAATAAACAGGCGGAAAAACTACGTGAAGCACTGGATCCGGATATTCCGGCAGTTGGAGTTTTTGTAAATGAACCGATCCAAAATGTCACAGAACTTTGCCGGGAAGGGATCATTCAGTTGGTGCAGCTTCACGGGAATGAGGATGACTGTT
Organism: Coprococcus sp. AF99-45; assembly: GCF_027663865.1. Lineage (NCBI taxonomy): Bacteria > Bacillati > Bacillota > Clostridia > Lachnospirales > Lachnospiraceae > Coprococcus > Coprococcus sp. AF99-45. The sequence continues at coordinate 32,107 of NZ_JAQDGZ010000020.1, forward strand.
ATATAGAAGAGATCAGGAAGAACCTGCCGGATACTCCGCTTATCAAGGCGGTGAGGGTGCAGTCAAAAGAGCAGATTCTGGAGGCAGAAAAGCTGGATGTGGATTATCTGCTTCTGGATACTTATGTAAAAGGGCAATATGGTGGCAGCGGAACCGGTTTTGACAAGGCACTGATCCCAAAGCTTACAAAGCCATATTTTCTTGCAGGTGGTCTGGATGCAGAAAATGTAAACGAAAATATTTCCAGATGCAATTCGTTTGCGGTGGATGTGAGCAGCGCAGTCGAAACGGATGGCGTAAAGGATGAAACAAAAATAGAGGAATTCATAGAAAGGGTACGAAATCATGAGTAAAGGAAGATATGGAGAATACGGCGGACAGTATGTGCCGGAGACGCTGATGAATGCAGTGCATGAGGTAGAAGAAGCATATGAGAAATATAAAAATGATCCGGAATTTAACCGGGAACTGGATGATCTGTTAAAGAACTATGCAGGGCGCCCGTCACTTTTATATGAGGCAAAGAAGATGACCAGAGATCTTGGCGGAGCAAAGATTTATCTGAAACGTGAAGATCTGAATCATACCGGTGCACATAAGATCAACAACGTTCTAGGTCAGGTGCTTCTTGCAAAGAAAATGGGGAAAACCCGTGTCATTGCAGAGACCGGAGCCGGACAGCACGGCGTGGCAACAGCGACAGCAGCAGCACTGATGGATATGGAATGTGAAATCTTTATGGGAAAAGAGGATACGGATCGTCAGGCACTGAATGTCTATCGTATGGAACTTCTTGGAGCGAAGGTGCATGCTGTTACAAGCGGAACCATGACGCTCAAGGATGCGGTCAACGAAACTATGAGGGAATGGGCAAACCGCATGGATGATACCCTTTATGTATTAGGTTCTGTTATGGGGCCACATCCATTTCCAATGATCGTCCGCGATTTCCAGAAGGTCATCGGAGAAGAGATCAAAGCGCAGATGTTGGAAAAAGAAGGTCGTCTTCCGGATGCTGTGATCGCCTGTGTCGGAGGCGGAAGTAATGCAATGGGAACTTTCTACGAATTCATTCCGGACAAGGAAGTACAGTTGATCGGATGTGAGGCAGCAGGACTTGGTGTGGATACTGAGAAAAATGCGGCAACGATCGCAAATGGTACAACTGGTATTTTCCATGGTATGAAATCTTTGTTCTGCCAGAACAAAGACGGACAGATCGCACCGGTTTATTCGATTTCCGCAGGACTGGATTATCCGGGAATCGGACCAGAGCATGCGATGCTTGCAGACGAAGGAAGAGCACAGTATGTACCGATCACCGATGAAGAAGCGGTTAATGCATTTGAATATCTGTCCAGAACCGAGGGAATCATCCCGGCAGTAGAAAGTGCACATGCGATTGCTTATGCGATGAAGCTGGCACCGACGATGGACAAGGACAAGATCATCGTTGTGACCGTATCCGGACGTGGAGACAAAGACGTAGCGGCAATTGCAAGATACAGAGGAGTGGAAATCTATGAATAAGATAAGCGAAGCATTTGAAAATAAAAAAGCATTTATCCCATTTATCACAGGAGGGGATCCGTCCTTGGATGTGACGAAAAAACTGATCCTTGCAATGCAGGAGGCAGGAGCAGACCTGATCGAGGTCGGAATCCCGTTTTCTGATCCGATCGCAGAAGGACCGGTGATTCAGGAGGCTGATGAACGTGCACTTTTAGCGGGCTGTACATTAGACAAATTATTTGATGCGATAAAGGAAGTAAAGGATGAGATTCATATTCCGATGGTATTTATGACTTATGTCAATCCAATTTTTACTTACGGAAAAGAGAAGTTTATGCAGCGATGTGTGGAATGCGGCATGGCAGGCGTGATCGTACCGGATGTTCCGTTCGAGGAAAAGGGAGAGCTTTCAGGAGTATGTAAGGAATATGGGATCGAACTGGTATCTCTGATCGCGCCGACCTCCCATGAAAGAATCAAAATGATTGCAAAAGAAGCGGAGGGATTTCTCTATTGCGTGTCTTCCCTTGGTGTTACCGGAGTCAGAAAGCAGATTACAACCAATATCGGTGAGATGATCGAGAAGGTAAGAGAAGTGACAGAGATTCCTTGCGCGGTAGGTTTTGGAATTGCCGAGCCGGAGCAGGCAAAGGAGATGGCATCCCTTTCCGATGGTGCGATCGTGGGATCGGCAATCGTGAAGATCGTCGCAAAGTATGGCGAGGATTGTGTGCCGTATGTGGCTGAGTATGTGAAGAAAATGAAAGCGGCTGTAGAAGAAGCCGGAAAATAAAGAGATATGGGAAATGGCTGTCCGGGTGGCAGCTATTTTGTGTGCATATAGAAAAATACTGATTTTGGCTTGGATGTATTACGAAAATTTATCTGAAGAGCAGGGAGAGCATAATATTTTCTACGTCATCTTGCGAAGTCTCAAAAAAGGATTTATACTAAAAATTAGCAGAAAATCATAAGAGGAAAGAAGGAAATAAAAGATGGAAAATTTCACATTTTATGCACCGACTTATTTTGCTTTTGGTAAGGATACAGAAAATGATACCGGAAAGTATGTAAAACGTTTTGGCGGCAGTCGTGTACTGCTCCATTATGGCGGAGGTTCTGTCATTCGTTCCGGACTTTTGGATCGTGTTAAGAAATCTCTGGACGGAGAAGGGGTTTCTTATGTAGAATTAGGCGGCGTAAAGCCAAATCCGAGAAGTGGTCTTGTATATGAAGGAATCGATCTGTGCCGGAAAGAAAAAGTAGATTTTGTACTGGCAGTCGGAGGCGGAAGTACAATTGATTCCGCAAAGGCAATTGCGGCAGGTGCAGTATACGATGGAGATTTCTGGGATTATTATGAAGGAAAGCTTGTCGAGGAAGCACTTCCGATCGGAACAGTTATTACGATTTCAGCTGCAGGAAGTGAAGGATCACCGGACTCTGTTATTACAAAAGAAGAAGGAATGTTCAAAAGAGGGGCAACCGGAGAAGCATTCCGTCCGAAATTCACGATCATGAACCCGGCACTTACACAGACACTTCCGGCATATCAGACAGCTTGCGGAATTACAGATATTATGGCACATCTGTATGAGCGTTATCTGACCAATACCGAAGAAGTAGAAGTGACAGACCGTATGATCGAAGGGCTTCTTCTGACGATGATCCATGAAGGACCGAGAGTCATTGCAGACCCGGATAATTATCAGGCAAGAGCAAACATTATGTGGGCAGGTATGATGGCACACAATAATTCCTGCGGAGTAGGACGTACACAGGACTGGACAAGCCATAACATCGAGCACGAATTATCTGCACTATATGACTGCGCGCACGGTGCAGGACTTGCGGTTGTTATGCCGGCTGTATTTACTTATACACTGGAACACAATGTGATGCGTTTTGCACAGGCTGCAGTCCGTGTCTGGGGCTGTCAGATGGATTTTGCAGATCCAAAGAGAACGGCACTGGAAGGAATTGAGGCACTTCGAAACTTTTTAATTTCGATTGGGATGCCAAAGAATTTTGCAGAGCTTGGAGCCAAAGAAGAAGATATTGAAAAGCTGGCACATACCTGCTGTTATGGAGATGTAAATACTGGTACAGTGGAAGGATTTGCAACTCTTGATCAGAAAGATGTGGAAAATATTTATAAACTGATGGTATTTTAGAAAAGGAATATCGGAAAACAGGAAATTTGGAAGAGGGAGTGCGTGACTTAAACTCAAGTCATACACTCCCTCTTTTTGAAACGTCTATTTTCCAACAGGCTATACATTTTCATAAATCGGTTCGAAATCATCTGCGCCGTGTCCACAGAGCGGGCAGGTGAATTCTTCCGGAAGATTGCTTCCTTCGTATACATAATTGCAGATCTTACAGCGCCATCCGATAATCTTCTTATCCTCTTTTTTCTGTTCTTGTTTTGGCTTTACATGTGCCTGATAATCTGCGTAAGTCAGAGGTGGATTGTTACTTAAAAGTTTCGCATCGGTTACTTCAGCAATAAAAAGGGTATGTGTTCCAAGATCCTGTCTGGAAACTACTTTTGCGCTGAGAACAGAACATGTCTGCCATCCGAGGTAAGGAACTGCATTTTCATCTGCAGGTGCAGTGATATTTGCGAATTTATCAACATCTCTGCCGGACTGGAAACCGAAATGCCGGATCGTTTCAAAAGAGCAGGTCTGGTCAAGCAGGCTTAACGTAAAAATGCCGCTCTCTTTGATCAGATCACAGGTATAGTTGCTATTCAGCACAGAGATTGCGATCCGTACCGGATTATTCGCAACCTGGATGCAGGTGTTGGTAATACATCCGTTTACTACATTCCCAGAGCGTGTTGCAAGCATAAATACTCCATAAGATAAATTGTAAAGTGCTTTTTTATCCATATGACATTCCTCCTGACTTTTAAAACTCGATAATAAGAATCATTACTATAATTAAAATATACATGATAAAAGAAAAATTGTCAATTACAAAATCAAGATTTCCGGAAAATCAGAATCACAAAAAATGTGATGATTTCTGATCCTAAGAAGGAAAGCCAGATTCCATTCAGCCCCAGAATCTGTGAGAACAGAATCGCACAGAAAGCAATTGCGATAATGCCGCGCATAACAGAACCAAGGACGGCAGGACGTGCCCGGTCGATTGCGGAAAAATAGGCAACCAGCACAATATTGATACCGGCGACTAAAAAGCCCAGGAAATAAAGCCTAAGACCAGTATGGGCGTAAGCAAGCAGCTGGAGATTATGTTCGCTGTTAAAGATACTGATAAGGGTATCCGTAAATCCGTAGATTAGTACAACGATCACAAGCTCGATCAGAAGTGCTGCAGCAAGAGACCAGTTGAGAAATTTACGGACTAGATCATGTTCACCCTTTCCGTAACTCTGGCTGATCAGCGGCTGTGCACCCTGGGCAAGTCCGTTTAGGATCGCCATTGCGACCAGTGAAATATTTGCAACTACGCCGTAGGCTGCGATCCCGATATTTCCCGCAATGCGCAGGATCAGCATGTTAAATATAATCGTAATGACAGCGGAAGAAATTTCAGCAAAAAATGCAGAAACACCAAGCTGGCAGCATCCGATGATCCGGCGAAGAGAGGGCTTGCGCCAGTGAAACTCTACATGGTTATTCTTTCCAAGATAATGTGTCGAACATACCAGCATCGTCACAACCGGTGAAAGAGCGGTTGCAAGTGCAGCTCCCAGAAATCCAAGATTCAAAGGGAACATGAAAATATAGTCAAATAAAATATTAAAGAAGCTTCCGGAAATGGAACCGATCATGGCGATAGAGGTCGCATGGTCATTCCTCGCAAATGCCGTGAAGGTATAGTTTGACATAAAAAACGGGGTAAAGAGCAGGACGATACGCATATAATTACGTCCAAGCCGGATGAGCCCGGCATCTGCCCCTAAAAGTGCAAGTGCTTTATGCGGAATGAAGATTCCGGTGAGCATAAAAGGAATGCTGCATATGAGACACCAGAAGATGGACTGGGTAAAATAGTAGTCTGAAGGTGAACCTTGGGCTGTGCTGATATTGTATCGTGTGGCGGAGCCGATTCCGATCATCGAACCGATTGCGAAGACCAGACCGAACACCGGCAGGATCAGATTCAGGGCAGCAAGTCCATCTGCACCGCATTTGTAAGAGATAAAAAAGGTATCTGCCAGAATGTAGACGGAGACACCGATCATTCCGGAAATACTCTGGGAAATGTATTTTAAAAATTTATGAAACATGTTTTTGAATTCCTCGTCTTTCTTAAAGCCAGATTAAATGAAATAACCATCTGTACCAGCCTGGTAATAAGCGGACTCTGATATCTCCATATAAGAATAGCATAAACATACGGGTTTGTCGAAAAAATAATCTTGCAATTACTGCGGTAACGTGCTATAGTAAGTTTTGTAAAACCAAATAATGCTTCAGGGCGGGGCGAAATTCCCCACCGGCGGTAAAGCCCGCGAGCCGTAAGGCATGAACTGGTGAGATTCCAGTGCCGACAGTAAAGTCTGGATGGAAGAAGTTGAATCGTTGCTGATAGAAAGATTCTCTGTCATATCTACAGGAATAAAGAAAGTAAAACGCTCTGGAACGTGAATCGTTTCAGAGCGTTTTTTCTATACCGGGAAATAAAGTTTTCAGGATAGAAGGTCTCCTGCAGATACGGCAGGATCTACAGAAATACAACCAATAAAAGAAAACCCTGACAGGAAAAAAGCTGTCAGGGTTTTCGTATTTCACAGAAACTTCCGGTTAAGTGGAAAAAACATTTTCACAGGAAAATTATCCGACAGATCTAAACCGTTCAGTAAAGTACATTTACCGGAGAACGTTTCCGGGAGAGATGAGAAAGGAGAAAAAATGACAGATGAATTTTACATGCGCCGTGCAATTGAACTGGCAAAAAAAGGACGTGGATGGACAAATCCAAACCCTATGGTTGGTGCCGTGATCGTAAAGAATGGAAGCATTATCGGGGAAGGGTATCACGAAAAATGTGGTGAGCTTCATGCAGAACGGAACGCAATCGCATCTCTGACAGAAAGCGCCGAGGGAGCAACACTTTATGTGACGCTGGAGCCGTGCTGCCATTATGGGAAGACACCACCATGTACGGAAGCGATTCTGGAACAGAAGATTGCACGGGTTGTGATCGGATCGAGAGATCCGAATCCGAAAGTGTCCGGCAAAGGAGCAAAGATTTTACGCGAGGCAGGCGTCCGGGTGGAAGAGGATTTCCTGCGCGAAGAATGTGATGCGTTAAATCCGGTCTTTTTCCACTATATTACAACAGGGCTGCCCTATGTGGTGATGAAATACGCAATGACGGCAGATGGAAAGATTGCGACAAAAACAGGAGCATCAAAATGGATATCCGGTGAGGAAGCAAGAAGTCTGGTACATGAGATGCGCCATGACTATATGGCGATCATGGCAGGAATCGGAACGGTTCTGGCAGATGATCCGATGCTGAATGTGCGTCTGGATGGAAAGAAAAGTCCGGTCAGAATTATCTGTGACAGTATGCTCAGGATTCCACTGGACAGTCAGATCTGCCAGACAGCAGGGAGATACCGGACGATCGTTGCATATGCCGGTGAAAAGGGAAATGCGATTTGTTTAGAAGAGAAAAAACACAGTCTGGAAAAGCTTGGAGTCGTGCTTCTCAGCGTTCCTTCGGAAAAAGGGGAGATCAATCTGCAGCTTCTGATGAGAAAGCTTGGAGAGCTGGGAATTGACAGTGTACTTATTGAAGGCGGTGGAACTTTAAATGAGGATGCCCTGCAATCCGGTATCGTAAATGAGGTGAAAGCTTTTATCGCACCGAAAATTTTTGGCGGAAGAGGCGGAAAGACTCCGGTGGAAGGCTTTGGAGTTGAGAAAGTAGACGATGCCATCAAGCTACAGCTTATGAGAATCTCGCAGGTTGGAGAAGATATTCTGGCAGAGTATAAGGTTTTGGAGGAAATGTAAATGTTTACAGGAATTGTAGAAGAAACCGGATCTATCCGGTCACTCCGACTTTCTGGATCATCCGGGAAGATTGCGATCCGGGCAAAAAAAGTACTCGGTGGAACCAGGATCGGAGACAGTATTGCGGTAAATGGTGTCTGCCTGACGGTGGTTTCTCTGGAAAAGGATGGATTTACCGCAGATGTGATGGCGGAAACAGTGAGAAGAACCAACCTTGGTGATACGAAGATTGGTGAGAAAGTGAATCTGGAACGCGCGATGGCGGCAGATGGCAGATTCGGTGGACATATCGTTGCAGGGCATATTGACGGGACCGGAATGATTGAAGAACTCAGAAAGGAAGAAAATGCGGTATGGGTAAAAATCCGGACAACGCCGGAGATTCTGGAACTGATCGTAGAAAAAGGTTCAATCTGTATTGACGGGATCAGTCTGACAGTGGCAGAAGTAAGTGAAAAAAGCTTTCAGGTATCAGTCATTCCTCATACCGGAGAGGAAACCACACTGCTGAAGAAAAAAGCTGGGGACAGGGTGAATCTGGAAAATGATATTGTAGGGAAGTATATTAAAAAGTTTCTTACACCATCGGAACCGGCTGGAAAATGTGGTGGACTTACCATGGAATTATTAGAGGAGTATGGAATTTGATGCGAAGAAATTCCGGGACCGGAATGGAGAGCATACAGAAGAACAGGATAAAAATGAGTTATAGATCGGACAGGAGGAAGTAACAAATGGAGAAACAGTATCAATACAATAGCGTAGAAGAGGCACTTGAAGAATTGCGCCAGGGAAGGATCGTTCTGGTAACGGATGATCCGGACCGGGAAAATGAAGGAGATATGATCTGTGCGGCGGAATTTGCAACTCAGGAGAATATCAATTTTATGGCATGCCATGCGAAAGGGTTGATCTGCACACCGATGAGTGCAGCGCTGGCCGGACGGCTTGGGCTTTCACAGATGGTCTCCGAAAATACAGATAACCATTCGACTGCATTTACGGTATCCGTTGACCATGTGGATACGACAACGGGAATTTCAGCAGCAGAGCGCGGATATACTATGCGCAGCCTGACAGAAGAAGGAACGAAACCGCAGGACCTTCGAAGACCAGGGCATGTATTTCCGCTGGTGGCAAGGCATGGAGGTGTGTTGGTAAGAAATGGTCATACCGAGGCAACGGTTGATCTGATGCGTCTTGCCGGACTGAAAGAATGTGGAATCTGCTGTGAAATCATGGAAGAGGACGGAACGATGATGCGGACAGAGAATCTCTGGAAGCTGGCGAAGAAGTACGACCTGAAATTTATTACGATCAAAGATCTGCAGGATTACTGCAGGATCCATGAAAAACATGTCGTAAGGGAAGCATGTGCAAAGATGCCAACCCAGTATGGAGAATTTCAGATTTATGGGTATGTGAATGACATCACCGGTGAACATCATGTGGCATTGGTGAAAGGTGAGATTGGCGATGGGGAAGATGTTCTGTGCCGTGTACATTCCGAGTGCCTGACCGGCGATACTTTCGGATCTCTCCGCTGCGATTGTGGAAAGCAGCTGCAGTCGGCGATGCAGCAGATCGAGAGAGAAGGAAGAGGAGTTCTTCTGTATATGCGACAGGAGGGAAGGGGAATCGGTCTGATCAACAAGCTGAAAGCGTATGAACTTCAGGAACAGGGATACGATACCGTGGAAGCCAACATCCGTCTGGGATTTGCACCGGATCTTAGGGAATACTGGGTAGGGGCTCAGATTTTATCGGATCTGGGAGTAAAATCACTCCGGCTTCTTACAAATAATCCGGAGAAGGTATATGGACTTTCCGGTTTCGGGCTTGCAATCCATGAGAGAGTACCGATTGAAATAGCACCGCAGAAATTTGATGCATTTTATATGAAGACGAAGCAGGAAAAGATGGGACATATCTTTAAAGAAATCAAATTTCAGTAAAAAGAGAATAAACAGTATTTATCATAGAAGAAACACTTTAATTACAGGAGGAAAAAAACATGAGACAGATTAATGTATTAGAAGGAAAAGTAGTAGCACCAGAAGGAATGAAAGTAGGAATTGTTGCTTCAAGATTTAATGAGATTATTGTTAATAAACTACTTGGTGGTGCGGTAGACGGGCTGGTACGCCATGGCGTGGAGGATGAAAACATAACGGCAGCATGGGTACCGGGAGCATTTGAGATTCCGACAGCAGCTTCTAAAATGGCGGCATCCGGAAAGTATGATGCGGTGATCTGTGTGGGAGCAGTGATCCGTGGAGACACAACGCATTATGATTATGTCTGCAATGAGGTATCCAAAGGAATCGCACAGGTCGGACTTACAACCGGAGTGCCGGTATTATTTGGTGTGATCACGACTGAAAATATCGAGCAGGCAATTTCAAGAGCCGGAAGTAAAGGCGGAAATAAGGGATATGACTGTGCACTTTCTGCAATCGAAATGGTAAATCTTCTGAGACAGATGTAATTTCCGGCTGACGGTTACAAAAAGAATCCCGTTTTCCGGCAGAAAAAGGGCAGATGCCGGGATTTACTGGACATTTATGCAGGAAAAAGGTATCATATCTGATAAGAGAAATCTGTAAAAGAAATAGTAAAGTTTCAATTCAGAGATAATGAAGGAGAAAATGAATTATGTATACAGCATCATCTGAGAGATATGATACCATGGTATATAACCGTTGTGGGAAAAGCGGGCTTTTGCTGCCGGCAGTTTCTTTAGGACTTTGGCACAATTTTGGAACCAATGCGGATCCGGAGAATATGAAGGCAATGTTGAGGACAGCATTTGATCTGGGAATCACCCATTTCGATCTTGCGAATAACTATGGACCGGAATACGGAAGTGCTGAGACGAATTTTGGGAAGATTTTAAAAGAAGACTTTGTACCATACAGGGACGAGATGATCATCAGTACCAAGGCAGGCTATGATATGTGGCCGGGACCTTACGGGAACTGGGGAAGCAGGAAGTATCTGCTCGCAAGCCTTGACCAGAGTCTGAAGAGAATGGGGCTGGATTATGTAGATATCTTCTATCATCACAGAATGGATCCGAATACCCCACTGGAAGAGACCATGGGAGCACTCGATTCCATCGTAAAGAGTGGGAAGGCACTTTATGTCGGAATTTCTAACTATGATGGTCCGACAATGGTACGTGCAGCGGAGATTCTGGAAGATCTGAAATGTCCGTTTGTCATTAACCAGAACCGGTATTCCATTTTTGACCGGACGATTGAACAGAACGGCTTGAAAAAGACGGCGAACCAGATGGGAAAAGGAATCATTGCATTTAGTCCGCTGGCACAGGGGCTTCTGACAGATAAATATCTGCACGGAATACCGTCAGACAGCCGGATTGCGGTGGATGGAAGATTTCTACATGCCGATGCATTGACGAAAGAAAAGCTTGCGCAGATCGAGGCTCTGAACAAGATGGCAGGTGAGAGAGGACAGTCTCTTGCACAGATGGCACTGAGCTGGATCCTGAAAGATGAGGATGTGACCAGTGTGCTGATCGGAGCGTCCAGACCGGAGCAGATCATTCAGAATGTGGAGATTGTGCAGAATACGAAGTTCACCCGGGAAGAACTGAAAAAGATCGATCAGATCAGCAGGGGCAATCTGTAAGTGAAACCTGCGCGAAGAAATTATTTGCAAAGGACGTAAAGGAAATATTGAATAAATGATTGACAGGAAGCAGCCATTGTGTTAATATAGTCCATGGTTGCTTCAGCAATCAACAATTTCATATAGGGGATTGGTCAAATGGTATGACAGGAGTCTCCAAAACTCTTAGCGGCAGTTCGATTCTGTCATCCCCTGTAACTTGAAGGACTCAGTTTGAGTCCTTTTTTTATCTAATGGACCAAGTGCGGAATGGTGATAGCGCAAGTCCAAATCAACTCTTCATTTTCCAAAACAAAATAATCATCCCGCTAGATATATATATTCGACATAGTCACTATACATAGTGCATAAAAATAAAAGAAAATAATTGTAAAAAATGCCAAAAATTCAACTGTACAAAAGCACAAAATCCGTCAAAAAAGAATCTCGAATGCTACAAACTAAAAAAAGTGTCAAAAAATAGAAGTAAAAACAGCTAAAGAAAATAAAAGAAAAACAGATGAAGATAGTGAAAATAGATAAAAAAATTGGTTTTTTTACTGTACAATCTACAAAAGCTGAAAATATTGACAAAGAAAAAGTGTGAGCGTAATATAAGCATGACTTTTAGAGGACACTCTAAAAAGTACTCTAAAATAAGAATAAATAAAACGAAAGGGAGGGAGCGATACGGAACATTTAACAGAGACTCTGTTAGAAGAGCTGAACTGCGAGACAGTGTTTACGATCCCGATATTCGGCGGAATACCGGTAAAAGAGTCGGTCGTAGTTACCTGGATCATCATGGCGGTAATCGTAGGACTTTGTATCATATTTGTCCGAAGCTTGAGCGTCGAAAATCCGGGAAAGGTTCAGCTTTTATTGGAATCCGCAATAGGAAAAGGACTGGACTTCTTTGAAGACATCATGGGAAAAGAAAACAGGAAATATATTCCGTATCTGATTACAGTGCTTATCTATATTGGGATAGCCAATATCATTGGTCTGTTCGGATTTAAGTCACCGACAAAAGACCTCAATGTAACAGCAGCACTTGCGATCATGAGTATGTGCCTGATTGAATTTTCCGGAATCCGGAAGAATGGATTTAAGCACTGGGCGGCGCATTTTGCAAAGCCGGTACCATTCGTAGCACCAATTATGGTTTTGGAGATTGTGATCAGACCATTATCACTTTGCATGCGTTTGTTCGGTAATGTATTGGGAGCGTTTGTTATCATGGAGCTTTTAAAAGCAGTGGCTCCGGTTCTTATCCCGATACCATTTAGTTTTTACTTCGATATTTTCGATGGATTCCTGCAGGCATATGTATTCGTATTCCTGACAGCACTTTTCATGAATGAGGAGCAGGAATAATCCCGAAATGACAGAAGAAACACAAATCTATAAGAAAAAAGGAGATTAAGATTATGTTAGTAGCAATTGGAGCAGCAGTAGCAGTTTTAACAGGTTTAGGAGCAGGACTTGGAATCAGCCTTGCAACAGGTAAAGCAGTAGACGCGATCGCAAGACAGCCGGAAGCAGAAAGCAAGATCAGCAAGAACCTGATCCTTGGTTGTGCACTTGCAGAGGCAACCGCTATTTACGGTTTCATTATCGGACTTCTTATCATCTTAATGCTGAAATAAGAAAAGTAAAATGAAGAAAGGCAGGTGGGACAGGTGATACAGTTTAATGTAAGCCTTCTCTTTACGATCATCAACCTGATTGTCTTTTATCTTTTGCTGAAAAAATTCTTATTCAAACCAGTAATGGGAATTATGGAAAAACGTGAAAAAATGATTGCTGACGGACTGAAAAATGCCAGTGATAGTCAGGAAGAAGCGGCGAGACTGAAAGCGGAATATGAAAAGGCTCTGGAAGGAGCAAAGGAAGAATCCATTCAGATCGTGGAAAAAGCTAAGAAAACTGCAGCCGGAGAATCAGAGCGTATCCTTCAGGAAGCCAATACGGAAGCCGTAGGAATCCTGAAAGATGCCAGAAAGACGATTGAAAATGAACGCAAACAGACCATGAATGATCTGCAAAGTGAGATCGCAGGACTGGCAATGCAGGCAGCACGTAAGATTGTGGATGACACAAAAGGAAATCAGGATATATATGATCAGTTTCTGAAAGGTGCAGGTGATGCTCATGTCAATGAAGAGGTTAAATAAAGAGTATTGCTGTAGCCCTTCGGCAAAACAGTATGCACGTGTTTTATATGAGCTTGGAATTTCAAAAGAAGCGGTAGGAGAGACTGAAAAGCTTTTTGAAGAAGTACCGGTGCTTGAAGAAACATTTGCAAGTCCGGTGGTACCGATGCGGGAAAAATTAAGTTCGATCGACAAGATTTTCCCGGACGAAATAAAAAACTTTCTCAAGGTTGTATGCCGTAATCAGAGAATGAGCGAGATCAGTCAGATTCTTTTTGCTTATGACAGATACTGTAAAATGCAGGAAGGAATCCAGATGGCAACGCTTACCTGTGTGGAAGCACCAGATGAAAAGCGGCTTGAGAAAATCAGAGAATTTCTTTGTGAGAAGTACCATAAGACAGATGTGAAGATTGAGATAGTCAAAGATCCGGCATTACTTGGCGGATTTATCTTAAAGACCGGTGATGATGAATATGACTGGAGTCTGAAAGGAAGATTATCGAGATTAGAGCAAAAATTGACCTGGAGGTGAACAAAGTGAGTTCAATTAGCTCAGATGAAATTATTTCTATTCTGAAAAATGAAATAGAGAACTTTGATCAGATCAGTAAAGACAGCGAGGTCGGTACGGTTGTCTCTGTCGGTGACGGAATTGCAAATATCTATGGAATAGAGCATGCAATGTACGGAGAAATCGTGACATTTGAAAATGGACTGAAAGGTATGGTTCAGGACATTCAGAAAGATACGATCGGCTGCATCCTGTTCGGATCAGATGTAGAGATCAAAGAAGGTACGAAAGTGATGCGTACCAAAAAGAAAGCCGGAGTACCGGTTGGTGATAAATTTATCGGACGTGTCGTAAATGCACTTGGAGCTCCGATTGACGGAGCGGGAGAAATCGAAGCAGAAGATTACAGACCGATTGAAAATGAAGCACCAGGAATTGTAGACCGTAAATCCGTCAGCGTTCCAATGGAAACAGGAATCCTTTCTATCGATTCTATGTTCCCGATCGGACGTGGACAGAGAGAGTTGATCATTGGAGACCGTCAGACAGGAAAAACTTCCATTGCTACAGACACGATTTTGAATCAGAAGGGTAAGGATGTCATCTGTATCTATGTAGCAATCGGTCAGAAAGCATCAACGATCGCAAAGGTTGTCAATACTTTTAAAAACGGCGGCGCAATGGATTACACCATCGTAGTAGCATCAACAGCAAGTGACTGTGCACCGCTTCAGTATATTGCACCATATGCAGGAACCGCGATCGCAGAACATTTCATGCATAAAGGAAAAGATGTCCTGATCGTTTACGATGATCTTTCAAAGCACGCAGTTGCATACCGTGCGCTGTCCCTGCTTCTTGGACGTTCACCGGGACGTGAAGCTTATCCTGGAGATGTTTTCTATCTGCATTCAAGACTGCTTGAGAGATCAAGCCGTTTAAGTGATGAAATGGGAGGCGGTTCGATCACAGCACTTCCAATCATCGAGACACAGGCAGGAGATGTATCTGCATACATTCCGACTAACGTCATTTCCATTACAGATGGACAGATCTTCCTGGAAAGTGATCTGTTCTTCTCAGGAATGAGACCGGCGGTTAACGTAGGTCTTTCCGTATCCCGTGTTGGTGGTGCAGCACAGACAAAGGCAATGAAGAAGGCAGCCGGAAGTATCCGTATCGATCTTGCACAGTATCGTGAGATGGAAGTATTCACACAGTTCAGTTCCGATCTGGATGCAGCAACAAAGGAACAGCTGGAATATGGATCTGGTCTGATGGAACTTCTGAAACAGCCACTCGGACATCCAATGTCCATGCATGAGATGGTCATCACCCTCTGCGCAGCACGAAATAAAGTGCTTCTGGGAATTCCGGTAAAAGAGGTTAAGAAATTCCAGATGGATATGCTGAATTATTTTGCAACAGTTCATCCGGAAATCAGTGAAGAGATTGAGCAGACAAAGGCTCTGTCCGATGAACTGGCTGCAAAGATTGTGGAAACAGCGAAGGAATTCAAAGACAGCAGGTGTTAATATGGCAAATATCAGAGAAATACAGACTCGAATCAACAGCGTCAAAGATACGATGAAGATCACGAACGCCATGTATATGATCTCGTCTACCAAGATGAGACAGGCGAAGAAAAAGCTGACAGATTCAGAGCCGTACTTTTACGGACTTCAGGGAGAGATTTCCAGAATCCTGAGGCATATTCCTGAGATCGAGCACCGGTATTTTGATGCGCGGGAAGAGATTCCAAAAGAGAAACGAAAGATAGGTTCCATTGTCATTACTGCGGATAAAGGACTTGCAGGAGCTTACAACCACAACATTGTCAAGGTGGAGGATGAGATCCTGGAGGAACCGGGAGAGCATAAGCTGTTCGTAGTCGGTGAGCTTGGCAGACACTATTATGCGAATAAGGGTGTGGAAATTGACACCAATTTCCTCTATACTGTGCAGAAACCGACCATGCACAGGGCAAGAGATATCGCGGAAGTGATTCTTTCCCAGTATGAGAGAGGTGAACTGGACGAGGTCTACATCGTTTACACCAGAATGGAAAATTCGATGCTGACAACGGTTGAAAAAATGAAGATCCTGCCGCTTGAGAGATCTTCATTTAATGAAATGAAAATGCCGCTTAACATCCATAGAGAGGCGATCGCGCTTTATCCATCAGCAGAGGCGGTTCTGGACAGCATCGTACCAAACTACGTGGTTGGTATGATCTATGGATGTCTGGTAGAGGCATATGCAAGCGAACACAATGCGCGAATGACAGCAATGCAATCAGCAACAGACAGCGCGCAGGAAATCATCAAAGATCTTTCTATTATATATAACAGGGCAAGGCAGGCTGCAATCACACAGGAAATTACTGAGGTTTGTGCAGGCGCCAAAGCCCAGAAACGGAAAAGGAAGTGAAAACAGGTATGAATAAAGGACGTATTGTACAGGTCATGGGACCAGTTGTTGACGTTGTATTTGAAGACGGAAATCTGCCGTGCATCAAAGATGCCCTGCAGGTGGAGAACAACGGAAAAACCTGTATTATGGAAGTTGCGCAGCATCTGGGAAATGATGAGGTTCGTTGTCTGATGCTGGCAGCAAGTGAAGGACTTTGCAAGGACATGGAAGTAACCGCTACCGGTTCTGGAATTAAAGTACCGGTTGGAGAGCAGACCCTTGGACGTCTGTTCAACGTACTTGGAGAAACCATCGACAATGGCGAAGAAATCAAAGAAGATACCGAACACTGGGTGATCCACAGAGATCCGCCGTCATTTGAAGACCAGAGCCCGGTTGTAGAAATCCTGGAAACCGGAATCAAGGTTATCGACCTGCTTGCACCTTATGCAAAAGGTGGTAAGATCGGTCTGTTCGGCGGTGCCGGTGTAGGTAAGACTGTACTGATCCAGGAACTGATCCGTAACGTAGCCACAGAGCACGGCGGATATTCCATCTTTACCGGTGTTGGAGAACGTTCTCGTGAAGGTAACGACCTCTGGACAGAAATGAAAGCATCCGGAGTTCTGGATAAGACAGCCTTAGTGTTTGGTCAGATGAACGAACCACCTGGAGCACGTATGCGTGTCGCTGAGACAGGACTTACAATGGCTGAATATTTCCGTGATAAAGAACATCAGAATGTGCTTCTTTTCATTGATAATATTTTCCGTTTTACACAGGCAGGTTCCGAAGTATCCGCACTTCTTGGACGTATGCCATCAGCCGTAGGTTATCAGCCGACACTGGCAACTGAAATGGGTGAACTGCAGGAGAGGATCGCATCTACAAAGAATGGTTCTGTCACATCCGTACAGGCTGTTTATGTCCCTGCCGATGACCTTACAGACCCGGCACCGGCAACTACATTTGCTCATCTGGATGCAACAACCGTACTCTCCCGTAAGGTTGTAGAACAGGGTATTTACCCGGCAGTTGATCCACTGGAATCTAACTCCCGTATTCTGGAGGCGGATATTGTCGGAGAAGAACATTATGAAGTTGCAAACCGTGTAACAGAGGTTCTGCAGAAATACAAAGAGCTGCAGGATATCATCGCAATTCTTGGTATGGAAGAGCTTTCCGATGAAGACAAGGCAACGGTTATGAGAGCAAGAAAGATTCAGAAATTCCTCTCCCAGCCATTCTTCGTTGCAGAGACATTTACCGGAGTTCCGGGAAAATATGTACCTCTGAAAGAGACGATCCGAGGATTTAAGATGATCCTCGACGGAGAAATGGATGAGTATCCGGAGAATGCATTCTTCAATGTAGGAACGATTGATGAAGTCATCGAGAAGGCAAAGGCTGAAAAAGCAGAATAGAGGTGCCAGGTATGGATACATTTGGACTTAAAATCATTTCCAGTGACCGGGTATTCTATGAAGGACGTTGCAGAAAGATGATCGTGCCGGTACCGGACGGCGGTGGAATGGAAATTCTTCCGCACCATGAAGATATGGTGATCGCTGTGGTGATCGGTGAGGCAATGCTTCAGTTTGAAGAAGGCGAATGGGTGAACCTTGCGGTCGGAACCGGATTCCTTGAGATCGTCAACAACCGTGTGACGATGCTGGTGCAGACGGCAGAGAAACCGGAGGATATCGATGCCAGACATGCCCAGGAGCAGATGGAGTATGCAGAAGAAAAGCTTCGCCAGAAACAGAGTATACAGGAATATTACCGGACACAGGCTTCGCTTTCAAGGGCGATGAACCGGTTGAAGGTGTCGAAGCGAAAAAAATGGTAAATAGGAAACAAATTTATGTGGAAGCGCGTAATCTACTACAGATTGCGCGCTTTTTCAATACGGAATTTTTGACAAAATTTATTGGGAAAAATGGTACAATCTTTTACAAAATAAAAGTTCCGATACAGGGTAGTTTGTGGTAGAATATATAACAGTGTGCGTATACTGAGAAAAAGGATTTTGAGGTGTTCAAATAGAGTGTATTTCATCATAGAAGGAGCAAAAACGTGGAAAAAGAGGAACTTACGCAATTATTTAATTTCTTTCGGGAGATTGATAAGGAAAAATTTATTGGAAGGCAGACATATCTGACGGATGGGGTGCGTAAGGAGAATGACGCGGAGCATGCGTGGCATATGGCGATCATGACGGTTCTGCTTGCGGGATATGCCAATGAGAAGATTGATGTTCTTAAGACAGTGACGATGCTTTTGATCCATGATATTGTAGAAATTGATGCGGGGGATACCTATGCCTATGATGAAGATGCGAAGAAGACGCAGAGGGAACGGGAAGTGAAGGCTGCGGACCGGATTTTCGGACTTCTTCCGGAAAAGCAGGGAAAGGAATTTCGGGCGCTCTGGGAGGAATTTGAGGCACAGGAGACTGCTGAGTCGAAGTTTGCCCGGACGATGGACAATATCCAGCCGATCATGTTAAATGCGGCTACAGACGGCAAAGCGTGGGAGGAACACGATGTTCATATTGAACAGATCCTGAACCGTAACCGGAATACGTCAAAAGGCTCAGAAGCGATCTGGGAGTATGCGAAAGAAGAATTCTTAAGACCGAATCTGGAAAATGGCAAGATAAAAAAATAACATAAAAAAAACAAAAATCCCCCTTTTCATTTTCGTGAATATGGGGTATCATATACTACAGAGCGCAAAATATAGTGGAGAAACTTAAAAGTGACACTATATTTTGTGGAGCGATGGAACAAAGTTAGGAGAAAGTTGGGATGGATTTGGAAGTAAAGACGAGAGTAATCAAAAGAAACGGTGAGGAAGTAGACTTCCGGCTGGAGAAGATTGTGAATGCGATCAAAAAAGCGAATGAAGAGGTTGAGAACATCCACAGGATGAATGACTTTCAGATCATTGCAATTGCGGAGAAGATTGCACAGCAGGCAGAGGAATTTACGCATGCAGTGAATGTGGAGGACATCCAGGATATGGTTGAGACCGGCATTATGGAGATGCGTGGTTATGAGGTTGCCCAGAAGTATGTCCGCTATCGCTATAAGAGAGAATTAACCAGAAAGTCGAATACAACGGATAATGGAATTCTTGCATTGATCGATCATATGAACGAGGAAGTAAAGCAGGAGAACTCCAATAAGAATCCTGTGATCAACTCTACACAGAGAGATTACATGGCAGGAGAGGTCAGCAAGGACCTTACCAAGAGAGTCCTTCTTCCGGAGGAAATCGTCCGTGCACACGAAGAAGGAATCATTCATTTTCATGATATGGACTATTTTGCGCAGAAAGAGCACAACTGTGATCTGATCAACCTGGAGGATATGCTCCAGAACGGAACTGTCATCAGCGAGACGATGATCGAGAAACCACATAGTTTCTTTACCGCGTGTAATGTGACCACACAGATCGTTGCACAGGTTGCAAGTAACCAGTATGGCGGACAGTCATTTACGCTGTCACATCTTGCACCATTCGTAGATGTAAGCCGTCAGAAGCTCCGCAAAAGTGTCATTGAAGAAAGAATAGAATCCGGAGAGGTTCTGGATGATGCGATCATCGACAAGATCACAGAGAGAAGGCTTCGTACTGAAGTACAGAGCGGAATCCAGACGATCCAGTATCAGCTGATCACACTGATGACCTGTAACGGACAGGCACCTTTCGTAACGGTGTTTATGTATCTGGATGAGGTTCCGGAAGGAAGAACCAGGGATGACCTTGCGATGATCATCGAAGAAGTGATGAAGCAGCGTATGCAGGGTGTTAAGAATGAAAAGGGTGTATGGATCACACCGGCGTTTCCGAAGCTGATCTATGTACTGGATGAAGATAATATTACCGAGGATTCCAAATACTGGTATCTGACTGAGCTGGCTGCAAAATGTACGGCAAAGCGTATGGTGCCGGATTATATTTCTGCAAAGATCATGAAAGAACTGAAAAACGGAGATGTTTATCCGTGCATGGGGTGCCGCTCATTCCTTACCGTAGAAGATTCCCAGAGAAATGCAGACGGAAGTCATAAGTTCTATGGACGTTTCAATCAGGGGGTTGTAACGATCAACCTGGTTGACGTGGCATGTTCAGCAGAGGGCAATATGGAACGTTTTTGGGAAATCCTGGATGAGAGACTGGAGCTTTGTCACAGAGCACTTCGGTGCAGACATGAACGTCTTCTTGGAACCGTTTCAGATGTTGCACCGATCCTGTGGCAGAACGGGGCACTTGCCCGTCTGAAAAAGGGTGAGACGATTGACAAGCTGTTATTTGACGGATATTCCACCATTTCTCTTGGCTATGCAGGACTTTATGAGATGTGTATGCGGATGCTTGGCAAATCCCATACAGATCCGGAGGCGAAGCCATTTGCACTGGCAGTTATGCAGCGCCTGAATGATAAATGTAAAGAATGGAAAGAAGCAGAAAATATCAGCTATTCCGTATACGGCACACCGATGGAATCTACCACATACAAGTTTGCGAAATGTCTGCAGAAGCGTTTCGGAATCATTCCGGGCGTTACAGATAAGAACTATATTACGAACAGCTATCATGTACATGTTACCGAAAAAATTGATGCGTTCAGCAAATTGAAATTTGAATCGGAATTTCAGAAGCTTTCACCGGGTGGGGCGATCAGCTATATCGAAGTACCGAATATGCAGACCAATATTCCGGCGGTACTTTCCGTATTACAGTACATTTATGAGAATATCATGTATGCAGAGCTGAATACCAAGAGTGATTTCTGTGAAGTCTGCGGTTATGACGGAGAGATTAAGATCATCGAGGACGAGACCGGAAAGCTGGTATGGGAATGCCCGAACTGTGGCAACCGGGATCAGGATAAGCTCTTTGTAGCGAGAAGAACCTGCGGATATATCGGAACCCAGTTCTGGAATCAGGGAAGGACCCAGGAGATTAAGGACAGGGTACTGCATCTGTAAGGATGGAAATGTTTTTGAAAATTTTAATAGTGAGAAGATATAATAAAGGACACGGCTTTCGCTTGGCGAAGCCGTGTCCTTTATTATAAATTATTTAAAATTAATTGGATAAACGTCTTTTATCAAACCATCCTGGTCATAAGAAAAATAGATTTTTTCGACCATTTCTTCTTTATTGATCTTAAAAGTCACAAGAACTGTTTCAGAATCATCTGTTTTGGAATCAAGTGAAATATCTTTTACCGTTATTTTTGTATTATTATAAGCTGCTTCGGACAGATAGGTCTGACCATAGGTTGAAATAAAATATTCTAATCGTCCCGTTTCAAAGTATTTTCCTACAAGTTTGTTCCAGTTTTCGAGAATTTTCTCAGAATTAACGGAAGCATTTTCAGAATCTGCCGTGCTATTCTCACCGATTACAGTAGAAGAATCCAAAGAATACAAGTCATCATTTGGTGCAGTGAACATCGCATTGAGTACTGCTTCAGCTTCCGGACTTACGGCTGATTCAGATGCTTTTTTGGTTGAGCAGCCAGTAAGAAGAATGAACAAAAATAACAGAATGAAACAGGTTTTGTGGGTTGCTTTCTTAGTCATGAAAATCCCTCCTTTATTAAAAAATTAAATATGTTAATTTGATAATATAATTGTAATAATAAAAAGTCAAGATGAAAAAATAATAAAATTTTAATCTGTAGTAGATATATTAAAAAAAGAAGTTTATAATATGGTAATAGGAGGTGATTATATGTTTAAAAAGAGATTAACAAATAAACAAATGGATGTAATGAATATTTTATGGGAAAATGATAAACCAATGGCTGCATCTGAAATCTTGAAAGCAAATGAAAAATTAAATATTAATACAATTCATGCATGTATTAGAAAATTATTAGAAGAAGAATATGTAAAAGTTGCATATATTGATTATAGTGGTAATGTTATGAGTCGATATTTTATGCCAACAGTTTCTAAAGGAAAATATTTTAGTGAGAGCTACAAAGATATTATTGGATCAAAAAAATTGATATTAACTTCTTTAATAGAAACGGAAACCAATATTGAGGAACTCGAACAGCTTGAAAATTTAATTAGGAAGAAGAAAGAAGAATTAAAGGAGTAGCCAGATATGTCATTGTCATTGGGACCTTTTATCACATGCTTCTTGTGTACAAATATTCTCTGCATAATATTACATTATCTGATATATAAGAAAAAAATATTTTTTGATAAAAGTTTACGTTTTATATTCTGGATAATAGGAATTATATTACTAAGGATGGTACTTCCATTTAATTTTCCATTTACATATACTTCTTATTCAGACAATATTTTACCCAAAATAGTAGATTTCATTTATTATAAATTACAACATGGGAAAATAATGATATTAGATATTGGTTTGATTATCTGGGGGATAGGAAGTATATTTCAGATCATAATAATGATACGAAGTAATATAAGATTACGAAGATATGTTAAAAATCATGTGATTAGTATGGAAAATCCAATAGCAGAAGAAATAATAGATATAGTACAAAATGAGTTACTTTTTGAAAAAATAGAAGTAGCTGTATTGCCAGAGTTTGTATCACCTGCAATTATTGGTATTAAACAACCAATATTAATCATTTCGGAAAAATATTGTTTTTCAAGACAGG
>NZ_JAQDGZ010000021.1:0-37959 GCF_027663865.1 Coprococcus sp. AF99-45
AACTTTCGTTTTTTCACACGCCCCTCTTTTATCACTCCAAAATCCAACGGCTTTGCCGTTGCCGTGCTTCGCACTCCTTGATTTTGTCGTTGTCACATCAGGTGAAAACAAATACTCGCTTTGCTCGTGCTTGTTTTCCTGCTGATGTTCCAAATTATGCGATTTTTTCTTGCTTGCACCGATTTCTGCATCAAATGATGTAAGTTTGATGTAAATCGCTGTTTTTTTAGTTTTTTATCAAATGAAGTACGTCCCGTCTATTCGGTAAAACGGTACATCTTTACATCATCTTAATAGAGCTTTGCACCTGCTGGAATATGGTTATCAACCATCAGAAGATGAAGTTTTTCTTCGCCCTCTTCCTCATGGATTGCACTGAGAAGCATTCCACAGGATTCAATTCCCATCATGGCTCTCGGCGGCAGGTTAGTGATAGCGATAAGCGTCTTTCCAACCAGTTCTTCCGGCTCGTAATAAGCGTGAATACCGCTTAAAATGGTTCTGTCTGTGCCTGTTCCGTCATCAAGCGTAAACTGTAACAGTTTCTTTGACTTCGGTACTGCAACACACTCTTTAACCTTTACTGCACGGAAATCTGACTTGCTGAATGTATCAAAATCAACAAATTCCTCAAATAAAGGCTCTACCTTTACCTTAGAAAAATCAATCTTTTCAGACTCAGTTTTTACATTTTTTTCAGGTGCTTCAGAAGCTGTATTATTTACATCATTTTTCTTATTTACACCATCTAAGGACTTCATTGTCGGGAACAGCAGCACATCTCTGATCGCCTCAGCCCCTGTCAACAGCATACACATACGGTCGATACCGAATCCGATACCACCTGTAGGCGGCATACCAATTTCCAGTGCGTTCATGAAGTCTTCATCTGTTGTGTTGGCTTCATCATCCCCCTGTGCAAGCAGTTCTTCCTGTGCTTTGAAACGTTCTCTCTGATCGATCGGGTCATTCAGCTCTGAGTATGCATTTGCCATTTCCCATCCGTTCATGAAGAACTCGAAACGTTCTACATAGTCCGGATTTTCCGGTTTCTTCTTTGTAAGTGGTGAAATCTCAACCGGATGATCCATAACGAATGTCGGCTGAAGAAGGTGTTCTTCTACATATTCTTCGAAGAACAGATTCAGAATATCACCTTTTTTATGTCTTTCTTCAAATTCAAGATTGTGTGCTTTCGCAAGTTCTCTTGCCTGTTCAAGAGTTTCTACTTCGTTCCAGTCAACACCTGCATATTTCTTAACAGCATCAACCATTGTGATACGCTCGAACGGCTTTCCGAGATCCATCTCGATTCCTTTATATACAATCTGAGTAGTTCCAAGAACTTCCTGTGCAACAAAACGGTACAGGTTCTCTGTCAGATCCATCATGCCATGATAGTCTGTGTATGCCTGGTAAAGTTCCATCAGAGTGAATTCCGGGTTATGTCTTGTATCAAGACCTTCATTACGGAATACACGTCCAATCTCATATACTCTTTCCAGACCACCAACGATCAGTCTCTTCAGATAAAGTTCCAGAGAGATACGGAGCTTCAGGTCTTCGTTCAGGGCGTTGAAATGTGTCTCGAACGGTCTTGCAGCTGCTCCTCCGGCATTCTGTACAAGCATCGGAGTCTCTACTTCCATAAAGCCTTCATTTCCAAGATATTTACGGATTGCGGTAAGGATCTTGGAACGTTTAATAAAAGTATCCTTTACTTCCGGGTTCATGATCAGATCCACATATCTCTGACGATAACGGGTATCTGTATTTGTCAGTCCGTGGAACTTCTCCGGAAGGATCTGCAGACTCTTTGAGAGAAGCTTTACAGCAGATGCATGAATGGAAATCTCCCCTGTCTTTGTTTTGAATACTTCTCCTTCAAGACCTACGATATCACCGATATCCATCTTCTTGAATGCTTTATATTCTTCTTCTCCGATACTGTCTCTTGCTACATAAGACTGGATATTTCCCTGTAAATCCTGCACATTACAGAAAGATGCTTTTCCCATCACACGTTTGGACATCATACGTCCTGCGAGTACAACGTGTTTTCCTTCCAGTTCATCAAAGTTGTCTTTCACTTCCTGGCTGTGATGTGTTACGTCATATTTTGTGATCTCAAAAGGATTCTGTCCGTTTGCCTGCAGTTCTGCAAGTTTCTCACGGCGCACCTTTCTTAAATGATTCAAATCCTGTTCCTGTCCATTGTTCTGCTGTGTTGCCACTTTTTTCACTCCTTCTCTCTGCTGTATACCATCTTATACTGAACGATTGATCTTCAGTACTTCGTACTCAATAACTCCTGCCTGTGTCTCAACTGCTACTACGTCTCCGACTTTCTTACCGATCAGGGCTTTTCCTACCGGAGATTCATTGGAAATCTTACCTTCCAGGCTGTTTGCTTCTGTAGAACCTACCAGCTGAAATACGATTTCCTCTTCAAATTCTTTATCATATACATCTACTGTACATCCGATGTTGATGGTATCAAGATCTACGTCATCTTCTACTACAACTTCTGCATTCTTGAGGATTTTCTCAAGTTCTTCGATACGTGCCTCGATATCACGCTGCTCGTCCTTTGCTGCATCGTACTCAGCGTTCTCTGAAAGGTCTCCCTGTTCTCTGGCTTCTTTGATCTTTCCTGCTACTTCTTTTCTTTTCACAACTTTTAAATTTTCAAGCTCATCTTCCAGTTTCTTAAGTCCTGTATAGGTGAGTAATGTTTTCTTTGCTTCCATTATAATTCTCCTTACTTACCGACAAATCATTTTCTATTCAAGCCGCAGATACTGATTTTATCCGCATTTAAAGCTACTTTCACAATTTCATTATTATACATATTTCCGGCGGCTGTGTCAACAATTCTTTGCTGGTTTAATATATGCAAAAACGCATTCTCTCATGCGAAAGAACACGTTTTATGTCTATCCGATTTTTTCCATTAAAAGGTTCTCCAGTTCTTCATAACTTTCCACCTGATTGATCTCATCTCTGAGCTTCGCAGAACCCTGCATTCCCTTGGTATACCATGCCACATGCTTGCGCATTTCACGGATTCCGATATAATCTCCCTTGAACTCGATCTGCAGTCTTGCATGACGTAGCATTGTTTCCCGGATCTGGTCTGTGCCCGGTCTTTCCGGAATGGATCCGGTCTCTTCATATGCCAGTAATTCCCTGAAGATCCATGGATTTCCCTGGCAGCCTCTTCCGATCATCACACCATCACAGCCGGTCTGCTCAAACATATCCAGTGCCTTCTGTCCGCTTGTCACATCCCCATTTCCGATTACAGGAATCTTCACTGCTTCTTTCACCTTACGGATAATCTCCCAGTCTGCATTTCCGGAGTAATACTGTTCTCTGGTCCTTCCATGTACTGCGATTGCCGCTGCACCTGCTTCTTCTGCAACCTTCGCAATCTCCGGTGCATTGATACAGGTATCGTCAAATCCTTTGCGGATCTTTATCGTCACCGGTTTCTTGATCGCTCTCGCTGTCTTATATACAATATCATAGATTCGCTTCGGATCCTTCATCAACGCCGAACCTTCTCCATTGCGCACGACCTTTGGAACCGGACAGCCCATATTGATATCCAGGATCTGAAATGGAAGTTCTTCGATCCGCTTTGCCTGCTCGGAAATGATGTCCGGATCTTCCCCGAAAAGCTGAAGTGATACCGGGTATTCTCTTGGATCGATCGCAAGCAGCGCCTTGGTATTCTTATTCTTATACCGGAGCGCCTTTGCACTGATCATTTCCATGCACAGAAGCCCTGCTCCCTGTTCCTTGCATAACAGACGAAATGGCAGGTCTGTTACCCCTGCCATCGGTGCCAGCACATAACGGTTCGGAAGCTCTACATTTCCTATCGTCAGTGTCTTTATCATTCAATCTCTTCCCCCAGAAAAAATACTTTGTAATAAAGCTGAAGCTGTGTCAGAAGCTCCTGCTTCTTCTCGTCTGTCTGAATCTCCTTGATCTTCAGACGGCTTCCGATCTCGTCAAACATCGGATCTCCCTCTGCAGAAGTCACTTCAAATTCCAGCTCCCCATTCTCCTCAAATACAAGTGTAAGGATTCCCCCGACATCATGTACATACAGCACACACATGATCTTCAATTCATCTTTGATGTGCTGTGGCAGATTATCAAAATCCGGATTCATATAAAATTTTTCTTCGTAAGAGTTGGCTCCGCATAATACGATCTTATCCTGATACATAAATTCTCCTTCTATACATACCCATAAATTCCACGTACCGAAACTTCTCCGGCAAAGACAGACTTTCGGCTGCCGTCTTCACATTCTACCTGCAATTCCCCGGTCTTGTCAATCCCCAGTGCCAGTGCATCATATTCATGTTCCGGTTCCAGTACACGCACCCGACGCCCACAGTTTACCAGCAGACGGTTATAATCTTCCATGATCGGCTCCAGACTTCCCGCCTCGCAGACCGCTTCGTAGGCTTTTTCAAAATGCTCCATGATCGCAGCGATCAGCTCAAACCTGCGAAATTCTTTGCCCGCTTCGATCCGCAGTGAAGTCGCTGTCTTTGCAATATCTTCCGGAAAGGACTCCATATTGACATTGATTCCGATTCCGATCACTACATGATTGATGTAATCGATCTCTGCGCTCATCTCCGTCAGTATCCCACTGATCTTCTTTCCACTCACGACCAGATCATTCGGCCATTTGATTCCTATATCCAACTCGGTCTTTTCACGCAAAGCTTTCGTTGCCGCATATGCCATGACAAGTGTCAGCATCGGTGCATCTGACGGATTCATTACAGGTCTTAACAGAATCGACATGGAAATACTGCTGCCCGCCGGTGATTGCCAGCATCTGCCGCGTCTTCCTTTTCCCGCCGTCTGCGTCTCCGCAACAAAAAGAGTTCCATCTGCACCTCCGGCCTCGCCAAGTGCTTTGGCCCGGTTATTAGTCGAATCGATCTCGTCATAATACTCCAGATTTTTCGCCATCCATTTTGTCTCCAGACAGCTTTTTATCGCATCCGCGGTAATCTGATCCGGAATATCCACAATGCGATAACCTTTGTTTCTCACGGCTTCAATCTCATAGCCTTCTTCTTTTAACTGATTGATTGCTTTCCACACAGCAGTCCTGGACACCTGAAAGTGGTCACAGAGCTGCTGCCCCGACAGATACCCATCGCTCTGCCGGAGCATCTTTAATATCTCCGCTTTCATGCTTATTATTCGTTCTCTCCTAAAGTTGCAACCATAACTGCCTTGATTGTATGCAGACGGTTCTCAGCTTCATCAAATACTCTTGACTGTGGTCCTTCAAATACTTCTTCGGTAACTTCTTTTTCTTTGATCGCCGGCAGGCAGTGTGAGAAGATTGTAGTATCTTTTCCTGTACGTTCCATCAGAGCTGCATTTACCTGATATGGCTTTCCGAGACGCTCTCTTTCCTGCTCTTTCTTTTCTTCACCCATGGAAATCCATACGTCTGTGTAAATGACATCTGCTCCCTTTACACCATCAAGGTCATCGGTGATCTCGATAGTTGCTCCGGATTCTTTTGCATATTCATCACATCTCTTCCACAGAGATTCCGAAGTCCAGAGTGGCTTCGGTGCAACGATTGCTACATCTACTCCGATTTTGGCACATCCTACCAGAAGGCTGTTCGCAACGTTGTTGCGTCCATCTCCAAGGTATGCAACCTTCAGACCTTTCAGGTGTCCGAATTCTTCTTTCATGGTAAGGAGCATAGCCAGACATTGTGTCGGATGTGTAGTATCTGTCAGACCATTCCATACCGGAACTCCACTGTACTCTGCAAGTACATCTGCGTATCTCTGTTCAAATCCACGGAATTCGATTCCATCGAACATTCTTCCAAGTACACGTGCTGTATCTTCGATACTCTCTTTATCGCCTAACTGGATCTCATTACCTGCAAGGTATGTCGGGATTCCACCTTCATCCTGTGCTCCTACGGTAAATGCACATCTGGTTCTTGTAGATGGCTTTTCAAAAATAAGGGCAATGTTCTTTCCTTCCAGGCTGTGTCCTTTAATTCCTGCTTTCTTCTTTGCCTTTAATTCACCTGCCAGGTCAACGAGATATTCAATCTCTGCCGGTGTATAATCTTCCAGTTTCAAAAAACTTCTTCCTTTTAAATTCATCTTGTAGTCCTTTCTCAGCTTTGCAATCGCATGGACGAATTTCGGCAGTTTTTCTTTTCCCTCATCTGTAAGAGTCTCGTACTTTCTGCTCGTCTCATTCCACAGTTCATCTGCTGTATAAATATTATATTTTGGAATTCTCATGAGCTTCGCACTTGCCTCCAGCATTCCATAGAACAACTCTCTGTCTGAACAGCCGATCGGCAACTTGAGTTTGAAACGATATTCCGTCTTTTCAAGTTCGCTCAAAAGCTTCATTATTTCTACATAATAACACTCTTCTCGTGTTTCTTCAATATAGTAAATCGATCCAGTGAGCCCGTAAAGCGCTCTTTTTGCATCATAATAGCCAATTTTCAAATTCTGTCTGCTCCGCTTTGCCGAAAATTCAAGAATACTGCCAAGTCCTACTCTCGGTTCGATCTCCAACAGAGAGCCGTCTTCCGGAATCGTCGTCTTCGGCACTCTTCCCGGACCAAAGATCCTTACCTGGATCAGATCCTTATATCCCCTTTTTAGAAGAGACGCGGTCGGCACATTATTGACCGCACCACCATCAATATATGTCTTGCCGTGCAGCGGTTCATTTTTAAATCCAAGCAGATATGCGCTGGCAAGAAGAAAATCCTCCAGAAGACCTTCCGGTATATCTTCAATACTCAGATCCAGTTCCTTCATATCCGATACAGAAAATGTCAAAAGGCAGAATTCTTTTCCGCATTTCCTGATCTTTTCTTCGTCTACAACCTCATGGATCAATTCCTTAAGCGGTGTAATATCAATTCCACCATCTGCAAGCTTCTTCCAGAGACCTTTCAAAATCTCTCTTATGGATGCCTCTCCATCAAAGAACTGTTCCATCAACTCATCATCCACATCCATAACACGGGAAAATGCCATCTCTTTCCAGATATGTCCTGCTTTCTCCAGATCTCCCATACAAACAAGGGCGCCATTCAGGGCGCCCACAGAAGTACCCGCTACTGCACTGACCTTCACACCAGCTTCCGAAAGAGCCCGCCACGCACCGATCTGATACGCACCTCTGGCTCCTCCTCCATCGAATACCAATCCATATTCTTTATTTAAATCGATTATCGGTTTCATCAAATCACACTCTCCTTTGCGCTTGATTTCCCCTCATCACTACCGTCGCTGTCTTGCCGCCTCGAACATCAGAACCGAAGATGCAACCGCCGCATTCAGTGATTCTACCTCTCCACACATCGGAATCTTGATATAACACTCTGCTGCATCTGCCACTTCATCCCGAAGTCCGTTACCCTCATTTCCAATTAAAAATGCTGTCCCTCTTGTGTAATCCTCCTGATCGTAGCTGTTCTTTCCTTTCAGATGTGCCGCATAGGAATGAATCCCGGCTTCTGCAAGTACTTCCAGGGTTTCTGGCAAATGCTCTACATACACAAACGGCATTCGGTAAACCGATCCCATCGTTGAACGGATCACCTTGGGATTGTAAATATCCACACAGTCGTGACTCATGATCACGCCGGTTACGCCTGCCGCTTCCCCCGCACGGAGAATGGTTCCCAGGTTTCCCGGATCCTGCAGATTATCCAGCACCATCAAAAGCGGTTTCCTTCCCTGCGCGTCCAGATCCAGCATCTCACATATCTCACAGCTCCTCTGCTCCATCACAAGCAGGATCCCCTGTGGTGTCTTTGTATCTGACACGTGGGAAAATACATGATCTGACAGAATTTCCATCTGTCTTCCCCATGCCGAAAGTCCCAGCTCTTCTCCATATCGGCTGTAAAACTGCTCCGATACATAAACCTCTCTCACCTGCGCACGCGGAGCTTCCCGGTACATCCGGATCCCTTCTACGATATAGACGCCTTCTTCATCACGTGCCTTTCTCTTTTTCTGCCATGTAACAAGCTGTTTTACCCTGGCATTTCCTGTACTGGTTATCATACTGTAATCTCTTTCCTTTTATTCTTTTTCATTACATCTTGAAACGATATCCCACACCCCAGATTGTCTCAATATACTGTGGGTTTGAGGTATCATATTCAATTTTCTCACGGATTTTCTTGATGTGCACAGTTACCGTTGCGATATCTCCGATGGATTCCATATCCCAGATCTCGCTGAAAAGTTCATCCTTGGTATATACATGGTTCGGATGACTGGCAAGGAAGGTCAGAAGATCAAACTCTTTTGTGGTAAAATTCTTCTCCACTCCGTTTACCCACACTCGGCGTGCAGTGGTATCAATCTTAAGTCCACGGATCTCAATCACCTTATTCTCTTCCACGGCACTTCCGATCAGCCGCTCATAACGTGCCAGATGTGCTTTTACCCTTGCCACCAACTCGCTTGGACTAAACGGCTTGGTCATATAGTCATCAGCCCCAAGTCCGAGTCCTCTGATTTTGTCGATATCATCTTTTTTCGCAGATACCATGATGATCGGTGTATTCTTTTCCGCACGAACCTTACGACAAATCTCAAAGCCATCCACGCCCGGAAGCATCAGATCCAGGATCACCAGATCAAAATCACCGAAAAGCGCCTTATCAAGCCCTGTCTGTCCATCATTTGCAACCTCTACTTCAAATCCACTCAGCTCCAGATAATCTTTCTCCAGATCTGCAATACTCTCTTCGTCTTCTACAATTAAAATCTTACTCATTTATCGGTACCTCCTGATATTTTCTGATTACAAAATACATCACTGTGCCAACACCTTCCCGGCTGGTCGCCCAGATTTTGCCACCGTGATCTTCAATGATCTTCTTCACGATTGAAAGACCGATTCCGCTTCCGCCCTTGGATGAATTCCTTGAAGCATCCGTCCGGTAGAACCGGTCAAATATATTCGGCAGATCTTTCGCTGCGATTCCTTTTCCGTTATCCTCAAGCTCTACCTGAATAAAATCACCTACGTCCTTTACCCGCAGATTGATCAGCCCGTGCTCTCGTTCCATGTATTTCAAAGAATTGCTGACAATGTTGTTGATCACTCTCTTTAACTGTTCCGGATCTGCAATGATCTTCTGATCACCCTCTACATAATTGAAATAACCAAACTCTACATTCTTTGAATCCAGCTCCATCTCAATATCTTCGGCACAGTCATTGAAATAATCGTTGACTGAAAGCGGTGCAAAGTTATACGGGATCCGGTTTGTATCGATCTTCGCATATAAGGTCAGTTCGTTGATCAGCGTATCCATCTCATTCGCCTTATTATAAATGGTTCCGATATATTTTTCCATCTTCTCCGGCGTATCTGCAACCCCGTCACGGATTCCTTCCACATAGCCCTTGATCGCTGTGATCGGCGTCTTTAAGTCATGGGAAATATTGCTGATCAGTTCTTTGCTTTCCCGGTCACTCTTCAGCTTCTCCTCTGCATTATCTCTCAGACGGATCCGCATCTTTTCAAATGCCTGCATCAGCCGTCCCATCTCATCATCTTTTTCCGGCTTGATCTCAAAATTCAGATTGCCTTCTTCTACGTTCTGCGCTGCTTCCTGCAACTTGTGAATCGGACTGATGATACTTCCATAAATCCACACCATCATGATCATCGCTGTAAATGTCAGAATCAGGACTACTGCGATACATGCGCTTATAATAAACTGCTGGATCTCCGGCATATCTCCCAACACTCTGATGGATTTTGCAAAATCTTTATATTCCTCACCGGTAATTCCATAAGTATGCTCAATGACTCCGATCTGATAACGCGCAATTCCAAATATAAATGCCGTTGTCAGGATAGTCGGTATCGTGATCATCGTCACAAAAGAAATCACCAGTTTCGTCCTTAGTTTCATGCTATATTCATCCTCCATTCATCGTGCACGCCCGGTTATGAGGTCCGTATGGCGCTCACGCAAGTCTGCCTGATAACTAATAGCATATCATAAAAACGGGTGCTTCACATCAAAGCACCCGTAAAATTTTCTAAATTTTTTCTAAAACGATCAAATTCAGAACCTGTTATTAAAGATATTTCTTCAAAGTATCCACTTTATCCAACTTCTCCCATGGAAGATCCAGGTCGTTACGTCCAAAGTGTCCGTAAGCTGCTGTCTGTTTGTAGATCGGACGTCTCAGATCAAGCATCTTGATAATTCCAGCCGGACGAAGGTCAAAGTTCTCTCGAACGATTTCCACAAGCTTATCATCCGCAATCTTTCCTGTTCCGAAAGTATCTACCATGACAGATGTCGGCTGTGCAACACCGATTGCATAAGAAAGCTGGATCTCGCATTTTTTGGCAATTCCTGCTGCTACGATATTCTTAGCAACATAACGTGCTGCATAAGCTGCTGAACGGTCTACCTTTGTACAGTCTTTTCCTGAGAAAGCTCCACCGCCGTGACGCGCCATTCCCCCATAAGTATCTACGATGATCTTACGTCCGGTAAGGCCGCTGTCCCCATGTGGTCCACCGATCACAAAACGTCCGGTCGGATTGATGAAGAATTTTGTATTCTCATCTACCATATCTGCCGGAAGGATTTCATCAAAAATGTATTTTTTCACGTCTTCATGGATCTGTTCCTGTGAAACATCCGGATCATGCTGTGTAGAAAGTACTACTGCATCAAGGCGGGCCGGAACTCCATTTTCATCATATTCTACTGTTACCTGTGTTTTTCCATCCGGACGAAGATATGGAAGTGTTCCGTTCTTTCTTACTTCTGTAAGACGTCTTGCAAGTTTGTGTGCAAGAGCAATCGGATAAGGCATATATTCTTCTGTCTCATCAGATGCATATCCGAACATCATTCCCTGGTCTCCTGCACCGATTGCTTCCAATTCTTCATCTGACATCTTGTGTTCCTTTGCTTCAAGAGCTTTATCAACACCCATAGCAATATCGCTTGACTGTTCGTCAATTGCCGTCAGAACGCCACATGTGTCAGCATCAAATCCGTACTTTCCTCTTGTATAACCAATTTCGCGAACAGTATCACGAACGATTTTCTGAATATCTACATATGCATTTGTAGTAATTTCTCCCATTACCATAACAATTCCTGTAGTCGCGCATGTCTCGCAAGCTACACGGCTCATTGGATCCTGCTCCATAAGTGCATCCAGGATCGCATCGGAAATCTGGTCGCACATCTTATCCGGATGTCCTTCAGTTACTGATTCAGAAGTAAATAATAATCTCTCCATCTTTTTTCCTTTCTTTTCTTCTTTGTATCTGCCTCTCTTATCTCTGGAATAATGAAAATCGACAAACAGAATTTCTCTTCTGTCTATGCAAATTTAAAGGTCAGCCCCAAAGGACTGACCTGATATCTCATCATCAATCCTCTTATTGTTCGATTGCTCGCTCAGGTTGGCACCTTCCGGCTTACCGGGGTTGCCGTGGCTTCGCAGGTCCTTTGTACCTCCACCACTCTGAATAAGAGAAAGCGTATTTAATTGTTACCGCTACACATCATAACACTGTCCATACCTTCCGTCAATATACATTTTGGGAAATATGTTCTATCAAAACAGGAATTCCTGTCTTAACCTACTTTTAACTTGAATTTCTGGATCTCACGTTCTGTAGAAACTCTCTCGATCACTGCACCGAGACTTCTGAGCTTCTCTTCAAAACGTTCGTATCCCCTCTGGATATATACGATGTCATCTACGATCGTAATGCCATCTGCGGCCATTCCTGCAATCACAAGTGCTGCTCCTGCACGAAGATCCGGTGCACTGACCCTTGCTCCCGAGAATTTATCTACGCCTTCGATAGTCGCTGCATTGCCTTCAACCTTGACATTTGCACCCATTCTTGCAAGTTCTGAAAGATATTTGAAACGATTCTCGAAAATACTTTCTGTAATCGTGCTTGTCCCTTTACAAAGAGCAAGTGTAACACCGATCTGCGGCTGCATATCTGTCGGGAATCCCGGATATGGAAGAGTCTTCACCTGTGTATTATGAAGATCTCCTTTGGACACAACACGCACTGCATCATCAAATTCTTCTACTTCACATCCGATCTCAACAAGCTTTGCAATCGTAGCTTCCAGATGCTTCGGAATGACATTCATAACAGTCACATCACCTCTGGTTGCTGCTGCCGCAAACATAAATGTGCCGGCTTCGATCTGATCCGGAATGATAGAATAATCTGTCTTATGAAGGCGGGATACACCGCGGATCTTGATCACGTCCGTACCTGCTCCACGAATGTTCGCTCCCATACTGTTCAGGAAGTTTGCCACATCGACAACATGAGGCTCTTTTGCCACATTCTCAAGGATCGTAAGTCCTTCTGCCATCGATGCTGCCATCATAACGTTGATCGTAGCTCCTACGCTTACCACATCAAAATAAATGTGCTTTCCGATCAGACGCTCTGCTTCTGCGATAATCTTGCCATGCTCGATATCCACATAAGCACCAAGCGCACGAAAACCTTTCAGATGCTGGTCGATTGGACGGCTTCCGATATTGCATCCTCCCGGAAGAGCGACTTCTGCTCTTTTATACTTACCAAGAAGTGCTCCGAGCAAGTAATAAGATGCACGGATCTTCTTGATGTAATCATATTCTATATCAAAATTTTCAATGTTGCTTCCGTTGATTCTGACTGTGTGCCGGTCAATACGGTCAACCTCGGCACCAATTCCACTGATTGCTTCCAGCAGAACGTTGATATCGTTGACATCCGGAAGATTATCGATAGTAACTGTCTCATCTGTCATAATCGCAGCTGCCAGAATTGCCAGTGCTGCATTCTTTGCTCCACCGATCTCGACTTCGCCGACCAGCGGATTGCCACCCTTAATAATATACTGTTCCATTTCGCACCTCAATTAACGATTTCTTTCCCTCTGAAATATATCCTGTTCTATACTTCTGTCAAACACTCTATTCATACTCTTTATTATTTCATGAATAAAAAACCTCATACTTTTTATTCTTTCCAGATCTCTCAGGATTTGTATGAAGCTTTTTGTAATAATCCTCTATATCACATATCAGTATAGCATATTTCTATATTCATTGCAAAATTATTTATCTTGCTTTCTTCATTTTCGTAAAACTTTTGTAATAATTTCTTTAAAAAATTTATTGATTTTCCAAAACTTCCATTACATTTTCAATGGTTTCTTCCAGCTCCAGTCCATCCTCTGAAACAGTAATATCTGCATATTTTTCAAATAATACTACTCTTTCGTCATATAGATCCTTCAGCGTCTGCCCGTCCCGAAGTGCAACTCCCCTTTTCTTTGCATTCTTCAGTCTGGAATTGATAACCTCAAATGACGCATGCAGATAAACAATGGTTCCGATCTCTTTGTAATGCTTCATTGCTTCTTCACAGTAAACTACGCTTCCTCCCGGGGAAATCACCGCATGTTCCGCTTCCACATCACGATTGACCTGATTCTCAATACTTAAGAATCCATCCAGACCTTCTTCTGCGATAATCTCCCGCAAAAGTCTGTTCTCCTGCTTCTGAATCAACAGATCTGTATCAATAAACTCGTATCCAAGCCGCTTTGCGACTACCACTCCGACGGTACTTTTTCCAACTGCCGGCATTCCGATAAATATAATATTCTTCATATGTACCCTGGCTCACTCCTTACCGAAACTGTGTTTCAGATGCTGTCATTTTTATATCGGACGATATTATAGCACAAGTCCTGTGCATGAAGCAACTGTTTTTTCCTGTTGCCGCCTGCCTTTTCCTCTTCTTTCCATCAATTCCTGGTACATCAGAATTTCTACGATCTCCCGGATCTGTTCCGGAGTATAGGTCTCTTTTTCCCATTTTTCCTGTTTCATGACCTGTTCATACGCCCTGCGACACATCAGGCACAGCTGGAGCTTATCCGGGTACTCATCATAGATCATGCTTCCTTCATATTCTTGGCGGTCGCATTCTTCCTGTATATATGGAAAAATCTTTTTTGCTGTTGCCGGATACATACTTTGCAGGTATTCCCGGTCGCGCTTCTGGATTTTGTCTTCGTCAAATGCGTATGGAATCGGATACATCATATAATAAGGCAATCTCAGGTCCATGTCTGACACTTCCATTTCTTTTTTCTATGCTTTAGTGTATGCGGTATGGGGGAGTGGGGTTCCTGGGAGGTGGGTGTGGAAGGGGGACGATTTTCGGGCAATCCTGTCTCCGGGGCGGATTCGGAATGTAACAGGGAGGTAACGGGGAAGGAAGCGGCAAGTGGCGGCACCGGACAGCCTGTGCCCCGGAACTCTACTCGCGAAGTTGAGTGTTGTTCAGGACGGGCGCCAGGCGGACGTTTGTCCTGTGGCTTGGCAAATGTGCGGTTGAAATTTGTTGATGAAAAGGTTATTTATTAAAATGTTTTTATGAAGAGATGATATTTGTTGTGTGGAAATTACTTTACTAGTTTTTTGATTACCATATAATTTGCTATGAGTAGCAAATCTTTTAAATTATAAAAGAACATATTCTATATTGAAATAATTGGGTTTATGGTATACTGAATTATAGGTATATATTTTTTCATGTTTTACGAGGGAGGACATATATGGATATAATTATCAGACCTGCGGAAACCAGTGATTTTGACAGTGTAGTACATATCCTGAATCAGGTTCAGGCTTTGCATGTGAACTGGCGGCCTGATATTTACAAAGAAAGTAAGAATTTTTTCTCTTTGGATGCTTTTCAGGATGCTTTAGGTAGAGAAACTTTTTATGTTGCTGCATATGAAATGTACAAAAAATATGGCTTTACAGAAAAATCAATCAACATGGAATTATTATAAGTAGTGAGGTGCAAAGTTATGAATAATGAAATTGTGAATGCTATGGAGGAACTTGAAAACTGGTTGGCTGATCCGGCTGAGCTGGGGCGGAAACCGGCGAAGATTGAGTATACAGCTTCTTTTGAGGATGAGGATGGGATCAAATGTATGATCTTTAAATTCAAGAAATCTTTCTTTGGAAAATGGCTTCTTGGAATCGTCAGTGAATCCGGAACTTTTAGTGAGATGAAGGAATACAATTCTGCCACAGAAACAGAAAATGCAAAAGCATTGCTTCATATTTTAAAAGAATACTGGAAAAAAATGGCAGAAAAAGAGCAGGGATTTATCGAAATTCCGATTGAAAATCTAATCGAATGGGACGAGCCGAATGGGGAAGGTTGTATCGTTTCCGATAAGATCACAAAAGAAGGCTACAAAGTCGGCTACATGCTCCGCGAAGAGCCAACAGAAGGGAATCCGGACAGTGGCTGGAGATTCATGGCTGGTAATGAAGATGACGAATATATGGACAATCCGGATAATCATCATGTCTTTGCACTCAACACCATCTGCAATTACGACAGCGATATTATCCCTTATCTTCATGCCAAAATCGGATCTGCTTTCATACGTGTAGATGAGTCCCATTTTGAAAAATATCATGAATTTAAGCCTATGTTCATCCAAAAGCAATAAATAAGTAAAAATAAACTCTGTTTTTTCCACTTCGCCACAACATCCCCGTCTGCCAATGCACAGGCGTGTGGAAGGTTTGACTTTCCGGCTGCGTTTTGTACTACAGCCATCAAGTCAATGAGACGTACCAGAAAGCCAAACCTTCCACACGCCATCCCATTCGCCACCTACAACTTAATCTTAGCCAGCGCATCCGCAAATGGATTATTCACCGGCTCATCCTTCTGCTGTCTTAAATATTTCTGCACATCCTTCTTGCTGACTCCCGCACCTTCTTTCTTCCGTCTCTCCTGGAACGATGTCAGCTTCTCCTTATGTCCGCAGACACACACAAAAATCTGTCCATCCCCTCTTCCTTTCAGCTGCATCTTCTTGTGACACACAGGACATCTCGCATTCGTTGTCCGTGATACTGTTTCGCGGTATCCGCACTCTCTGTCCTGACAAACCAGCATCTCACTGTTCTTTCCTTTCACTGCAAGCATTCTCTTACCACATCGCGGACATTTACTATTTGTCAGATTATCATGCCGGAACGTTCCAGCTCCCGCCTTAATCTCAGAAACCACCTGATCCGTATATTTATCAATATCCTTCATAAAATCCTTCCGCGAAAGCTTTCCCTTCGCAATCTGCGACAAACGCATTTCCCAGTCTGCTGTAAGTTCCGGCTGTTTTAACTCTTCCGGCACAAGTTCCAGAAGCTGCTTCGCTTTCGATGTAAGATAGATATCTTTTCCACGCTTTTCCAGCAAAAAGCTTTTAAAAAGCTTTTCAATAATATCCGCTCTTGTCGCAACCGTTCCCAATCCTCCTGTCTCGCCAAGCGTTTTCGCCATCGCTTTGTCATGGCTTTCCATATAAGCCGTCGGGTTCTCCATTGCTGACAGAAGTGTTGCTTCATTAAAATGTGCCGGTGGCTTCGTTTTACCTTCTGTCAATGACAACACAAGTCCTTTAATCTCCTGTCCTTTTTCCAGTTCCGGCAGTGTCTGTCCTTTCAAACCCTTTCCAGACTCATATGCTTCTTCCTCTTCTTCATCCTCAGTCGAATAGATTTCCTCTTCATAAACAGCCCGCCATCCCTGTGCTTTCACAATCTTTCCAGACGCAAGGAAGGTTTCACCGCCAACCTTCACCGTAACCTGTGTCTGCTCATACTCAAATGGCGGATAAAGCACAGCAAGAAAGCGCC
This sequence comes from Coprococcus sp. AF99-45, assembly GCF_027663865.1. Lineage (NCBI taxonomy): Bacteria > Bacillati > Bacillota > Clostridia > Lachnospirales > Lachnospiraceae > Coprococcus > Coprococcus sp. AF99-45. The sequence continues at coordinate 16,815 of NZ_JAQDGZ010000021.1, forward strand.
GCACAACCAGATCATAAATCTTCCGCTCTTCATTTGTCATATGACTCAGATCCACAAACTGCTCCGTTGGGATGATCGCATGATGATCCGATACCTTCGCATCATTTACAAAAGCGAGCTTTCCGCTTAGATCCTTTTTCTTCGCTGTCATTGCAAGCTTACGGTACGGTCCTGTACCACATGCCTCCAGACGGTCCTTGATCGTCGGAACAATGTCTTTGCTCAGATATCTGGAATCCGTTCTCGGATAGGTCAGCACCTTATGATTCTCATACAGTCTCTGCATGATATTCAGCGTCTCTTTCGCCGAATATCCAAACCGCTGATTGGCTTCTCTCTGCAGCTCTGTCAGATCATACAAAAGCGGTGCATACGTTTTTTTCGGTGTTTTTTTAATCTCTTCCACTACCGCTTTCTGTCCATCCAGCTTTTTCATCAGTCCGGTCATTTTCTCTTTATCGAATGAGCGATAACTCTTTGACTTCTGATCCTGCCAGGTCAGCATAATATTTTGTCCTTTTGCAGTCATTCCATAATAACCTTCCGGAATAAAACTACGGATCTTTTCTTCTCTCTTTGCAATCATTGCAAGCGTTGGTGTCTGCACACGTCCACAGGAAAGCTGCGCATTATATTTACAGGTCAGTGCCCTTGTTGCATTGATTCCAACCAGCCAGTCTGCCTCGGCACGGCACATTGCAGCATCATAAAGCGCATCATACTCATGCCCGTTCTTCAACTTTGCAAAACCTTCTCTGATTGCTTTATCTGTTACAGACGAGATCCACAGCCTCTTGATCGGCTTTTTGCTTCCTGCTTTTTCCAGAATCAGCCTTGCTACCAGCTCTCCTTCTCGTCCTGCATCCGTAGCAATGATAATTTCATTCACATCCTTGCGGTGAATCTGTGTTTTCACCGCTGCGAACTGTTTTCCGGTCTGCTTTATTACTTCAAGCTTAAATGGAGCCGGCTTCATCGGAAGCACATCAATTTTCCACTCTTTATATTTTTTATCGTAATCTTCCGGATCTGCCAGGGTAACCAGATGACCAAGTCCCCAGGTTACAATATAACGCTCTCCTTCAATTGCTCCATTTATCTTTTTCCCACATTTAAGTACACGCGCAATATCACGCGCAACAGAAGGTTTTTCTGCAATTACAAGTGCCTTCATTCTGTCTTTTCTACTCCTTTTTATTCTTTTCTGCTACTTCCATCATTGTCTTTAATTTATCCTGTGCTTCGGTCATACACCGGAGTAACAGTGGGTTAAATGTACCGCATTCACCATTTTGGATCATTTCCAGTGCTTTTTCATGCGAAAATGCCTTCTTGTAAACCCGTTCACTCACCAGGGCGTCATACACATCCGCCAGCGATACTACTTGTGCCGAAATCGGAATTTCTTCTCCGACAAGTCCGTCCGGATATCCCTTTCCATCATATCTTTCATGATGCCAGCGGCAAATCTCATATGCAAGCTTGAGCAGCTTTTCATTCCGGTACATATCCAGATTATCCAGCATTTGTGCACCGATTAAGGTATGTGTCTTCATAATCTCAAATTCCTCTTTGGTAAGCTTTCCCGGTTTGTTCAGAATTTTCTCGTCAATTCCAATCTTTCCGATATCATGCAAAGCCGATGCTGTTGCACTCAATAATCTATCTTCCCATGAGAGCTGATATTTTCCTGTCTTTTTCACCAGTTGTTCCAGCAAAAGCTGTGTGATCAGATTGATATGGATCACATGCAGACCACTTTCTCCGTTTCTGAACTCAACAATCTGGCTCAGGATACCGATCAGCATCCGGTTATTTCTCTCTTTTTCGTAAATCTGCCTGGTCACCAGACGGATCAGTCTCCTCTGTTTTGCATATAGCTTGATCATGTTCAGGACGCGTTGATATACGATTTTTGCGTCAAACGGGCAGCTGATGTAATCTGAAACGCCCATCTCATATGCCCGTCTGATATAGCTGTCTGAATCTTCACTGGAAATCATGATTACCGGAATATCTTCAATCCAATGATTCTGGTTCATCGCAGCAAGGACTTCAAATCCATCCATTTCCGGCATCACAATATCGAGCAGCACCAGTGAGATCCCTGTTCCATACCGTTCCAGTTGTTCCAGACATTCTTCTCCATTAGCCGCCTCCAAAATCCGGTAGTCCTCTTTCAGGATCTCTTTCAGAATCTCGCGGTTTATTTCCGAATCATCCACGATAAGGATCTGCTGTTTCAGTTTTTCTGATGCAGAATTTTCTTCCTTTTTCTTTCCATTTTCATCCCATTCTGTGACAACCATATTTTTATAATTTTTAGCTATATACATCTGTCTGTCAGCACTGGCAATAGCATCTTCAATATTGCCTTCGCGGAATACAGCTCCGCCGATGCTGACCGAAAGCTGCATTTTCTCATACTTCGGCACAACCGCATCGTGGATTTTTTCCCGGATCAGTTTTAGCTTATCTTCAAAAATATGCTTCTTAATCGAAGGAAGGATCAGTAAAAATTCATCTCCACCATACCGGATCAGAATATCCGTCTTCCGGATATATTTTTTGATAATGTTCGCAGTCGTTATAAGTGCCGCATCTCCCGCACTATGTCCATAAGTATCGTTATGAAGCTTAAAATCATCCAGATCAATCACTGCAATTCCGGCTTCATCCTCCATGTTTTTGATCTTTTCTTCAAAAAAACGCCGATTATATATCCCAGTCATTACATCCGTATATAGCTTTTCATTATATCCTGACAGTTTACTGATCAGCTTATCATCCCCCTCCTGATCAATCTGAATACTCTCATCAAGATTCTGAATCATTTCCATAACATAGGGTCTGCCATCAATCTCAACATAACGCGAGATCACTTGAAATACCTGCAAATCCAGAAATTCAAATTTTATCTTCTGCGTCTGTTCTTTCAGTGCCAGAAGAGAGCTACAGTTCTCGCATTCCTTGTCTTTTTTCCAGAAACTGTAACACTGACACGTTTCAGATAAATCTCCTGCATTTATCCGTTTTTCCCGATCCATCAGCATTTCCCCGTCTACCAGTCTGACAACCTGAAACACTTCCCTCAAAGATTCCATCTTTCGTTCCGCTTCCTGCATTGTCATTTGGTCCTGTTTGTTCATCCCTTTATCCTCTCAATTTTATCCGGCCATCCATACTCTTTTTACGCTATATAATGATGTTGGGGTCAAAAGGTATTTTGACCCCTTTGGTACCAGATTGCTACGTACTTTGCACTCTCGCAATCCTCAAAAACATTCGTAATCCGCTCATTTCTCTTTGAAAAATGGCTACTTACTCATGTTCTTGGCGGGTCAAGAGGTCAAAAATCCTCTTGCAAGCAAGCTTGCATCAGCTTTCTGACCTTTTGCCCCTGGTATCATCATATAATAAAATTATTATAGGCAAATTCCTCCTTATTGTCCAGTTTTCCTTCATTAAAAAAACCGAAAATCCAACAAAGGATTCTCGGTTTTTAATGCTTTATGACTGAGCTGCTCCAATTCGGGCAACTGCTCTTTTCAGTGCCGCCTCTGCACGGCGCATATCTGTGCCTTCCTGCTTCGCAGCAATTCTGTCCTCAGCGCGCTTCTTCGCCGCTTCGGCACGTGCCACATCAATTTCATCCGGCCACTGTGCATCTTCTGCAAGCACCGTTACCCTCTCCTGCAGGATTTCTACAAATCCTCCGAGAATTGCCGCTTTCTTAATCTCCCCGTCATTGTGGATTCGCATCACGCATGGTTCAAGAATCGTCGTCAGCGGAATATGCTTTGCATAGATACCAAGTTCTCCTTCAGTACTTACAAATTCAAGGAATTCGCAGTCACCCTCCAGAAACTTCTTTTCCGGCGAAATAATGTTAAGTTTAAATTTATCTGCCATAGGACGTCCCTCCTATTTCACACGGGCAAGCACGTCATCGATATTACCTGCATTCAGGAAATATCCCTCCGGAATATCATCATGCTTTCCTTCGAGGATCTCTTTAAATCCCTGAATTGTCTCGCCAATTGGAACATAACGTCCTTCCAGACCTGTAAACTGTGTCGCAACGTGGAATGGCTGGGAAAGGAATCTCTGGATCTTTCTTGCTCTGGATACGACCAGCTTATCTTCCTCGGAAAGTTCATCCATACCAAGAATTGCAATGATATCCTGCAGTTCTTTGTATTTCTGAAGAATTTCCTGTACTCCACGGGCTACTTTATAGTGTTCTTCTCCGACAATGTGTGGATCCAGAATACGTGAAGTAGATTCCAGTGGATCTACAGCCGGGTAAATACCAAGCTCTGTGATCGCACGGGAAAGTACGGTCGTTGCATCCAGATGGGCAAATGTTGTTGCCGGAGCCGGGTCAGTAAGGTCATCGGCTGGCACATATACTGCCTGCACGGATGTGATGGATCCGTTCTTCGTGGATGTGATACGCTCCTGCAGCGCACCCATTTCTGTCTGCAGTGTCGGCTGATAACCTACCGCTGAAGGCATACGTCCAAGAAGCGCTGATACTTCGGAACCTGCCTGTGTAAAACGGAAAATGTTATCAATGAAAAGAAGTACATCCTTTCCACCTTTATCACGGAAATATTCTGCAAGAGTCAGTCCTGTAAGTCCGACTCTCATACGTGCTCCAGGTGGTTCATTCATCTGACCGAATACCATCGCTGTCTTTTTGATAACTCCGGATTCTGTCATCTCATAGTAAAGGTCATTTCCTTCACGGGTACGTTCTCCTACACCAGTGAATACAGAATAGCCGCCATGCTCCGTTGCAATATTGGTAATCAGTTCCTGGATAAGAACGGTCTTTCCTACACCGGCTCCACCGAACAGACCGATTTTTCCACCTTTCTGATATGGGCACAGAAGGTCAACAACCTTGATACCTGTCTCCAGCATCTCTGTCTGTGTTGCCTGCTCTTCAAAGCTTGGAGCTTTTCTGTGAATCGGTGCGTATTCAACATCCTTCGGAGCCTCTTTTTCATCAATCGGCTCACCCAGTACGTTGAAGATACGTCCGAGTGTTGCTTCGCCAACCGGAACTGAAATCGGTCCCCCGGTTGCTACGGCGTCCATGCCTCGCACCAGTCCGTCTGTCGGTCCCATGGCGATACATCTTACGATATCATCACCCAGATGCTGTGCAACTTCTACCACAAGTTTTCCTCCGTCCTTGCGCGTAATCTCAACCGCATCGTTGATCTCCGGCAAGTATCCTTCCGAAAACTTAAGGTCAAGAACGGCACCGATAACCTGGGTAATCTTCCCTATATTTTTATCTGCCATTTTCTCCTCCTTACATACAGAAACCTGTATTTATCCGATTGCCTCTGCTCCGGCAATGATCTCGGTAAGTTCCTGTGTGATCGCACCCTGACGTGCTCTGTTATATTTCAATTCCAAATCATCTATCATCTCTTCCGCATTGCTGGTTGCCGAATCCATCGCCTGCATACGTGCACCGTTCTCACTGGCAACTGCTTCCACAAATGCGCCATACAGAATGCTGCTGATATATTTCGGAACAAGAAGGCTGATTGCCTCTTCCGCTTCCGGTTCAAAGTTCATCGGTGTAAGCTGCGCCTTTGCATCCTCTTCTCCCGCTTCTTCCTGCACCTCTGCCGGAAGGACTTTGATCATCGTCGGAATGTGACTTACCGTATTTTTGAAAAATGTGTAGATCAGATAGATCTCACCAATCTCACCATTTTCAAAATCTGTCAGAAGTCTTTTTGTAATACTCTTCGCATCATCATAGGACGGTTCTTCGATCATCTCTGAATAATCAGCGACAATATCATATCCTTTGTGTTTCAGAAGTTCCAGTCCTTTTCCTCCAATTGCATAGATCCGGATATTCTCCTTCGTAAAGGCTTCATTTTCAGTCACCATCTTCACTACATTGGAGTTATATCCACCTGCCAGTCCACGATTGGATGTTACAACAATGACTGCTTTCTTCTTCGAATCATCTGCTTTCAGATATGGATGATTGATATTCCCTGCCTTTGCAAGCAGAGAGGTCATTGTTGCATACATACAGTCAAAATACGGCTTTGATTCTTCTGCCCGGGTTCTTGCTTTCTGCAGCTTTACGGTAGAGACAAGTTTCATGGCTTTTGTAATCTGCTGCGTGCTCTGTACACTGGTACGGCGACGCTTGATATCTCTCATAGATGCCACTTTGTATCACCTACCTTGCCTGAAATTGTTCTTTATATTCTCCGATTGCTTTTCTGAGAGCTTCTTCTACTTCTTCTTTCAGCACTTTGTCATTCTTGATAGATTCCGGAATTTCCGGATATTTTGTCTTAATATAATCAAAAAGTCCGCCTTCAAAAGCCAGAATATCTTCTACCGCAATATCAAGAAGAAGCTTCTTAACTGCTGCATAAATGATAATAATCTGGTATTCTACCGGCATCGGCTGGTACTGCGGCTGTTTCAGGATCTCTTTGATCCGGACTCCCTGTGCCAGACGTTCGGAAGTCTCTGCATCCAGTTCCGATCCGAACTGTGCAAAGGATGCCAGCTCACGATACTGTGCAAGATCAATACGGATTGTACCAGCGATCTTCTTCATCGCCTTGATCTGTGCCGATCCACCTACACGGGATACAGAAAGTCCGGCATTAACGGCCGGTCTGAAACCAGAGTTGAACATCTCTGTTTCCAGATAAATCTGTCCGTCTGTGATGGAAATAACGTTGGTAGGAATGTATGCTGATACGTCACCTGCCTGTGTCTCGATAATCGGAAGTGCAGTAAGTGAACCTCCGCCAAGTTCATCTGAAAGACGGGCTGCTCTTTCAAGAAGTCTTGAATGCAGATAGAATACATCTCCCGGATAAGCCTCACGTCCAGGTGGACGTTTCAGAAGTAAGGAAAGGGTACGGTATGCAGTTGCATGTTTGGACAGATCATCATAAACGATCAGTACATCATCTCCGTTCTCCATCCATTCTTCTCCCATCGCACATCCTGAATACGGTGCGATGTACTGCAGTGGTGCAAGCTCACTGGCTGTTGACACAACTACAGTTGTATAATCCATTGCCCCAAAGGTCTCCAGAGTCTTAACAAGGGAAGCTACGGTCGAAGCTTTCTGACCGATTGCTACATAAATACACTTTACGCCCTGCCCTTTCTGGTTGATGATCGTATCGATCGCGATCGCTGTCTTACCGGTCTGTCTGTCACCGATGATCAGCTCTCTCTGTCCACGACCGATCGGAACCATGGAGTCGATCGCTTTAATACCTGTCTGAAGCGGTGTATCTACTGACTTACGGGAAATAACCCCCGGTGCCACACGCTCGATCTGACGATGCCTGGTTGCCTGGATTGGTCCTTTTCCATCGATTGGCTGTCCAAGTGCATTAACTACACGGCCAAGCATACAGTCGCCTACCGGAACCTCTACAACTCGTCCGGTTGTCTTTACAGTATCACCTTCATTGATATTCTTATGATCTCCCAGAAGAACAGCACCTACGTTGTCCTCTTCCAGGTTCAGAACCATTCCGTATACTTCTGAAGGGAACTCCAAAAGTTCACCCTGCATTGCATTTTCAAGGCCGTGGACACGCGCAATACCATCTGCCACCTGAATAACCGTTCCGACATCCGATACGTTCAGCTCAGAGGAATATCTTTCAATCTGTTCTTTGATCACAGAACTTATTTCTTCTGGTCTTAAATTCATGGAGCGAATCCACCTTCTTTCTACTAATTCTAACTGCTATACCTGAATTTTCTTCAGGCTCTTTGACAGTTCATACAGCTTTGTCTTAATACTTGTATCCACAACTCTGTCACCGATACGGATCACCATTCCGCCGATCAGAGAAGCATCTACCTGATAATTCATCTCAAAGGATTCATATTTTGTCGTCTGAAGAAGCCGCTGCATGACTGCTTCTTTCTGTGCCTCGCTCAGTTCTACTGCTGTAGCGATATATGCAATCCCGATTTTCTTTTCTTCTTTTACAAGTCCGATAAAATATTCAAATACAGAATCTATCTTGCTGTAGCGCCCTTTTTCGATCATCAGCTTCATCAGCTCTACAATCTCATTTGAAACACGTCCGCGGAAAATCGTCTCGATCATCTGCTCTTTGTCTTCACGCATAACTCTCGGATTTCCGAGAATCTTCTGAAGCTCTGCATTTTCTTCGAGGATCACTCCGATACTCTGTACTTCCTCGAATATCTCATCCATTTTTCCGCAGTCACGGGCAGCTTCAAACAGGGCGTCACCATATACCTTTGATACTAGCTTAGCCATGTCTGTTCTCCCATTTCTTTTAATGTCTCTTCGATCAGTTCATCCTGTACACTGGTATCGATCGAAGCTGCTACTACTTTACCTGCCATTGCTGATGCAATGGAGATCATCTCCTGCTTCATATCATCAAGCGCACGCTTCCGTTCCAGTTCGATCTCATTATTGGCACGTGTGATGATCCTTGCTGCTTCTTCTTTTGCTTCTGCAACAATTTCATTTTCGGTCTTCATCGCTTTTTTCCGTGCTTCACTGAGAATAGCCTGCGCCTCTTTATCGATTTCTTTTAATTTCTGTTCGTATTCTTCTTTGTAAACGGCTGCCTCTTTCCGGTCATTCTTTGCTGACTCCTGTTCATCAGCAACTCTCTGCTTTCTGTCCTCCAGAAGTTTTCTTACCGGTTTGAAAAGCAGATATGACAGAAACGTGAACATGACAAGCATACTGAGTGCCATGACACAGGCATCAAAAAGAAGCTGCGCATCCAGATTAAACAAACGTTCCAAGGCGTTGCCTCCTTTCTCTTATTTTACAGGCAAAACCTTTTTTACAGCTTTCCAAGAAGCGGGTTTGCGAACAAGAGAATAAGTGCAATAACCAAACTGTACAGACCTGTTGTCTCTGCTACTGCCTGTCCTAAAAGCATTGTAGACGTGATGTCTGATCTTGCTCCCGGGTTACGTCCTACTGCAGATGCACCATGACCTGCCGCAATACCCTGTCCTACACCAGGACCAATACCTGCGATCATCGCAAGTCCTGCGCCGATTGCTGAACACGCTAAAACTAAAGCTTCATTTGAAATATTACCCATAATAATTTTCCTCCTTAATCACTGCAAACCTGATACTGTCTGAACTTAGATCCCAGTTTGCTTTTTACTCCGCTGACGGCATCTTGTCATTGATATATACCATCGTCAGCATGCAAAATACATATGCCTGAATTGCTCCCGAGAACACATCGAAATAGATGTGTAGAAATCCCGGCCATGCCCATGCGATCTTATACAGAAGACCATAGATAAGTCCCATGATTACAGTACCGGACAGCACATTTCCAAACAGACGAAGTGAGATGGAAAATGGTGCTGCGATCTCCCCGATCAGATTGATTGGGAACAAGAACGGCAATGGTTTGAACAGGCCTGTAAATGCCTCAATTTTGTTGTATTTGATGTTATTGAACTGAATCAGCACAAATGTGATAAGTCCAAGTGGAAGTGTTACACCATAATCTGCAGTTGGTGGCCGAAGCCCCAAAAGTCCCGAAAGGTTTGCCACAATCAAAAACAAAAACAAAGACCCGATATAATTCCGGAACGCCAGTCCGTTTTTCCCCATGCTTCCTTTTACCATATTGTCAAGCATCTCAACGATAAGCTCGGCAATATTCTGCAGGGTTCCGGGTTTGCCTTCGGCATCGCTCAGCTTAGCTCGGACAACCAACGCAAAAATCAGCAGTAATAACGCTACGATCAATATGCTGACATGTGTAGTGGTGAGCCATAACTCCTGCCCAAATAACTGGAATTTAACGAGACCGTGAATTTGAAAATCCGGCTCCTTAGCTGCCAGCATTCCTAAGCTGTTCCCCACGCGCTCTACCTCCTTTACTTAGATTTTTTGAATTTAGCGAAAAGCTTATGCATAATTGGCTGCAAATATGCCGCAAGCTTTAAACTCATAATTCCTGCAAACAGTGTAAGTACATTCGCAATCTGAAGCCAGCTGACGGCTATAAATACTACAACTACAACCAGATATCTTATCGCGTAAGATTTCTGCATGTATCTCTGTGCTTCCTGTTCTCCATAAAGTACCGCCTCATCCAACGAGTTTTTCATATGGATTACCATGAAAACACCTGCAGCCACCCCGATCCAAAGCCCTGCTGTCATTCTCAGATGATCCCCTGGGATAATCAGACATACAATCTGTACGATTATTCCATACAGAAGCATAGTGATGATCATATCCTTCAGTACGGTATTGTCTGTTTTACTCATGTTGTTTCATTCCTCCCTGCTCAATTTTTGTTTTTGTCTTCCGGATCTTCATTCGCATGTCTCGCAAGTACCCATGCATTGCGCAGACCTGCCAATACACCCACTATCACCAAAGGGATAAAAACTGGAAAAGAAACCTTCTTTTCCAGCCATGTACCAAAAAAAGTGCATAGCAAAATGGGAACCAGTATACTGATGCCTAACTGACTGATGAGTGCAAAGGTTTTATATACGCTTTGTTTATATTTCATGATACTTATCTCCATTCTCTATATCACTCTCCGTTTATTATATCCTTTTTTATGAAATATGTCCACTGATTTACACACGATTGTATTTTTTCTTATACAATTTCCAAATATTGTCATCACTTTTACCAATAAATGCCATTAAATGCGTTGATTATTTAAAATATTTTATATAGTCATTTTTTTCACAATAGTAAAAGTGCTGCAAAGCGTTTTTAGCCTTGCAGCACTTTTTTATTCATCCCATTCCAGTCTGTGAAGATGTCCTTCTGTATTCATTCCGGCAAACCCATTCTGCCGGAGCGCTTCATATAACACGATCGCAACCGAATTTCCAAGATTCAGTGAACGGATATCTCCGATCATCGGAATCCGGATGCTGTCTTCCTTGTGGTGACAGAGGATTTCTTCCGGAATCCCGGCGCTTTCTTTTCCGAACATGATATAACAGTCCGGTTCATATTTAACATCCGTATAAAGATTCGGTGATTTTGTAGTTGCCATATAAATCTTCGCTCCCGGATTTTTTTCCATAAAATCCCGGTAATCAATATAAGTCGTCACATCCAGATGTTCCCAGTAATCCATCCCTGCCCGTTTCAGGTTCTTTTCATTTAACCGGAAACCAAGTGGCTCGATCAGATGAAGTCTGGTATTCGTCGCCACACAGGTCCTTCCGATATTTCCGGTATTTGCCGGGATTTCCGGTTCAAAAAGTACAATATTAAGCATTTACATTCTCCTTCATTTCGTAAATTCGTGCCAGTTCGTCCGGTGCCGGTCTGTCGAGAAATCTTTTTTCTCCCCCACTCCAGATGATTCTCTCGTTTCCTTCTGTTGTGTGTCCGATGATCTCTGCCGGAATACCTTCCCTTTTCAGTCTTTCCTTTAGTTCTTCACCCTTCGGTATCACCATAAGAACCGCTCCTGTACTGGTAAGCTGGTAAGGATTCAGATGAAATACTTCACAGACTTCAATCGTTTCCTGACGTACCGTCATTTTCTTCATCTCTACCGAAAGACCAATTCCTGCACCTTCTGCCATATCCCAAAGTGCTGCAAGAATCCCTCCTTCTCCGATCGGATGCATTGCTGACACCCCGTTCCGGCCGGCAATCTCCATTGCCCTGTCACTGAAAATTTCATCTCTCATATCTTCCAACTTATTTAAGAATCCCGGCGCAAACCGCTCTGCCAGAGCCGCCCCTTCTTCCCGTATAATCCGTAAGGTTCCTTCCATACCAATCCATTTAACCAGGACAATCTCTTCGCCTGCTTTTGCCGATCTGCTTGCAAGCAGCTGTTCTTTTTTTGCCTCACCGTGTGCTGTTACATGAACAATACTCGTCTGGATCCCATTTACACTTTGCGCATCTGCAAAGAAAACCCTGAGACCTTTTTCTTTACATATCTCCGAAACCTCCACCATCATCGCTTTCAATCTGGACTCATAGGCAAACGTCGGGAGCATGATCCGGACACTGATTCCATATGCCCGCGCTCCTCTGGAAGCCAGCTGATCCACTGCCTGCGCTATGGCAAATACTCCAAGATCTTTTTCATTTCCGGCTAATGAAACATCCGTTGCGATTGTGATCCTCTCTTCACTTTCATCTGCTATATAACAGGTTTCCTCCTGTGACGGTCTTAAAAAATCTATACCTTCTATATTATTCTGTATCTGTTTTAAAACCGAACGCCGATAGACGGTCTGTGACACTCTTCCTGCTTTCATACTTTTATCCTCTTTCTGTTCTGCCATTCTTTCCAACAGCCGCCTGCTTTTTATTACTTAAGTGCAGATGCCTTGCTGATCGCCGCATTAATCTTCTCCTGATCCTGGGTTGCAATTGCTTCCTCCACCAGCTTAGTTGCCTCTGCATTATCTGATTTTGTCCCGACTTTCACGGTAACATCAGAAGTCTGATAGGTGCTGTTATTGATTACTTCCCGGCTGACCTCTTCTCCGTTTTCATAGGTAACTTTCCAGAGCCGTGCCGTACTTCCATCCATTCCGGCTCCCTCTGTTTCCTGTGAGCCGACCGCACTTTCCGTATCTTCTACATACTTTTTCGTATACTCTGTTGTCTCCAGAGTCTCACTTTCAAATTCCACGGAATGTCCTGCAGCTCTGGTATCTTTTCCGTAAATATAAAAACCAAGCTGGTTATTGCCATCAATATATCCTTCGATCAGGATCGGTGTATCGTAATTATTGACAAATTTAAAATCACTGATTCCTTCCGCTATCATTGCATCCCTTGATGGTTCTACATAGCTGACACTCATGGAATGCGGTGCACGCCGGGTGACCTCCAGTTCCGCATAAAGAACCGCATTATAAAGCGTCGTAGATACCTGACACAGGCCACCTCCGATACTCTCTACAATCTGTCCGTTCTCATAGGCACTTCCTGCCACATAGCCATTCTCTTCTGTGTAAGGAAGTGTGGCCTGTTCCACTGAAAATTCTTCTCCCGGCATAACAACAGTTCCGTTGATCAGCTCCGTTGCACGCCTGATGTTCTGCACGCGGTCCCCCCATCCGGCGTTTGTCGTATAAGAGCCAAGCTCATCCTGCAGGGATTCCAGATCTGCCTTTTTGATCGTCGGCTTTTCCATATCCAGCTTTAACTCGACTTCTGCGTCCTCGTAATTCCATTTTTTGTTCATGAAATTCTTAATCTTCTTCACGGATTTATCTACATCAACCGTATAACCTTCTGCTTCATCCGTCAGATCGAATCCGCTTCCGTTATAGGATGCCGATGCATTGACCGCTTTCTGTTCCAGCGGAACCGCACGTTCCTGGATCAGCTCTCTGAGTTTTGCTTCATCAACTTTAAAGCTTTCATCTATGACATATTTCTTCTTATCTAAATTATGTATCTTCTGATAGCGGCTCCAGATGCTTCCATTTTTTCCGTATCCGACCGCCTTTTCTGCAAGCTTATCAATATTTTCTACTTCCGCTCCCATTTCCTCGATTGACACATCTGCGCCCTGATCTTTTACCTTCAGTACAAGTTGCTTGTTCCGATAATCTCCAAGTGTATTGTCTACTGCTTTCACTGCTTCTTCCTTGGTCATTCCGGATACATCTGTCTTCCCTATAAAAACATTTTTGCAGATATACTCCTCATCCACCTTGCTCACATACCGCCATAATGTGAACTGAATCACGGAGAAAATAATCACGATGGCTGCAATAACCGTAATCCCCACATGCAGATTTCTCTGCCGGATACGCTTTTGTGCCTTTTCACTTAACTCTCTCTTTTTCTTTCGTGCCGCCATCAAAAAAATCCTCCTGATTTTATATGATATATGGAATAATTGATGTTGCTACCATTGCAACAATAACAACAAGAATAATCACTGCCGCTATCTTCCGTGTCTGTTTTGGATTAAACACTTTTTTCACCTCAAATCACATATTTGTTTTCATTCTATACTCTTTCATTTCTTTTTTCAAGATATCCATTACTACTGTCAGATGTTACTGTTTGCATAATTCCCGGATTTCTTCTGTAACACAAAATACCTTTGCCTGATGATCCAGTGGGTTCCGGTTCTGGTAGTCAAACAGAAGCACACATTCTTCCTCTTTCATATCCCCCAGAACATCATAAGAAAACCTCTCGATGTGCGTCATTTTTCTAAGCTGCCGCTTCTCCATATTTTCATAATTTTCCAGATAACGCCTCTCTTCATCCTCACGGTCATAGAACAGGCGGAACTCTTCTTTGGAAATCCGCTCATCGCCTGCAAATAACGGACGGCTCTTTGCATTCTCCCTCAGATAAAAGTCCAGTGTCAGAAGCTGCTTATACGCCTCACATCTTTCTGCATCATAAAATCTTGCAAAATCATACAGGATCTCATATCTTGCCGTGCGTGCATGACTTAAAGTATCCAGCCCATTTTCTTCATAATACTCTGCCAGCTTTTCAAAAAGCGTAAATGGTCTTTTAAAGTGTCGGATCAGATACGGAAGCGTGTAACAGAACTGCCTGCTGTTATAGTAGGTCTCCACCATTTCCTCGATCCCTTTCAGGCGCAGGGTATCCTCATATGGAAGCCACTTTGTATACAAAACTTCATACGGTGGCATTCCTTTATAAACCAGTCCGTAATCGTCTCTCTTCTCTTCCATATAAGAACCCTTCAGTACTTTCAGAAAACCAAGCTGCAGCTGCTCCGGTTCCAGTGCATAAACATCATCAAAGGATTTTCCAAAGCTTTCATAATCTTCATACGGCAATCCTGCGATCAGATCCAGGTGCTGATGTACATTACCATAAGAATTGATTCTCCTTACCACTTCTGCAACCTGTTCAAATTTCATTGTCCGGTGAATCTCACGTATCGTATCCAGGTTGGTAGACTGCACACCGATTTCCAGCTGGATCAGCCCTGGCCGCATGGTTTTTATCAATTCCATTTCTTCTTCATTCAAAAGGTCTGCCGCAACCTCAAAATGGAAATTGGTAATGCCGTTATCATGCTCTTTGATATAACGCCAGACTGTCATGGCGTGATCATGTTTGCAGTTAAATGTACGGTCTACAAATTTAACCTGAGGTACTTTATGATCGATAAAAAATTGCAGTTCTTTTTTTACCAGTTCCAGATCACGGAACCGCAGACACTTATCTATAGAAGAAAGACAATAACTGCATGAAAATGGACATCCACGGCTTGTCTCATAATAAATAATCTTATGTTCAAAAAGCTCCATGTTCTCATATACAAACGGAACCTTACTCAGATCCATGGTCTTGCGCCATTCATTTTCCACAATCTGCCCGGTCTGTTCCCGGTATACGATTCCTTTCATATTCTGAAGTCCGTCCACTGTCTTGTCCTGATAAAAGTGTAAAAGATCGCAGAAAGTCTGCTCCCCTTCTCCTTTCATGACGCCATCCACTTCTGGCAGACGCTCCAGCACCTTTACTCCATCATAAGATACCTCTGGTCCGCCTATCCAGATGATGATCTGCGGCATCACTTTCTTGATCTCCCTGCAGATCTCTTCAACATAAGTAAGATTCCAGATATAGCAGGACAGACAGAGCATGTCCGGCTTCCTTTTGTAGATATCCCGCAGAATCTCATCGAGCTGCTGATTGATCGTATATTCTCCAATACTGATCTCATCTGATGTATCACCATACTTTTCCGCATATGCTTTCAGACAGTAGACTGCCAGATTGGAATGTATATATTTCGCATTGACTGCACCTAAAAGTACTTTCATATCGTTTCCTTTCCGTTTCCAAAAAGTTTTATCTTTAGTATCATACTCCATTTTCAGATTGACGTAAACCAAAATGATAAAATAAAATCTCCTCAGATACATTGACATTTTTACAAAAACACGGTAAAATAATGTTCTGTGCAGCCGGGGTGCTAGCGGTACCCTGTACCTACAATCCGCTATAGTGGGGGTGATGCTGTGCCGAGGGCTTTACTTGTCAAAGCTGCCTCTGGTTTGTGGCGTTGAGATTTGGGTCTTACGCGGCGGGACTCTGTGAACCGTGTCAGGTCGGGAACGAAGCAGCACTAAGCAGAACCTCTCGGGTGCCGTAAGGTAGCCTGGATTGAGTTTACAGCCAGAGTAACGTTTGGTAGGCTTTAGTTCGACGCACAGCGCACAGAAAAAAGAAATTACAAAAGCTACGGATTTTGCTTCCGTAGCTTTTTTCATGCAAAAAAGCCTGCCTTTGACAGGTTCTTCGATTAAGGATTTTCTTCCGGCATATTTGCTGATTCCTGTTCTTTCTTTTTCATCTTCTGCTTCTTGCGCAGTTCCTTGAAAAAGCTCTTCATCATCTGTGAGCATTCTTCTTCCAGAACTCCTGTCGTAAGCTCTGCCTGATGATTAAACGCTTCCACCTGTAGAAGATTCAGGATGGAACCGGCGCATCCGGCTTTCGGATTCATACATCCAACAACCACTCGTGGAATCCTTGCCTGTACAATGGCTCCGGAACACATCTGACATGGTTCCAGCGTTACATATAAGGTGCATTCTTCCAGCCGCCAGTCACCCATTACCTTACTTGCCTTTTTGATTGCAGAAATTTCTGCATGTGCAAGGGGATTCTTATCCGTTGTCCGCCTGTTGTATCCTCGTCCGATAATTTTCCCCTGATATACGATCACACAACCAATCGGTACTTCCTCAATCTTCCATGCTTTTTTCGCCTGACGGATCGCTTCCTTCATGTATTTTTCGTCTTCGGTCAATATCTGCCGCATCTTCCTTCTCCTTTACTTCTTTTCGAATCACTGCCCCTACCGGTCTGCACCAGTAACCGAAATGTTCCTCATCTTCAATCTCATATTCTTCCAGATCCAGTTCACCATCAGATGGCTTCATGAACTGACTAAATCCAAATGCTCCTGCCGCCCGCTGCTCACCAGGAAAATAAAGTCCCGGAACCCCAATCCAACATTTCCCTTCTTTTTCAAATGATACCAGATGATGGTAATTATAATATCCATGGAGAAGAAAATGATTATTCGCAAGCTTCCATTCCTTTCGCGGAAGTCCGGCAATCTCCTGACGGGTGATTTTATAGATGATATCCTTTGTGGTTTTTGGTGGTAAATCTGAATTTGCGTTCTGAGAGTTTCTTTCTTCCGGCACATTTGGGTTGCTTTTCGATTTCCTAACTGCATCTGTGTTTTTAGATTGTTCTGAGGTCTCCTGTTCTTCTATATTCTCATATTTTCTCTGGCTTGTTTTCTCCTCAAGTATTTTCTCATTTCCTGGCTTCTCGTATTTTTCATTGCTTAGCACGTCTCCGCCATTTGCAATTTTTTTATTTTTCCCCGATTTGTTTAGCTTCCATTCTTCTTCCGTAATCATCCTGCTAACATCTACCGGTCTCGTCTCATCCCAGACTGCTCCATAATATCCTGCATCCGCTCCGTTTCCAGCCCGAAGGATCATTCCACCAATCCTGCCAAACTGTCCATCTCCTCCCACATCGTCTGTCGTATAACTCAGCTTGTAGCCAAATGCCGCCTGTGCGCCTCTGATCTCTCCCATCCGGATTCCAATACACTTGCCATCCTCTTCATAAAAGAGATATATTTCCAGTGTACGTCCTCCTGCCACCGGAAATCCTCTCCCATAAATCTGGATTTCCGCTGTATCTGTCTGTTCAAGAACCTTCACAAAACCTGTATTTCTTGTCCTTTTTCCATTCTGATATTCATATAAATACCGGATAAAGCTTTTCATAATCTAGCACCTGCACCTTCCTTCTAACTGCCTGTTCTAAACTATTCTGACTTTCCGGTAAAAATTACCATTTTTAAAAAATCAGAGCGGAATCTTCCGCTCTGACAAATAACTCATTGATTAATCCAGATAAATCGGTGGCTCGTAGTCTTTTCCCATCGTAGCTTTCTTTCGCTCTTCCACCCCAAGGAACGCCCACTCTGTCATGTCTGTCCACTTGTGATCTTTTCGGTCATATACCTGTACATAACCGATTCTGTGTGGATGCATACGCACACTGTTTGTCCGATACTCATGTCCGGTATATGGGTTCACATCTCCATTTACCAGATCTTCATCAATATCCTCCCGACGCTTGATCGGCTGGAAATCCTGCGGCCATCCGGAAGATTTCTTTTCCTTTTTCGGAGTAATCAGCTTTGTAAGTTTTGAAAATGGTGAATTTTTCTCCTCATGAACATCTTCAGTTTCCGCCTCTTCTACTACAGGATTTTCCTCTTTCTGACAGGTTTCCGGCTGATTCTCTTCATAAGCCGGCTGTTCCTGGTACGCTTCTTCCTGCGGTTCTGCCTCTTCCTGGTAAGCAGCTTCAGAAGTTTCCTCCGGAATCTCCTCAGCCCCGGCTTCTTCAACCACTTCCGCTTCTATTTCCTGTTCGGGCTCCTGTAATTCTTCTTCAATCTGTTCTGCGTCTTCTGCAGATACTTCCACATCATCTTCTGCCGGTTCTGTGTACGGCTCTGTTTCTTCTTCAGTCAGAATATCTTCTTCCAAAGTATCTGAATCCGCAATGCTTTCCGTCTCCTTGGCAGCATGTTCTTCTGCATCAAGATCCAGTTCCATCTGTACAGCTTCTTTCTCCGGTTCTGCTGTTGTCTCTTCAAGTATATCTACAATCTCTCCAACTGTAATATCACGTTCTACATTCTTTTTTGCTTCTTCTCTTGCTGCCTTTCTTTCTTTTTTCGCGGTAAGCTTCTCAAGTTCTCTTCCCGTCGGCATCTCTTCTTCATCCAAAGCCTCCTTTTCCGAATCCGCATTACCCAGAATGCTGAGCTGGAACGGGCATCCAAGAATATCTGCGATCATACGCATATCCTGCTCCTGAAAATTATCTCTGCCAAGCCGCTGTGTCAGATTCTGACGGGACATCTTTTTCCCGGTTCTTGCTTCGATTTCTTCTGCAAGCTCTTTAATCGTCATATCTTTTCTGCTTAAAACAATTTTTACCTGCTCTCCGAATGTGAGACTAATCATTTATTTTTCCTCCTTTTCTCCCCGTATAAATATATCTTCTTTTTAAATACAGACTTATTGCTTTGTTAACTTAAAACTTTCTTGATAAAGGAATCTTTTTCACTTATCTTTTATTCTAGCAAATGACATTTTATCCGTCAACACCTAATAAATGCACGAATTTTTT
Source organism: Coprococcus sp. AF99-45 (assembly GCF_027663865.1). NCBI lineage: Bacteria > Bacillati > Bacillota > Clostridia > Lachnospirales > Lachnospiraceae > Coprococcus > Coprococcus sp. AF99-45. The sequence continues at coordinate 36,063 of NZ_JAQDGZ010000021.1, forward strand.
GTATTTTTTTTAAAAATAATTTGACAAATCAAAATCAGTCGCTATAATAAAGCGTATCAAGAACGACGGCGTTCCCTATTATCCGGGGAACGCCTTTTTTGTTCTTTTTTTAAATCGAGAAGGAGGGACTCAGTTATGAAAAAACTAGAAATCATTATCCAGCCGGAAAAACTGGAAGCCCTGAAAACAATCCTGGATGCTTCCAATGTCAGCGGTATTATGATCAGTAACATTATGGGATATGGTAATCAGAAAGGACACAAACAATTTTATCGCGGTGCTGAATACAGCGTAAATCTTCTTCCTAAGATCAAAGTAGAAACTGTTGTTGAACCGGAAGTTGCAGAACCTCTGATTCGGAAAATTGTCGAAGAGATCAAAACCGGTGCGTACGGCGATGGTAAAATTTTTGTTTACGAAGTACAGGATGCTGTAAGAATCCGTACCGGTGAACGTGGCTCTGCTGCTCTTTAGCTAAAAATATATGTGAATTAGAATAGTGTTGAATATCGTTATCAAAGAGGATAACTACAAATGAACTGCCTGTAGATCATTCATTGTAGCTATCCTTTTTATTTGAAATGGAGGATGTTAAATATGGGATTATCTGATTTAATTGCGGGCGGAATGGATGCAACCGCCGCCACTGAACTACTGCTTAATGTTATCTGGACAATTGTCGGTGCAACTCTTGTTTACTTTATGCAGGCTGGATTTGCAATGTGTGAAGCCGGATTTACCAGAGCAAAAAATACTGGAAATATACTGATGAAAAATATGATGGACTTTGTACTTGGAAGTTTGTTCTTTTTCATCTTCGGATTTGCGATCATGCACGGAACCGACTGGAATGGTATCATCGGTATAAAAGGGTTCTTCAATCCTACAACACTTGCCGATGCCGACGGACTTTTCAACGGACTGCCAATCGGAGTCTTCCTTATTTTCCATACAGTATTCTGCGCCACATCCGCTACTATCGTATCCGGTTCTATGGCAGAACGTACAAAATTCCTTGCTTACTTATTGTATAGTGCAGCAATCAGTATTTTTATTTACCCGGTAACCGGCCACTGGATCTGGGGCGGTGGATGGCTCGCTCAGATGGGATTCCACGATTTTGCAGGTTCCACAGCAGTCCATATGGTCGGCGGTATCTGTGCACTTGTTGGTGCCAAAATCCTCGGACCTCGTATTGGAAAATATGATAAAGAAAGAAATACCCGTGCGATTCCCGGACACAACCTTTCCATTGCAGCTCTTGGCGTATTTATTCTCTGGTTCTGCTGGTTCGGTTTCAACTGCGGCTCTACCACAGCAGCTTCCACAAACCTCGGTGATATCGCAATGACAACCAATCTTGCCGCTGCTGCCGCAACACTTGCAACCCTTGTTGTAACCTGGATCCGCTATGGAAAACCAGATGTATCCATGACATTCAACGGTTCCCTCGCCGGACTCGTAGCAATCACCGCCGGATGCGACACCGTCAGCAACTACTCTGCAATCATCATCGGACTGATCGCTGGTATCCTCGTCGTATTCTCTGTAGAATTCTTCGACAAAGTAGCCAAGATTGATGACCCGGTAGGTGCGATCAGTGTCCACGGCGTATGCGGTTTCACAGGCAGTATCCTCGTCGGAGTCTTCTCCCCGGAATACACCCTCAAACCCCAGGTGATCGGTGTCCTTTCAACCGTAGCCTACGTCCTCGTAATGGCAATCATCGTATTCACCATCATCGATAAAACCGTAGGCCTCCGCGTCACCAAAGGAGAAGAACTCGACGGTCTCGATATCCACGAACACGGCTGCTCAGCATATGCAGACTTTAACTTCCGTTTATAGCCGGGCGAAGTAAGAAAAAAAGATATAGCCACTGGAATGCTCGCATTTC